>JAKVBZ010000065.1 GCA_022448645.1 Pirellulaceae bacterium
CCATCTGTGCCATGGCGGAAAGAATGTCCAAATCTTCTCGAATCATTTTGTCGACGCCCGCCCGGCGGACTTTGACAACAACCTCCTCACCAGATTTCAACGTAGCTCGGTGGACCTGCCCAATCGAGGCTGACGCGACAGGCGTATCGTCAAACAGCTCAAACAAATCGTCGATGGGTTGGCCCAGCTCGGCTTCCAGTGTGGCACGCACAATCTCCACCGAGTCCGCAGGCACGTCCGTTTGCAATTGCTGCAATTCGTCGACAAGTTGCACACCCACGATGTCAGGCCGGGTGCTGAGCAACTGTCCCAACTTAATGAACGTAGGGCCAAGTTCGGTCAAAGCCATGCGGATCCGAGCTTCGTGCGTGTGGTGAGCCAAAGTTTCGCCCGCACGGCTTTTGATAAAGCCTTTGGCAAATTCGATCGGTAAACGGCTAAGCCAATCAGCCAGACCGTATTTACTGAGAATCGATATGATTTCGGTCCACCGGTTAAAATTGCGGTAGATTTGTGGGATCGAACTCAAGCTGATCAACCCGCGTTTGGCTGGCGCTTTACGATGCATTTCAACTCAGTCCCTACGTAGACGTCGTTTGCTGTGATGATGACCGAAGACGCTGTGTTCCACCACCGTTCTGACTGAGTAGAAATCTACCCTACGGCAGGAATTTCCATGAGCCATTCGGGAACGTTGTGTAATCGCTCTTGACGCTGGTGTCCGCATACCTTTCCTTCTTGTCTACGGTCGATCTGCTCGACGAACCATCTTACCTAGAAGAGATTCCACGCGTCCCCAGCGGAGGCAGCTACAGAACCTCCATATCTGCCAACATTTTTTGAAACAACTCAAGAGGTAGCCCGACCACATTGGACTCGCTGCCCTCCACAATCGAGATCCAGCCATGGCGGTCTTGAAGCCCAAAGCCCCCTGCCTTGCCCTGCCAACCCCCGCCATTCAAGTATTCGATCATTTGTGAGTCGTCGAGATTTTCCATTTTGAGTATTGTCGTATCGACGTCGACTCGCTTGGTGTTGTCTGGTCGACGCCAAAGGCAGAGGCCACTGTAGACGCGGTGCTCGCGATTCCGTAATAGGCGCAACATCCACTCCGCGTGCTCACGATCCTTTGGTTTGCCTAAAATCTGACCACAACATTCGGCGACGGTATCACAGCCAATGACCAGCCCCTGTTCGATTCGCTCGGCCACATCCCGAGCCTTCTGATAGGCTAACCTGGCAACAAGTTCTGGAGGCGTTTCCTGGGTACAAATACCACACTCGGCAGAGTCATTGGGCGTCACCACTTCGAATTCAAACCCAGCCTCAGCCAACAAATCTTTACGTCGCGGGGAGGTGCTCCCCAGGATAAGTTTCGTATTGCAGTTCACAAATACCTCACACGTCCCAATGTGGCTCGCTCATATTCATCTAGTGCAATGTTTCATTGTACGCTCCAATGAAACAATCGTTTACCGCCCAGCCACAGTCGCCGAAATGGGTGCGACGACTGTCTTGTCCAGCAGTCGCAAGACCAACCATAACATACATTGGTGGACAATCCAGCAGTGACACGCAGCAGCATTCCACTTACACTCATTGAAACCCCGATTTTACAGCAAAGTGAATACTCCCTTTCCCATTATCTACGAAGACAACCATTTGTTGGCCGTCATCAAGCCAGCTGGCCTGGCAACGATGGGTGTTCCGGCAAACAAGCCGAGTTTGCTGGTATTGGCCAAACAATACATCAAGACCGTTCACTCCAAACCGGGCAATGTTTATCTGGGAACGGTGAGCCGACTGGATGCTCCCGTGACCGGCATCGTCTTGTTTGCCCGAACTTCTAAGGCGGCTGCACGGTTGACGGAACAGTTTCGCAGTCGGGAGGTCGACAAAACTTATTGGGCTATCCTGTCTCGTGCTCCAGAACCATCTGCAGGAACATGGACGGACTGGGTCGTAAAAGACGAGCGACATCGTCGGATGCACGTTGTTGGCCAAGAGAAGCCCGGAGCACAACACGCTGAATTGTCGTACCGCTGTCTTTCATCCGGCAAAAACAAGCAACTTGTTGAAATCGATCTCAAAACGGGCCGCAAGCACCAAATTCGGTTGCAGTTCGGGTCCCGAGGCTATCCCATTTTGGGAGACAGGAAATACGGCGGCAATGCTGACGATTTTTCGCCCGGTATTGCTTTGCACGCTCATCGGTTAGCCTTTCAGCACCCAGTGCGGAATGAGCGGATCGAGTTGGTAGCACCCACCGGACGAGCCTGGAAGCGACAAGGACTTCCGCTAGATGAGGGGTGATCATCTATACAAAAAGGACGATCCGGTGTCCCACCGGTTGCATCCTATGTTGGCCAATTACTTGGCTCCAAAACCTGCTGCAGGCGTTCCATCGGCGTTCAGTTTGCCCGCCGTCCACAACATGCCCCGTGCTACAATGTCCAGGTAAGTTGGGATAGACATGGTTTCGTTGTAGTGTCCAATCGTCGTCCCAAATGTTCGCATTTTGCCATGGGTGCTCACCCAAATATTGACTTGGCGTTGCACTGTGGGGTCATCACGTTTGTATCCTTCGGCTAACGGAATCGTGCTGTCAATTGGCTTGGTATGGTAAAGCTCACCTTGAGGTGTTTCCCATTCTGTCGGCACACCTGCCATGATCGGGTGCTCTTTCAGTTTTCGTACGACATACGGAAAGTGAGGGCCATGTCGTACGGAATAGATGCCCGTTAGCTTTTCCCATTCGCCAGACCGATCATTTCGGTACGTATGCATGGCACAATGAATCACCATCACGCCCACGCCCGCTTGTTGGTGTTCCTTCACAATCTGTGCCGGAGTCTTTTCCCCGCCATCCATGATGTCGCCCATACAGCCATTATGAATGACAACATCCACTCCTTGAGCCCAATGGTCGTTCAAGTAGAGTTCGGGAACACCCGCTGTCGTCTTTTCACCTTTCCAAGTAGTCCAGCGAATGTTGGCGCGCGCGGAAAGCCCCTCACGCAATATAACTTCTTGTGCCGGATAGTCGTGATAACCACCTCCTGTGACATACAAAACTTCGAGAGGTTCGGGAGTGGCCTGCCAGCAAACTGACATCACCATAAGAATCGTAGTATTCATGGAACTTCACCTATTGAAATACAAGTAATACTTGTTTCACCGGCTAGAATTGTTGTCACTCTGTAAAGATAATTCAATGTGTAATCCGGTTTCCTGTTCCTGTGCACGGTTTGGGAGTAATATAGAATGTGAGACTTTGGGTATCACTGCAGGTTAAGCCAGCAGTGGTGTTCGGCAAGTTGACATGCAGGAAACCACCAGACCGACCAAAGGTTCGAATGCCTCACCGGGCTATTAAAACACTTCGTTGCTGTGCATAGGCCGTGATCAAAACGACTTACCCTTCTTTTCCACACATAGCGTCCAGAAGAAAACAAAAAGGCTTAGACAAAAACCAATATGATCAACAAGCACCATGTCGCCCGAATTGTTCGTTTTGTCGCACTATGGCTCGCACTGTTCGGCCTGTCCAATTCTTGCCGAGCTTTCCACCGCACTTGTGCAATCCATGTGGTGCGTGAAGCCGGCGGTTATCTGGTGCGTGAAAACTGCCGCCCTGTGCTGAAGTACCAACGAGATGCGACCTCCTGGGATGGCCGCTGGGAACGGGCGCACTATGTTCATCCTTTGTACGATTTTGATGGTAACGTGCTGACCGAAGATTTCCCCGAAGACCATCCACATCATCGTGGCGTCTTCTGGGGGTGGCACCAGATCTGGATTGGCGATCATCGTGTTGGCGACGGCTGGAGCACCAAACAATTCGAATGGGACGTGCGTAGCATCAAAGTTATTCGATTTACAGACAAATCAGCAGCACTTCTTACACGAGTAAAATGGAAATCACCACTCTGGAAAAATGATGTGGGTGTCAAAAAACCTTTCGTCGACGAGACAACGCTGATTCGCGTCTATCCTAGCCAACAAAACTCACAACGGATTGATTTTGAAATACGTTTGCGCGCCTTAGAAGAGAACCTGCGGATCGGTGGATCGGAAAACGTAAAAGGATATGGAGGATTCTCCATAAGGATGAGCCTGCCAGAAAACATTCTTTTCCAGGGGCCAGCTGGACGTGTCGTGCCTCAGCGCACAGCTGTAGAAGCTGGCACTTGGGTCGACGTTACCGAAAGCGACGGCAGTGCTCAGTCCACCGGCGTTGCCATCCTCTGCCACCCATCGCATCCGGTATTTCCACCGTCTTGGATTCTGAGAAATGCACGCAGCATGCAGAATGTGGCTTATCCGGGCCGCCATCCCATTCCCTTGTCCACTAACACAGATCTTGTCCTGCGTTATCGTTTGGTGTTGCATCGTGGGCGTGTCGAGCCAGCGACCGTTGAATCCTGGCAAGCCGAATTTGCCCGCTAAGAATGATCGACGTTTTTAATACATATCGACCGTCACAGGATATTCTGAGCAAATCCCGACACTGCCGGAACGCTGGTAACTTTCTTGAAGGCTAACGCAGTTTACAGTGTTTGTCTTTCACACCAAGTACAAAGATTATTCTAGCAACGTCTCACATCGTCAGGTCTTACCTATGTGATGATGATTCGCCGATAGGTGCCACACTTCCCTAGCCTGAAACAAAGTGCACGGCGATTGATTCCCAGGTCGACCAAACACCGAAACGTACATCACGACAAGACCCAACCGGCGTGTGGGGATTCCTGTGCAGATACGAAACGCGGCCATAGTTTCCAGATACCATAGGTGGTACGAATCCCCAATCAACAACCATCCGAATATCAGTGACACCCGTCTAACGCCAGGTTCTCAAAATACACGAGAGGACTCCTCGCTGCGTAGTTCGATATCAACTGCAATCACCTCTAGACAGTCCGCTCCTCGCAGTTTCTTTCGTGGCGTCACACAGGATACGGACGGCAATTGCCTCCCCGACGATTCAAAGGCATAGGCGTCAACAGACTGGCCCGACGAAAATTGTGGGACACTGGTCCGACTGAGAGACCTTCAGCCTCTTTTAAATTGTCCGTAATTCGCCGAACTCCCTCACGGTTTGCCAAACGCTAAATTGGTAAATCGTGAATGCATATTCTCGAGAAGACATGAATTTAACGACGAGCAGCGGTTGCGAACAGCAACTCTGGCAACCACACCATTTCGACCCTTGTTTGGCAGTTCACAAACGACATTGTCCAAATAGTTTATAATTAGGTCTGTATCCTGGAGCATGAGAAAATGGTAATGGACCTGTGTCTGGCCATCTTGAAATCTGCGTGGACGCGTCGGCTACTACTAAGCGCGATAGCCATGTCGTGTCCGTTCCTGTGGTCGACAAACTCCACCACGGCAACACCAACGGCAAAAGTGGGTGCCTACTATTTCGAGGGATGGTATCACGACGCACCGGGGCTTACGGCAGCTTTTGCCAATCACGAGTTACGGACGCAATTTCCAGAGCGGGAACCAATCTGGGGTGGGGGTCTCTGGAGAGGGGATACGGTTGAGATCATGGAGCAACAGATAGATCTCGCGGCCGACCATGGCATCTCGTTCTTTAGCTTCAACCTGTACTGGTACGGCAGTGCTTTTGCAACGTTGAACGACGGGATCAATTCAGGCCTAGTGAATTTCATGCAAGCCTCTAACCGAGATCGCATGGAATTCAACATCAACATTATCGATGTCCACCCAACACCGATCAACAGCGATGCCGAATGGGAACAAGTGGCCGATATGTTGTTGCCATATTTGACAGACTCTCAGTATTTACAGGTGGGTGGAAAGCCATTGATCACCAACTTCAACGCTGCTGGCATGACGCAAAAAAATTACAACTATTTCCAACAGATTGCTGCAACCGCTGGCCTCGGCGGCATTGACTTTGCCGCCAATGCGGCCGGTTCTTCTTCGTTGTATTCACACGTCACGCGCTACAATGCGGTACCGGGCTGGGGCGCTGGTGAAGTGGAGTATCCCTACCAAAGCCTAACAGAATACGTGGAGGGAAACGACACTTGGGCTCCCGGCATTTGGAATACCGAGAACACGATTTCACAGTCGTATATTCCCATGATCATGGGCGGCTGGGACGCGCGACCCTGGAACACTCCACCCACCTGGTATTTCAACCCCAGCCGGACTCCTGCGGCCGTGGCAGCTCATCTGCAAAAGGCCATCGATTGGATCGACGCCAATCCAAGTCGTGCCACGCCTGAGCGCCTGGTGATGCTCTATGCATGGAATGAGTTTGGTGAAGGTGGCTACATCGCGCCTACTTTAGGTGACCCCGATGGAGCGTATCTAGACGCGATTCGATCGGTCGTCATGAGCCCCACCACGGGAGGCAGTTGCGAAGCGCCCAGCTGTGTACCGCTGGGCTCCTTCGAAACCGATGGATTCAACCTCCATGCCAACGCGCCGCACGGTTCGTTACTCCAAAACGTGGCCGAAGTGATATCTCCGTTCTTTAGCAATGGTAGACGTCTTACGGAGGTCCATCTTTTGAGTGGTACATCCGTGCAAGCCAGTTTGCAGCCGGACGATTCCTATCAAACCGACGATTCGTTAAGCATCTCCATTTCGCCGCATTCAAGTGGAAACGTGACCGTGTCGTACGACGGAAGTCGCACGGCCAATTTGACCGGGAGCGGGCGGAATGCGCTGGAGGTTGTCTTGGAGCAAGCACCTTCCGCCGGCACACTTTCTGTCTTTGCCGAACAGGGCCAGGCCTGGAATTACGCGACTAGGCCCATCAGTGGACCAGGCAGCTACGTCTTCGCGTTGAGCGACCTGGATGAACTTCCCTTCAACGTCGATTTCACACGACTTCATCGCGTTGGCTTCGGGATTCAAGCCCAGGCGGCTGGAGCAACTCTGACCTATGAAGTGTCTGATTTTCGTGCAACCACTGTTGGTGCACTACGGTCGGCACAGTTGCCGGAACCTTCGACATTCATTTTGTCAATCATTCCTGGAGTGTTGCTGGGGGCTATCCGATCGAGGAGACGTGCCTAGGGAATTTTTTGGGACTTTTGCGCAACCCCTCACTGTCTACTGGTGCAAATCAATGTGTTTGGTTGTTTTTGCGAGCCGAATGTGATGACGTTGGGGGAGGAACCGCTAGAGACATCGCAACAGGCCAGCACCGACGACTGATTTTCAGGGATCGCGAAAAACCACGCCCTCACAACGATTCGAGATAGGGCTGCAGTTCGACGAAATTGATCGCTATCTCTTGTCCAATTTCACCAACGGGCTCGCTAACACTACCCCAATCCGAGATGACCAGTGTCGCGGAGGTTCCCGTGGCCCGGAACAACCGGCGATGATAGTTAAACCAAGGATTCAGCTCTCGGCTATAGGGTGACACTTCACCTCCGCGCGCACTCTCGAAAACAATTTGTCGACGGTTCATCGAGACTTCCGTCGCGCCGTCTATTCGAATCGTCAGCGCATGTTTTTTTTCGGCTGGCCTGATGTTGACCAGATCCTGTCGGTCGACAGAAAACATTTTGAGCGAATAGAGTTGGCCAGGTTTCAGATCACGCACTTCTTGCACAACCAGGTTGGGCGCCTTGGTGCTTCGTCGCAGCCAAACGTAGTTGTCACCTCGGGTTGCTCCGCGTACACGCCCTTCCAAACGCCCCAATCCCGGAAAGCTGTCTGTCCCCACACTTCCCTCTTCAGCTGAGTGAATGGTCCACCCCTCCGTCTCGCTGTCGAAATCTGGATTGCGTAGGTGCGTCAGGTCATACTTGAAGCCATATTTCTTGGAGAGCAGACTGCGTTGACCTTCCATACCGTAGTGCCGATATAACTTGGCTTGCCACCGAAGCGTTTCTTCATCGCATCGCTTCGCGTTGTATTCCATGAAGCCGTACAAACCGTCAAACGCCGGGTGCGTGGCCAGTTTGTGAAACTGCAGATCCATCCATACCTTGAAGTCTACCGCAGGATTATTGTTGAGTGATTCGGGCGGTTCGTTGTAATAACCGAGGCAAATCTCAAGGTGGTTTGCCGCCTCGAACAGAAATTCGTTCCAGCCGACCATCGACTGTGTAATCGCGTCATTGATTTTTGCGAGCGCTCGCTTCTCACTAGGTTCTTCTCGCTCGTACCATTCCCACACAAGAGGTGCCCCGTTTTCAATCACTGCCTCCATGAACGGCTTGACGTCTTGAATACCGTGGATATCCAGTACAAATGGATAAAACAGCTTGTCCGGGCGATTTACAGTAAGTTGCCGAAGCGCTTTGGTCATGATCGGGTAGTCTGTCACCGGAAAATCACCCACGCCGAATTCGTCCACGATAATCGCGTCGAATTTGGGGTTGGAATAACCGTCGACAGCTTCCCAGAACTGGTAAGATTTCTCGACGCTCAAGGGGGGAATATGGTAAGACGGCACGCGACCGCCCGCAGCGACCAGACGTTTGCCTTCGCTGTTCCACCTGTCAATGATGTCTTGATACTGAGGTTCTTTCTGCCCACGACCGGAGACACCAATACAGTTCAGCACCGGAGCTAATTCCTTAGCCACCAGGTCATCCAGGTGGGGTTGGGTTGGATAACGCCAATAAGCCAATTCGGGAATGGAACGCACCTCCAACCCCCGAACCTCCTGGAGTGCAGCCACCGTATGTGCCCCAGCCGAAACAAATCGCATTGCCTCTCTTTTCTCTCCAACATTGAGTCCCGGAGCCCTCAATGGCACCCGACGTTCACCATCCAACAACAATTCCACTTCTGTATCCCCAGTCGCGGCAAAGTAAATCCATCCGTTACGAGGATTGACAAACTGAATTGATTGGCTTGCGGACAGCTGTTCGCCTTGTGTGTTGATGAGTTCCGTCACAAGGTTATTTAACTTCTTACCGACATCTTTTCTCTGCGGCAGATTGACAAAAGTCCGTGTCGCTTGACAAACTGTTTCGCCACTTGCGTCTAGAAACTTCGCACGAACCTCGGTTTTTCCGGTCGGCCACTCCGATCGATCTAATGTAACGCGCATGACTCTTTCAGCATGGGCGATCGTTTGAGATGCCAGCTCAAGGGCTTGCTCCACGTTCGACACCTCCAATTGAATGTACCCTTCACGACGCGTTCTTTTATCGATTGCCGTGCTCACTTCAATCGTGAGAGGATGATGAGCTAGCTGATTCTCTTCCTTATTTCCTTGAACCAGGTCCAGCTCAAGCATCGCGAAATGGGTAGGATAGCGCAGATTCGACAGCGAGAGTATTCTACCGCTAGAGACATCCGTAACGACTGCCTGATTAGCCTCTGTTGAAGAAACCACCTCATACACTGCCTCATGACTTCTCGTCGCGTCGGCTTCTAGTCGAATCGAGCCCAGTTCGATCCGCTCTTCCTGTCCATCCCCTATTTCCAGCTCCAACGCTGAGCCGACAGGACTACCTTGAAGATCTCGCAATTCAATACGTAAACTGCGGTCGATTCCTGTGTTGTTTTTAACCATCAAGTGCGCAGATGCTGACGGCCCGTCGCCACCGGCTTTCCCCAAAAGTTTCGGTTTGCTCACCTCGACGAAAAACGGTGAAAAATCGATATTCAATTCGCGAAGGCATGCAAACTTGTAGCCTTCATAGAATTGCCCCTCTCGAGCAATCGTTGATAATTCGCGAGGGCTTTGTTTGATGCGACACAAATTTATACGCCAATCAGAACGCACCGAGCCGCGCGCCACACCAAGGCAATAGAAGGGAACACGCAGTTCGATGGACCAATAGCCATCTCCTCGGAACGCAGACGCGGTCATTGCGCTGTTCCAATCCGGATCGATGGTGCCTCCACCATGCGTTCGGAATGCATCCCAAGTAGCACCCGAAATATCCGTCACGAAATGACAATACTCCGGTGCGTTATGGTTGGGCTTCAGCATGATCTCCACTAATTCGTTTGCGAACAGGCTACCATCGTCATGCGGTTGACGTGGCTCGGTGTTGCCCGGCGCTTTAATACTCTCCGGATGTGGCTCCAAACAACCGAGACCAACATAAATGTTGGTCTCGTCGTAAAGGACGTACCCTATGGTCTGGACACGCGCCGGCTTCTCGCTGCCATACTTCCAAAATCCAGAGATGGGCTTTGCGCTTTCCCAACATTCATCATCAAGCTTGCCGTCCAGTTTCGGAGGCTGAGAGGTTCTAACGGCAATCACGTTGGGGATACTTCCACTTTCCAGGACTTCGTCTTGGCCTTTAAAGATAAGACGTTTTGTTTGAGCGGAAGATTCTCTAGAGACAAATACAAAAGCGACGACAAGGCAAACAAACACCCCACCAAGCCCGCGATGGCCGAAAGAGGGTTGCATTTTTATCAAACAAGAGAAGTGCATGGGCCTGGGGATCTCCCGCTTCATGAGGTTAATGGCTCGAAATATTGCATTTGATCTTATTGTTTATCAGACCGTCAACGTTGGCAACCGAGGAAAGCTGGGAGTGCACCGGTCAACCAATGCTCACTAGTGATTCGGCGAACGCTGCAAAAATTGTCCATAGTTCGTGTCGCCGGTGAATGTTCCGTTCTGGACTTGGACTTTTCCACGCACGGTGACGACCTCAGGTCGGCCAGCGATATTCCATCCCTCAAAAGCACTATAGTCGACGTTCATGTGGTGTGTCTTGGCAGAAAGCGAGCCGGGGCAATCAGGATCATAGACTACCAAATCCGCGTCACTTCCTGGCTGAATAGTACCTTTACGCGGATAAAGTCCAAACAGCTTGGCAGCTTGTGTGCTCCCTGCGTCCACCAGGGTGTTCAAGTCGATTCGTCCTGCCTTGACCCCATATGTGTACAGCAAGTTGATTCGGTCTTCGACAGACGGTATCCCATTGGGGATCTTGGTAAAATCGTCTTGCCCCATTTCTTTTTGGCTTACGAAGTCGAAAGGGGCGTGATCGGTGGCTACGGTATGAATCACTCGATTGCGTAAAGCCGTCCACAAACAGGATTGATGCTTTTTGTCACGCAAAGGAGGCGACATGACATATTTTGCGCCTTCAAAATCACTTGTCTCTGTCGCTGTTTGGTCGAGAACTAAATGTGGAATGACAACCTCAGTCCAGACATTGACCCCTCGTCGACGAGCCTCTTCAGCAGCACGAACCGCTGGCTCGCAAGAAGTATGCACACAATAGACATGTGCCCCAGTCAATTCAGCAAACGTCATCAGATGATGGACACCTTCAGCTTCCACAACGGTTGGTCCCGAAGATTCGTGAAAACGCGGCGCAACCTGCCCTGCCGCCAGCAGCCGTGACTGCAACTGAGCCACAACAGTTTCGTTTTCGCAATGGGCGGTGACGATCAAGCCTGATTCTTTTGCAAATTGGAGAGTTCGGAACAACTCAGTATCATCGATCCCAAAAAATCCTTGATACGCTAGAAAGACTTTCAGCGAGGAAATACCAGCGTCCACAATTTGCTGTAGCTGCTCGGTAGTCGTATCATCAAAACGACTTACTCCCATATGAAAAGTATAATCACAAGCCGATTGGCCGTCCGCTTTGGAACGCCACAAGTCAAAAGCCTCCAATGGATTTTCGAAACGGCTCGGACAGCACATTTCGATGAGCGTTATGGTTGCCCCTACCAAAGCCGCTCGACTGGCCGAAGTGTAGTCATCCTTGGCATAGGTTCCCATGAATGGCTAATAGATATGGACGTGAGGGTCAATAAAACCGGGGAAAACATACTTTCCCCCCGCATCGATGACCGTGTCGTCAGGACTCGCTGCGATCTTAGGCGCTACTTCCGAAACCGTTTCACTTTCACAGCGTATGTCTGCGTGAAACGAATCTGTGGCGGTAACCACCTGTCCATTTTTGATCAATAACGCCACGCTCATCGCCTTAGAAACTGACCCGAAATCATGAACCTTCGCCAAATTATGACGAAAACGTTTCTGTTCGGAAACAAGTGTACCGTGTAGCCACACTTATGGGATCGCGATTGGTTGCTCCAAACTATCCATGAACCGTAAGATATCCTTATGGAGAAATGCCAGCACTTGTAAAAGCCGACCACCGGACGGAAAAGGTTCGAAAGCGTCCATAACCACTTGAGCGCTGCACCGCTCCATAGATGAAGCTCTACCCGACTTTTTGCAGAGCCTCTTTAAACAAATTACGGATGGATTGAGCAATCCACCTTGCTCCTAGTGCTTGCCGTAGGGTTACTTCTAAATCGGCGTCGTCCGATCGAGTAATCCGTTCATCACAGCGCAGAAGCGCAACCGTCACGGCACTGAGATAAATTACCGGTGCAATTTGGGGCGGAGTATTGGCATCTTTGTTCTGCATGCGCTGAGTTGCCCAATCTTTGACGGCCCGTAACACGTCGATGGGTGGAGCCGTGTGGACGAACAAATCATACAAAGTGACAACAGGAGCCACATCACTCGACGCCATCAACGAAATGCCAGCGGCTAGCCGAGGAGAGACCTGGCCGACGCAATCCGTCAAAGGTAGAGCCAGATGATACTCAAGCGAACCAGTCAATTGTTCATCCGACCAGGGAGAGGGATCTTCGTCATTTAAGTCCAGAAGTTTCGCCAATCTTTGGATCCCGGCCTGATCCAACGTTTTTGACTCGAACGTCTTATCCAGTGGCAGCTTCAAATCAAGACTACCGGTCGATGCCAACACCGTTTTCAACTCGACGATCTCACCATCAACCACAGACTTCTCGTGTGCAAACGGCGCCACACGTGCGTTAAGAGCTCGCCGAAACTGCCTCTTGGCAGTCATGAACGCATTGGATGCCTGAGCAGCGGATTCAAAGCCAAGTTCCCCGACGAGTTGATCATAGGGAGTAGGAGGCGTATCCCACATCAAAGGTCTCAACAGCCGTTCTTCAAAAAGTTTCCAAATGTCCTCGCGCTTCTCCTGCTCACAGTGTTGTCGTAAATCCGCGACAGCCCCTACAAGAATCGTGCGTGCCCAAATGGCATCGAACAGGTCCGCCTCACTGTTCTTTGGATGACCAGGATAACTGGAACCCAAATCTTCCAGACTTTTAGTCCCTTTCGCCGTCGGGTCCGATGACTGGCGTGATCGATACCGGTCCACCAAATAATTATTAAGCGATTTGATGAGCAACGAACGGAACCGGCCCTTCGTATGATCCGCCCGACTGAGTAGATCACCTTGTAAAATCTTGTCCGTCACAAAATCATGCAACAAGTCCTCGGCTTCTTCAGCATTCAGCCTACGGTTCAACATTAAATAGGTTTGCAGTGCTGGCAGGTAAGCCGATAGGATTTTATCCAATGCCGTTCGACGCTGAGAACCGTCCTTGGCGCCGGCCATTTCGATCAGCGACCAACGGGTACTATCAAACTCTGATCGTGACGGGGGTTTCATGATACTAGTCGCGTCCTTTGATGTGACCTGGAGACCGACTCAATCCATTCTTGCCGTAACCCGGAAAGCCAAAACTTCAGTGTAAATGAGTGCCTGGCGGTCAACAAGAAGGACCTGGTAAATATCGTACAATCGGGTGCGACCTCAGAAATGCGTACCAACGACAATAGCCTGTTAGCCTGTCTCAAGGCTCGCGTGTCTCAAGGCTCGCGTGTCTCAAGGCTCGCGTGTCTCTAGAAAGCCATGAAGTTATCGCGAGAGAACAGGTTCGCAGCTCCGAAAAGGAACTACAAATCCTTATTTTGCGTGACTTCGTCGCATTGCAAAAAATTTCTTGATCCCGCGCAGGATCGAACATTCTTGTCCGTAGTAATACATAGAAAGGGAAGGACAAACCCCATTGCCGTTTAAAAACGAACGGCCTTCGTATCCATACTGTCATCCTTTTTAGGTTGACCACCAATGCGATTGGACACTCGCCATTGCTTCCCCAGCATGGCGGGTTCCTTCGCATGGCGTGGGATTCGAATGCCTGATCACGGACTGTGTGTTGGTCTTTCTCAAGCAAAGCCGTCGCCAGCCACACAAGTTCTTGCGGCGCAAACACAAGCCAGACGCCTTGGCGTCCTGACACCACGTGGGCTTCTACTTTTGGGACACGGACGACCGTGTCAACTTTGCTGCGTGAAAATTACATGACCGTAGCACGTCGGCACAGAATTAAAAACACAAGACGACAAAATTCATAGACGACTGCAACATCAAGACGAATGCCATGGATTATTCAACGCCCAACCTAAGGGACACCGACTGGCAGTTCGACACAAGCGAACACAGCACGGAAACCTTTGTCAAGATTCGGCGACATCGCCAAGCGATCATGCCGGTGTCCGGATGTCGCAACAGCATTCGAGCATCGAAAAGGAAGCCGGCGAAGGGCACTTGGCGGCGTCGGCAAGCTTCATTTGGTGGCATCCATCTGCGTCACGAACGTCGAACTCAATCCAAATGGAGCCACACCGCGGCTTAGATCAACACCTAGACAAACAGCTTTTCACGACGGCCTCACATCCCCAAATCCACCAGGCCTCTGGTGACAACCAATCATTTGATACGGGCGATTGTCCATGCGAGGGCTGTCCGCAACCGCGGGCAGTCCTCGACATGGCACAGTGGTTGGCTAACGCTAATTGTCGTCCGTTAGGATCTCGCTTTCCCAGGGCTTGCTCGAGTCGGTAAGACTCGGTGATTTTCTGCGGACAATCCGGCAATTCAGGAAGGCCGTTATTTTTTGGCCCCGCCACACCTCGCCGGACGCTGCCACATAGGCTAAACTACCAAGCCGGCACTGCCGCGCCGTAGTAAGACCCGGCCGGTGGTACATACTGCCGACAAGTACTCACACTGTTTAGGTATTCTGCAGCAAAGGGTGTTGGCTCTTCCATCGGGTAATACCAGGGAGGATCGCGTCTTACAACAAGAACCACCTTTTTTGTTTCACAGTGTGAAAATACTTGACGGCGTTGAAGGACACACCTCCAATATCTGGTGTCATCAGCCGACGTGTGGGCAATATGACAATTTCATCATTCTTGCAGTGGACAAGGTAACCATGGCTGACACTCTACAAATCGTTGTTCTTGATGGCTACACGCTCAACCCCGGAGATCTTTCCTGGAGCGGACTGGAAGATATCGGTGAATTCAAGGTACATGATCGTACTCCCGCTGACGAAACCGTATCCCGAGCAACGAACGCCGAAATCGTTTTGACCAACAAAACGGTTCTCAGCCGAGAAGTTTTAGATCAGTTACCAAAAGTCAAATACATTGGGGTTTTGGCAACCGGTTTCAATGTAGTGGATGGCGACGCGGCGCGCGAAAGAGACATTCCAGTCACCAATATTCCCACCTACGGGACGGATTCTGTGGCACAAATGACGTTTGCCCACATCCTGTCTTTTACCCAACGAGTCAACCATCACCATCAAACCGTGCTGGATGGTCGTTGGGGTGAATGTCCTGATTTCTGTTATTGGGATTTTCCTCTTGTCGAACTGGCTGGTTTAAAAATGGGTGTTGTCGGATACGGACGCATCGGTCGGGCTACAGCCAAGTTAGCGCGAGCATTCGGAATGCAGGTACTGGCTTACGACGCCATGCAAGTCACTGCCGAAGAAAACGACCAAATTGTTGACTTAACAACTCTTTTCCGTGAAAGCGACGTTATCAGCTTACACTGCCCACTCACACCGGAAAACAACAAATTGGTGAACCGAGAACGCCTGTCACTAATGAAACCATCTGCGCTACTGGTGAACACTAGCCGTGGACCCCTCATCGATAGCCAGGCCCTCGCTGATGCGCTTAACGAAGGACAAATTGCCGGTGCAGGTTTAGATGTCCTGGAGATCGAACCTCCTTCGGCAGAAAACCCACTGTTTCACGCCGACAATTGTCAGATTACTCCTCACATTGCCTGGGCAACCAGGTCCGCACGTAGTCGACTGATGGACACTGCCATCGAAAACATCGTCCGTTTTCTTGAGGGACAGCCGCAAAACGTAGTGAATCCATGAATGGTGCTCCTGGCGGGCAAACAGTCTGACATGGTTCCCCAATTCCGGTGAACATTTATCGCACGGCTCCAGCCGAATACGCTTTGCAGCGATATTACAACTCATAGCAATCCTACGGGATAGGCAAAGTTGTCTGATTTCAACGCATGTAGTGCAAATGCGCTTGTGATCAGCGCCACACACCGGATTTTCCGGAAAGCCGACACGGTTCGTCGCCCGAAACTCTTGAAATGTGTCATCGTCCGTAGACTCATTCAGCTGTTGTATCGAGGTCAAGTGCCGAGCGGATTGCTCGCGATACCATTCACTCGGTACCACAAGTGGTCTCGGACTTCCATGACTCGACGATAAGACTCCAAACAAAACCTGAGCGACATGCGCCGCTCCGCGGAGAACTTCCGCACGATATATATTGAAGCGGGTTCCTCCAAGCTTACGGTGGGACGCGACAACTTCATCACACTACTCAAATTCAACCTCGCCACGGCTGTCACGGAGGACATAATGGCGGATCGTTATGCGCAAAAGACATTCTGTCTAGGCGCTTCCCTAATACTCCTGCTAGCCACACCGTTATTGGCGGTTGTTGCTCCCGATACCAACGGATATTTCTTACACCGACTAGAGCAGCAAGAACAGCGGTTGCGTGAACTCGAAAGCCTTTGGGAATACCGTCAAAGTCAAACCCTATTTGTCTCGTCCTCGACAAATAACTCCCTTCAGGTTCCTACCGACGACGAAGAGGCTTTCGAACGACTCCGCGACGTGGTTCAAACCCAAAACAAAGAGCTTTACGAACTAAAAAACGCGATTGGCA
This sequence comes from Pirellulaceae bacterium, assembly GCA_022448645.1. The sequence goes on from JAKVBZ010000065.1 coordinate 16,829, forward strand.
CACAGGTCATTTCAGGTCATCCGAAATCTCGCATGAAAATAGTTGGGCGAGTGAACGCCGCCTATTGGGGACATCCAAACCATGACCACGGTGCCGAGTTACTAGAGGGTGGTCCAGACGGTCCTCAGAATCAGTTTGAATGGCGACGCTTGCGATTCGGAGTAAAAGGAACGTTGCCCGCCAACATGGAATATCGGCTGGAAATGGAATACGAAGGCGGATTCCAGACACAGTTCCGAGACTGCTGGCTAGGCTGGAACGATGTCCCTTTCCTACAAAAACTTTTGGTCGGCAATCAAAAGCGGCCTTACGCGCTTGACCAATTGAACAGCGGGCATTGGAACGTTTTTATGGAAAGACCGTTTATTACCGACGCCTTCAACGAAAGTAACCGACGTGTGGGAATCCAGTCGTATGGATTCTCGCCCGACCTAGAGTGGAACTGGCGGTTCGGTGTTTTTAACATGCGCAACATTCAAGCGACCGGTAATTATACCAATGACGATTTGCAGTTAGAAGCAGCTGCTCGTATTGCCAATACGTTTTGGTACGACGAAGAAACCAATGGTCGAGGCTATGGCCATTGGGCTCTTTCTGGCAGCACAGCCTATCCTGACGAAAATACTTCCGACTTTAACAACCCGACTGGCCCGGACCCGAGTGCGGCCCGCTTTCGAGCCTTTCCAGAAGCAAGAACAACGAAACGGTGGCTTGACACCGGTGTCATCGCCGGCGCTACAAATTACCAACTACTGGGTGCCGAGGGGGCTTTGAACATTGGTCCGCTACAAGTGGTCACCGAATACATGCACGTATGGGTGAATCGTGCTGCTGGATTTGGAGAAGAAGTACAGCTGCACGGGGGTTATCTCTATCTCTCCTATTTCTTAACCGGAGACCACATGCCTTGGAATCGAAAAATTGGCAACCTCTCACGAGTGGAACCCCTCGAAGACTTCTTTCTGGTGAAAACATGCGACGGCAGCCTCGGCAGCGGCTATGGAGCCTGGCAGATTGCTGCCCGTTATTCTTACGCTGATTTTAACGACGATGATATTCTCGGTGGGCGAGGCGAGAATTTTACCTTGGGCCTAAACTGGTACTGGACGGCCTATGCCCGCCTGCAGTTGAACTGGATTCACGGTCGCGTTGAAGACAACGGATTCAACGCGTCACCGTCCGTCGTCTCGAGCAAATACGACATCTTGGGAACACAGTTCATGCTTAATTTCTAAACGTTCTTCTCTACTAACGTCGTGTTCCCTCCACTAACGGATCTCGGCAGCTACGCTGATGTTCGTTGAGCAGCGACTGCTAGCTGCCCCCGTCCACGCTTCTATGAAGACCCTTTCGCCGTCCTTTCTATTTCTGAGACTCTTATTGCTAGTTCCGGAATTAACGGTCGAACGGGTTGTAGCTTTATTTCTTTTCAACGCCCTAACTTTTGGGCGAAAGAAAACCATTTCTTAATACAACCTTCCCAAAACCAACCCCGATAAAGGAAAGGAGCGACATCCGAAAAAAGTCGCATAATCCAAAGAAAAATAACTAACGGAATGGTGCGGTTGTTTCACTGGGACGCCTTCCCAGAAATCAACTGGCAAGGAACGGAGCAAAAAACATGAAGATCACTTGCCGTATCGCAACTCTTTTATTCATTTGCATCGCCGTGTTATTCACACACTCCGTTAACGCTCAATCTGACCTTGTCGAGGCCGATTTCCTGCTCGATCGCCTTGAACAGCAAGAACACCGTATCCGGGAATTGGAGTCGCGTTTGCAGGGTGGCGTGGGTCCCTATTATTTTGCTTCCGACGGCGATGCTAATGGACAGAGTGACCTCGCATCCCTACAGGAAATTGTCGAAAAACAATCCAGTGCTATTGAGGAACTGAAATCGGCATTAAAAGGTACCGTCGCGTCTGGGCATTCCAAATCCCGAATGAAAGTCGTCGGTCGCGTTCACGCGGATTATTGGGGATTTCCCGGGAACGACCCAGCGATCGACGCATTGGAAGGTGGCCCTGGCGGTCCTCAAAATCGCCTAAACTTCCGGCGCATGCGGTTTGGCGTCCGCGGCAAACTTCCCGCGAACATGGAATACCGTATCGAAATGGAATTCGCCGGCGGAAACAATTCGGAATTTCGTGACGCATGGCTAGGCTGGAATGATCTTCCGGTATTCCACACGCTTTTGCTCGGCAATCAAAAACGTCCTTACGGGTTGGACCACCTGAATAGCAGTCGTTACAACGTGTTCATTGAACGGCCGTTTGTGATCGAGTCGTTCAACCAGGATGCACGTCGTTTGGGCGTCTGTGCTTATGGCCTTTCGCGGGACAAAGGCTGGAACTGGCGATACGGCGTCTACAATATGCGTCTCATGCAGGACGAAGGGAATTACACTAACGACGACTTGCAGCTAGAGGTCGCCGGTCGACTGGCCCGCACATTTTGGTACGACGAATGCGCCGACGGCCGGGGATATGGGCACTGGGCCATCTCCGGTACTAGCGCTTATCCGGACGAAAATACTTTCGGCGACAATGGCAGCACAGGTCCGGATGCGGCCGAGTCACGTTTCCGTCATCGCCCAGAGGCGAGGACAGCTACTCGGTGGTTAGACACTGGTATCATTGAGGGTGCCACCGACTACCAAATGGTGGGTGCAGAAGGCGTCTTGAACTTTGGTCCGGTACAGTTCGTCGGCGAATACCAAAATCTATGGCTCAACCGCGCGGCTGGATTCGGAAAACAAGTTCACTTGCACGGCGGATACGTGTATGCCTCCTACTTCCTCACAGGCGAGCACGTGCCGTGGAGTCGCAAGTCCGGCACCCTGGGCCGAGTGAAGCCGTTTGAAGACTTCTTCCTGGTGAACACTTGCGATGGTTGCATCGGTAACGGGTGGGGTGCATGGCAGATTGCCGGACGATATTCCTACGCCGACTTCAACGACGAAGGCATCTTGGGGGGAATTGGCGAAAGCTTCACCCTCGGTTTGAACTGGCATTGGAGCGCCTACTCCCGCATGCAGTTCAACTGGATTCACGGTCGCATTGACGAAAACGGGCAGACCCGTGCTCCAGCAGTCTTGACGGGCGATTACGACATCATTGGCTGCCGGTTCATGGTGGACTTCTAAGAAACCTACCACGACCAAGCGAACCTACATTCCCCCAAGCTTATTTCATTAAATCGGAGACTACCGATGAATCCATGGAACACACTTTTAGCGATCACCCTCCTTGTCGCTACGACCGGCGTAGCTTCGGCAAAACACTGCGATGCTTGCCCCGACTGCAATCAAAAGGTTTGCACTGCCACACCCAAAGAAACAACGATCGATCGACATTGCTACGAAGTCGAATGCAAAGAAATCTGCATTCCAACACCGCGATTCCCTTGGGGCAAGACAAAGAAACGCTGCCAGGGTCCACGTTGCGGTCGCACACGAATGATTCGTGTCATGAAGAAGGTAAACTTCGAATGCAAGGGCTGTGGTTGCACGTGGGAAATCACCAGCGTCTCAGGTTGTGATTCCGCAGACGATGGATGTGACTCACCAGCCGCGAACGAAGAGGAGAACCATGCTGCGGACGAAACTGCAGCTACGAACACTCCGGCCAGCGCGCCTACGGTCCCTACGGTACGCACGACTCGTTCCTGGAGGCTACCACTGATCCACGCGGCACGTAACCACACCATGATGAAGGAACCCACGGACGAAGCTCCAAGCTTCGCTCATTTTTTTGGTGTCAGTGACGTAAACGATCATCACTAACACATAGCTTGGCCCAACTCGAAATCACGTTTCTTAGTGCCAGAGAAATGGCACCCGCCGAGGAACTCCGAAAAGCCCGCACACTTCGTGCGGGCTTTTTTCATATCGCCTGCACAACAAATGGATCGTCGCCCCTGGGCTCGGACACGTGAACGGTATTCACCAAAGGGGCAGAAAAAGCATCGGCTGTGACACAGATCTCGTCACCATCAGCATATTGCCATTCACGGATACCATAGCTTAACTTGCTCGTACCGAAAAAATGCAGGTGTACATCACCGGGACGACGGTGTTGGGGATATTTAAAGTGGTGATCTTCACAATTTGCTAATGAGTGGCACATATGTTGTTCTCCACTCCACAACGGCCCGCTATCGTAAATGACATCGTCGTTGCGGCGAACGGAGCACCGAATAGAGATCTCCTGAAAGTCGTGATCCAGAACCAGCTCTGGCCCCACGGCACACGGCATTAACTTGGAAGGTGCCAGATACAAATAGTTTAGTTTCTCGGTGGCGTGGTCTGACCATTCATTGCCCAGGGCAAATCCGATACGTCGAGGTACTCCCTCGCGATCCACGACGTAACAACCACAAATCTCGGCTTCCTCACCGCCATCACGAGCGTGTGCGTGGACTTCCAATGACTGTCGATGGCTGCGCAGCTGAAGGCCATTACCTTTGTAGAACCACTCCGGAGCGACTCCTCTCTGTCCCGGTTGAGGTTTACCGTGCTTAATTCCCATGTCGAACATTTTCCGGGAGTCGGTTTGTTCCTCGTCCGATTCTTCGTCGTCCGTCACATGCATTTGATCGCGGGCCTGCATGCCACCCAAATGAGTTAAACCGGTACCGCTGACCAAAGTCCGATAGGGGTTGACGGTATCCAACGGTACGTGAAGAAATGGATCACCTGTCGTCGGAGACGACTGAAGTAGCTGCTGATAATCGAGTGTGGGTAATTCCGGTGAATTGGCAGCGGAGTGAAGTAGGTCACGAAATGGGATTCCGGTGTCGGAGGATTCCGCAAACACTTCGACGACACGCTGCCATGCGGGTCGAACTGCCGTGAGATCCGCGACCAAACCGTCACGAACCAGACCCACACGACGGCCTGTACCGGGGATTTCGAATTGGACGAGTCGCATCTTAGAGCCGTTTCCTTGGATTCATGGCGGATTGTCAACTATCGGTATTTGTCTCGTATCTTACGCAAATTTAAAGGATCGGCAATTACCAACAGCCAGCTGAGAAGATGTGGACCCCAATGCTGGACCTCGACGATGATTTTTTGCATACCATCCGTACGACCTTCGGTGGAACACTGTCTGGCCAATGGCGGCAGTATTGCGCAAGCCCGATATAGCCGTTGCGGTCGGAAGGTCATTATGGTTTTTCATCACCTTATGAACAATCCAGTGTTCTGCGGCCTCCAGACGTTCTTCGGCCACTCAAAAGAGAACAGACAACGAAGTGAGTGGCATTTCCCAGACCCTCTTCTGTTAAATTACACAAGTTGTATGGCGCCAAAAGTCGAACTCCAAGGAATTGGGTGGATGTCCCGCTAGTTCGAGAAGTGAACGTGTACCAATGACAGATTTTCTGGAAGTGCGACGGGCCGAACCAGGTGAATATCGAGAAGCGTTACTTCTTGTTTTTTCAGCGCTATCGCCTGAACTTGCTCGTCAACAAATGATAGCCGTACAAAAAACTGCAAAACGAGAAGAATCCACTCTAAATGGCTTGTTTGTTGCCTACTCGTCTGGGCAGCTTTTAGGAGCCACCCTGGTCAACGTCTTCCCTGGTGCAACGGCGGGTATGTGGCAACCACAAATCCAATCCAACGATCCCACAACGGTTTGTGCCGAGCTCTTACGACATGTGGATGACTTTCTTTCAAAACATGACATTCGACTCGTACAATGCCTGCTGGAAACGAATACGGGCCTGCCAGCACGTCTACTCCAAAACGGTGGCTATTCCCATCTCGCTGACCTACTCTATTTGGCCAGCTCAAAAGCAGATTTTCCCCAATCGTCACCGGAATCGGGGCTATCTTTTAAGCCCTACAATGCTCGTGACAGGCAAAAACTACAAGATTTGTTGCTACACACTTATGAGGAGACCAAGGATTGCCCCGCCTTGGACGGAATCAGGCAAGCAGATGACATTCTGGACGGATACGAAGCAACAGGCCTGTCAGGAACCGATTTTTGGTTCCTGATCACTGGAAAGATGGGAGACATGGGTTGCCTTTTAATGGCCGATCATCCTGAGGATGATCAATGCGAGCTGGTTTACGTGGGATTGATACCCAGCGCACGAGGCTGCGGCTGGGGTTTAAAAGCGACAAGCTATGCACAATGGTTGACTCAACAGGCTGGTAGACAACGTCTAATTCTAGCGGTGGACGCAGAAAATGATCCGGCCATACGCATGTATGCTGAGTCTGGTTTTTCAAGCCTGGACCGGAGAAGCGTTTTCTTGAAAATTTTCCAACAGCAACACACGTAACCGACAGCCGCGGTTGAGAGGGTTTCTCGGGGCCGATACCACTTACTGAACCGACGCAAACACCCTCGACGAATAAAATCTACCGATCTGTCCTTTACATCCATCCCACGAAAACCACGGTGTTGATAGAAAAGAAGACCAAGCAACTGGCATTCGCCGAGCCCTTACGTTAAAGGGTTTGTAGACGGCAACTCAGGAACCCTCTCTGCATGTTCCCCTTGAAAAGTTACTGGAACTTCACGTCATTCTGACACGAGTTTCCAGAGGGACTGCTCGCGTCAGACATTTTCTGATCGTTACGTTGCGCTTTTTCCTAACCAACACTTTATTCATCAGGCGCAGCCCTTCAAAAAACTTTTTTTTCTGGTGGTGATAACTTGTACGGCGTAAATCATCGAAAGAAACTCACATTGTCAAAACCAGCGAAACTTTTTTTTACAAAGACACTCGTGGCCCATTTGACAAGGTTGCTAGCAATCGTAAAATCAGTGGCACGAATTGATTAACGATCCAACTCGTCATACTTTTTTGGGGCGACGAGCTCTCCAAAACTTGCACACGCAAGATTTTTTCTGTTTCTACTACGCTCCCGGTATGCGCTCCGTGGCCGGGAACAGGATGTTGTTGTGCCCGATACGGAAATCCTTGCCACCTTCCGTCTTGCCTTATCCAACCGGATTGGTGCCGACCGATTTGAATTGTGGTTTGGTCCCACAACACGCCTGACCATGGCAGAGAACCATCTTTTAGTAGAAGCATGCGATCGTTTTTCGGTCAATTGGATTCGCAATCATTTCCGAGGAGATTTAGAAGCTGTCTTGCACGAGCTAGGCGAGCAAAAGGACCAGCCAATTGCCACGGATGTGATTTTTCGCGTGGACAGTTCCTTGAAACGGGCTGAATCTAAAGACTCGACACCGACTCACGATAACGATTCGACTCAGCTGAACTTGCCGCTCGACCTTGATGAAAAATATCCGAGCTCGACTAATAACATTAATGGCAATTCATTAGTGTCTGACGAATCACAGCCTTCTCCGTTGCCGGGACGGTCCTTGCCACAGAACCTGGCAGCCACAAACCAGTCATTACCGAAAACAGACCACCAGAGTTCCACTCACGTGGACGAGGCCAAGACTGCCGTTTCCACGTCGAGCAACACTGCACGATCTGGTCAACCGGTCCGGGAAGGACAACAGGGTACCATCCGGAAAGGACCTCGCAAGTTTTGCCGGTTGAGCGATTTCATCGTAGGGCCCAATAGCCGACTGGCCTTTACTTCTTGTGAGATTGTCGCCGAGCAACCGGGAGAAGTCACACCGTTACTCATCCACGGGCCTCATGGTGTTGGCAAAACGCATTTGCTTGAGGGTATCTGGAGTGCATACCGGCGTTCGGGTCAATTTCGACGGATCGTTTATCTATCTGCGGAACAATTTACCGGATATTTTTTACAGGCCCTCCATGGCACGGGGCTACCTAATTTTCGACGCAAGTATCGAGACGTCGAATTATTGATTCTTGATGACATTCAATTCTTTGCCGGGAAACGGGCGACACTCATTGAGTTGTTACACACCGTCGACGCCATTCTTCGAAGTGGACGCCAGCTGGTTCTTGCCAGCGACAGGCCCCCGGCAGACTTGACTGCATTGGGTTCCGACATCTTAGGACGTCTGACAGGAGGGCTGGTTTGCCATATCGATCCTCCTGGAACTACTGTGAGACGTCAACTCGTCGAGCATTGGACGCGTTCTTGTCAGTTGAAACTTCCTGAAAACGTACTCGACTACGTAGCAGAACAACTTCCTGGCGATGCACGACAACTGCGAGGGGCAGTAAATCGGCTTAAAGCCGTATCTCAAGCAAACAACATACCCATATCAAAAACGATGGCCGTCGACGCGTTGGCCGACATGATTCGATCTTCTCGACCAGCCTGTCGAATTGCAGATGTCGAAAATGCAGTCTGTGGTCTATTAGGGATTTCGCCTAAATCACTGCAATCGTGTAAACGCGACAAACGTATCGCTCAACCCCGCATGCTCGCCATGTGGTTGGCACGCAAATACACACGATCTGCTTTATCAGAAATCGGTCAGTATTTCGGAGGCCGTAGCCACAGCACGGTTGTTTCGGCGCAAAAAAAGGTCCAACACTGGCTGGATGCCCAAGAATCTGTGCAATTAGCAGATCAAACCTGGTCCGTGGTGAATGCAATCGAACAGCTCGAGTCTCGATTGCACGTAGGATAGACAACCTGTCACGTTTACCAACTGGCGTCAGATGCCAACGTTAAACGAGACCGTGAATCATCACCGACGTCTTCGCCTACGGCAGCCCTTTCTAAACGGTCAGTGCCGATCACACGATAGATCCTACTGACATTTTCACTTCGGCATTGCCTATTGTGAATGAATGTGGCCGGTATCATGTCCGCAAAGTCGCGTTCAACTATCTTCGACTGCCCCGCGACCGCAAGCCGGAACTCCGTGTAACGAGGTTTTCTAATCCAGCTCTAAAGAATCTTGGCTCGCTGGAACATCTCCCACCCTTGGCCCCGGCCGTCGAGGCTGATTATAGCGTCGGATGGTCGCTTCACGATCTTGATTGAGAGTAGGTGTGCTTTGGATTTGCCGTCTAACAAAGGCAATCGCCACCAGAAACGAAATCAAAAAGACCACAATAAAACCGAGTCCCATGGCTCCCAAAGCGCTGTAGCTATTGGGAGTAGAAGGGCTAGATTTTGACGTACCAGCTTTTCCTGGCCCTGAAGATGAACCTGGCATGGCAGCACTCCGATAAATCATTGACTACATTCTTTAACATCACAATTGTTCACTACCAATCGTGAATCGAGTCTCATCGGTATCAATATCCTAAATCTGATGTCGCTTCACCAACTTGAATCGCTGCAGAGTTTTAGGAAATGCTGCAAGTTTAAGTAACGGTTTCTCTTTCTTAATTGTTCCCTTTGAGCTTGGTCATTTTACCGAGCATGACGGAAAGAATGAACCGCACTGACTTCTCTGGCTATTTCGTGGCAATGACTAGCTGTCTCCTGTCTTTCATCGTTTCCATTTTACGAAACTTGACAGCGAGTGTCACGCTCGAACCCATGTTGACCCTCAAGCCGGAAGTGCTTGCGCTGACAAAGGTTAGTAGTCGCGACGAGATTTCACAAATGACAGTAATGTTTGGAATCCAAAAAGGGGTGGACTACAATACAAATAGGTGAGGCGAGCGGAAGCCAGGGATTCATCGGGACTGGCACTAATCTGACATATCATCCGCACGGTTTCCACGAACGTAAACGCCACTGCCGTATTTCATTAGATTCAGCCCTCTATGCGGCACGTGATCACGTGAGATACGGCATTATCTATACACCTATGATGAATCGAAGCTTCCTCTCACCATTATCTTACACGTTGCGTCAGTGGTGTCGTTCATCCTGGATGCTGGCCTGTTGTGGATTTATGGTGGTAAGTATGGCTCCCTCTGAATCAAACGCCATTGGCACTCTGACACAATCTGATGCCCCTGGCCAAATCCAGCCCAAAATCGTTCGTTACGGTGGACAGGAAGTTCCAGTGTACAAGACGATCATGGCAGGTGACCCGAGCCATTTCGAGCCTGACATGCCGGACGACCGAATAGATCCGAATGTATCTACTTCCCCTTTCCGAGGGGTAGGCAGTCTGAGGATTATTGATAACTCCACGACCTATATCTGCTCTGGAACATCCGTATCTTTGCGTCACGTGGTTACTGCCGCACACTGCTTTGACTTGGATGAAGATGGAATCGCAGATGTTTCGCCCAATGACGTGACCTATTTTCTCAACGACGGATCAGACCTATCGACATCTAACACCGCGACACATATCACAATACACCCAAACTTTTCAGGTTTCGCCAACCCTGTACTCAATGATGACATTGCCGTCGTCACACTCGACTCAATTCTGCCAGCTGGTAGTAAAACCTATCCTCTACGGACAGACCCTGTATTGCGAACTAACACGCTGACGCTTGTGGGCTATGGCCGTTCGGGCGATGGAGTTAGTGGTGACTATGTAAGTGCTTCTTTTTCTGTAAAACGAACTGGCCAAAACATCGCCAATACATTCCAATCCAATGACGAGGCGCCTTTCACGTTGGTCGAAGTGTATGCTTTCGACTTTGACTTTCCTCCAGAAGCTGGAGGTGGAACCGGAAGCAACCCGTTCCCTTCTCTCGGAAACCGCTTGGAAACCACGATTGGCGGAGGTGATTCGGGAGGTCCTGCATTTATCGAATTCAACGGTCAATTCGAGCTGGCCGGTATCAACACATACTCACGTGGCGGCGGTGGCTCGCCTGCTGTACCTTTATTTGGAAGTGGGGGAGGTGGAATTCTCATTCCCCCTTATCGCGATTGGGTTTTGGAACAGATTCCAGAACCAACGACCGGGCTTCTTGGTCAAATTGGGTTGTTACTGGGGTGGCTGTTTCGGCCTAGAATACGTCGTAGGACGTGACTATTTAGGAAACCACCAGGCCACCCGACAAACAACGCCTAACAACGCGCGCTTCATTTGGTTACAATGGCGTCATCATGAACACCGAGGCGGCTGATACTCAAGTTGGTAGTTATTTCATCTCCAACTACCCTCCATTTTCTCAATGGTCGCCAGCAGCGCTGCCTGAGATCGAAGCGGCGCTCCAATCGGAACCGCAAAATGTGCCTCTCGGCTTATATTTACACATCCCGTTCTGCCGTAAGCGGTGTAAGTTTTGTTACTTCAAAGTCTTTACGGACAATAAATCTAGTGACATCGAGCGTTATGTTACCGGTTTGAATCGAGAGATCGAAATCGTCAGCCAGTTGCCTGTCATGGGTGACCGTGACTTTCGGTTCGTCTATTTCGGAGGCGGCACCCCTTCCTTCCTGAGCCCGCGACAGCTCACTTCACTGGTCGAACGTCTTAGGGCCAGTATCCACTGGGATCAAGCCGAAGAAGTAACCTTCGAGTGTGAGCCAGGCACGCTCTCGGAGGTAAAACTGCGAACCCTTAAGGACCTGGGTGTCACCAGGTTGAGCCTGGGTGTCGAAAACTTTTCCGATTCGATCCTGGCCGAAAACGGACGAGCTCATTTATCGCCCGAAATCGAGCGGGCATGGAACTGGATTGAAACCATTGGCTTTCCCAACGTTAACATAGACCTGATCAGTGGCATGGTAGGAGAAACCTGGGACAATTGGCGTGATTGCGTTGGCCGCACCCTCTCGATGTCGCCCGAAAGCGTCACGATCTATCAGATGGAATTGCCATTCAATACGGTGTATTCACGTGACATGCTGAAACACGAGACTCCAGCTCCGGTCGCCGACTGGAACACCAAGCGAGAATGGGTCGACTATGCATTCAATGAGTTCGAGTCCGCCGGATACTCTGTAAGTAGCGCTTACACCGTTGTGAAGAACAAAGCCAAGGTGAGCTTCAGCTATCGAGACAACCTTTGGCAAGGCAGTGATCTGTTGGCCACGGGGATTGCCAGTTTCGGCCACATATCGGGAGTCCACTATCAGAATCAACCTGAATGGAAAGATTACTTGGAAACGCTCGAGGCAGGCAAACTACCGCTGGGTCGAGGCCTAAAACCATCCGCCAATCAACTATTGATTCGGGAAATGATTTTACAGTTAAAACGAGGTTTTTTGGACGTCGAGTATTTCTCTGGTAAATTTGGAGTGGACGTTCTCGAACAATGGCGCGACGTCTGGCAAAAGTACCAAGCGGACGGCTGGGCTGAAATTGCCGACAACCGTCTCACGTTGACACGCGCGGGGCTGCTGCGCGTGGACGCTTTGCTACCTGCCTTCTTTGAATCGCAACACCAGGGAGTCCGTTATACATGAGCGACTCCCAGGTGTTCATGATGGGAGAGTTTTCGGCGGAATTCCCCAATGACCGACACTACGCGAAGAATCACATGTGGGCGTTGCCGGTGAGTCAGCACACTTACCGCTTCGGATTTACAGCTTACGCGGTCAGACTTTTGCAAGATGTCTATTTCCTTGATTGGATCGTCGATGCGCCATCGCAGCTTTTGCCACAGCAAACGATTGGCGCCATTGAAAGCAGCAAAGCGGAAAGCGACTTATACGCCCCCCTGGAGGGTAAATTAATCCAATTCAATGAAACACTGCTGTCAGACCCTGCATTGATTAACGTGGACATGTACCACGCAGGCTGGCTATTTGAATTTGAAGGGTCAGGGGATGAATTACTGTCCTTGACGGAGTATATTGAGCATTTGACGGCCGTATGGGAAGTCGCACAACGCACCATCAAAGGTCAGCTCGCATAACGTACTGGCCTGCGTTCGTGTTCGCCGCCGAAAGGCTTCGCGTCGATCCTGTGGCAGGACGATTTCTGGCGAGGATCGTAACCCTAGCTTTCCGCACCTGTACATTGAAGCGCAATCGGCAGGGTGAAGTTTCCGTGCAGTTGAATGCGAGTTGCCTGCGAATGTATTGAAACTCGACAGGTGCCTCGTCCGCCCACGACGCCTTAAAATCAAGAACCCTTAAGTGAGAAACATCGTTAAGACGGATATGTCCCTGGCTAACCCGTCGAGTTCACAGATTACATCACATCAAAGTCCGTTTTCACCGGTCATGCCATGCCAACACGTGTTACGGTAATTGTATCCCAAGGCCAAAGTCTTCATCCAGCGAAACGCGGACTGGAAGAGGAAATTGTGGCTGGCATGCTGGGAGAGCCAGGTGTCGATGTAGCCGTCATCCCCAATCTGTATGATTTAGAGTCCGATGGAACGGGGGTCCTCTGCCTGCAGGGAGTTTCCGGTCC
>JAKVBZ010000066.1 GCA_022448645.1 Pirellulaceae bacterium
GCAAAGTACGGCTGATTAACCCGAGAATAAGAATCGCTAGTAGCAATGAAGCGATGGTTGGGGCTGCAGCACGAAGCCCTAGCACAAAGCTTTGGCTCGTGATCTCTACTAAGGTCTGTGCGATTCCGTGATGAAATGAGATTTCGCCGGGAGGCATCCATCGAAATGTTTCCAAGAGTCCGGTCATGACCAGGCGATGTCCACCGATGACCAGGAAACAGGAAAGAGCGATGACTTCGAATAGCTGGCTGAAGACCGATAGGTTACTGTCAAAGGTTGGGTCGAAAACGTCTGCCAGGCTCAAGGCGCTCATTTGGGCAATGGTTTGGCCGGCCACTTGCAGCCCCATGAAGAGAATCATGACGCCCAAACCTAACGTCATTCCCAGCATTGTTTCTTGAGCAATCAAGATCGCTAGGTCGAACATATGGTCGGGGCGATCGATTTGTATCGACCAGAAGATAGGAGTGACCACTAAGGAAAGTGCGACGGCCAATAAAGCTCGAATTTGCATGGGGACGCTTTTCGCACCCAAAATCGGTGCCGTCATCATCAGACCGCCCAGACGAGCCAGCACAAACACGAAGACATATAGCTCGTCGAGATAGACAGCAAGCATACCAGCCATCGTCGTGAATTCCGGGAAATAAATGAGTGTTGCTGCCGCAACGACTGGTGGACGGCAAACAGGTGTTCTAAGGATGTCGGGACTTCGTGTCGCCAATGGCGCGTGTGATCAGGATGTTTGCGGCGACCAGGCCGGCGTGCATGGTTGTCTACCGTTCTTGGAGCCGTTTCTTAACCTCCCAGAATGGACTGAGGGGTGCTTTGGATCAATTGTTCTGAGTATTCGATCATGCGATAAACGATCCATGGTAGGCAGACGCCTAGTGCCACAACCATAGCCAGAATCTTGGGCACGAAGGAGACCGTTTGGTCTTGGATTTGGGTCAGGGCTTGGAGTAGGCCAATGACTAACCCGACCGCTGTTCCTACCAAGAGGATAGGGGCGCCAATCAGTAACGCCGTCAGGATGGCCTCTCGGCCCAAGTCAATTGCATCATGCGGAACCATGTGGACTTCCTCATGTTGGTTACATCAACGACGGTAAGGCAAAACTTTCCAATAGCATCCCGACCACTAAATGCCATCCGTCTACCAAAACGAATAGCATGAGTTTGAATGGGAGTGAGATCATCACAGGCGGAAGCATCAGCATGCCCATCGAAATAGTTACACTTGCGATGACGATATCCAGAATTAAGAACGGCAAGTAGAGCCGAAACCCAATCAGGAACGCTGTCTTGAGTTCACTCAACATGAAGGCGGGCAGAAGTATTTGCAGTGGCACATCGTCATAAGTCTCAGGTTCTGGAGTATCCTCGGGTAGATATTGATAGAATAGGCGAACGTCGTCGCCATTATTCGCCGCTTCAATTTGCTGAGCCATGAACTGTCGCACGGGACGAACTCCCGCATTCCATGCCTCCTCAAGACTCATGTTGCGCTCAGAACTTGTGTAAGGCTGGATGGCATCGTCATACACCTGCTGCCAAACAGGTGTCATCAGTAGCAACGTTAGAAACAAAGCCAGCGAGGTGATTACCTGGCTTGGAGGTAGCTGCTGTGTCCCCAAGGCTTGACGCAGCAACGAAAGTACCACGACGATACGAATGAAGCTGGTTGTCATCAATAAGACTGCAGGTGCAAGGCTGAGCACCGTCAATAACAACATGATCTGCAGTGTCGAATTTAGCCCACCGGGGCTCGTCCATACATCGGGGCCGCCGCTAACCAAGGAGGTAAGTCCCAATGGTGATTCCGCTTGTTCGGCCGCGGGTACTGCTTCCAAGGCATCCGTCTGAGCCAACAGCACTTGAGGAACACATACGGCTACCAAAAAAAACAACGATGTAAATCGTGTTCTAAATTCCTGGTAGAACGTACGCGCAAGCATGGTTATGGGGAGTCCGTATTTAGAGATGATAATACTTCGCGAAATGATGCGGTGCTACTTCCTGGTTGGCTTTGACTGCATAGTCCGCGGACCCGCACAACTTCGTCGGGATCAGTCACCTCCGTCAGAGTTTCCGCACCGTCGGCAGTGACCGCCACCAATAACAATTTATCGGCGAACTTGATGAGCTGCAGATGTTGTTTTGCGGTAAGCGGAGCCCGGCCCAAGATTTCGACAACTTCGGTGGATAGCATGTGCTGACGCTGATTCCAGCCTCGCCGGGAAATCCAAACAACGCACAGGAATAATCCCAACACGATCGCCAGACTGCTTGCGACGGTTATCAGAGATCCTGAATTCAAGACGGGGGCAGGCGATTGTTGTTTGAATTGTGTCGAAGAGTCCGACGTCCTAAGCGGGATCGAGTCGGACAGATTCTCAGTTGGCAAAATATGGCTTGTCGGTGACTTTTGAGGTAGGTTGTCGTCTTGCCTCACGACTGGTTCTTGATGAAGTTTTAGCGGCTCTTCTTCGAAGGCGGCGAGTTGGACGCCTGCAGGACGCATGGCATTTCCAGGAAGCGGATTCGCCATCTGTTGGTTGTTGCCTATTTCTGTGGGTGGCGTGTCTCGTAACTCTCGAAGACGTGACTGAAGCGAAGTACGATTGGTGTGATTTGCCGTTTCGGTAGCGATGGCTGAACAGGTTGTGATGCCTGCTAGAATCACAGAGGCGGCGATGTTGTAGAAGCGGGTCATGAGTTCCTTATGCGCTCACTTCACCAGCAATTAATTCAGCAACACGTATGCAGAAGTTGTCGTTCAGCACCAATACTTCGCCACGCGCAATCAAACGTCCATTGACGTACACGTCAACGGGATCGCCAGCTAATTTGTCCAGTGGCACCACAGAACCTCTTTGAAGCTGCAGTACTTCTTCGAGGTGCATGCTTGTCCGTCCCAATTCAATTTTCAAATCCAGTTCGACGTCTTGCAGCAAGTCAAGACTGGCGTGTTCGGTCGAAGCGGGCGCGGTAGATAGATTCGACAATTCAAAGCGTTTCACGCCCGATGGTAGTTCTTCGGTCGCACCGTCGACGGATTGCAACGCGTCTTGCGCTTGGTTCAGTAAGGTTTCCATGTCGGACTGGGCAATGCTACCCGGTGAATTTGGCGGATTCGCTGCTGTTGCCGGATTCGAGCTAAGCACGCTCTTGTCTACGGCTGATGTTGTGACAGCGTCTGGCGGAAAAGGTGCATTGGCAGGTGCCGGCTGCGCCGCGTTGTCTGCACTCCCCGTCGATTGATTGAGGAGAGCTTCTATTTCGTTTTGGCTAATGTTTTCTTCAGCCATGTCGGACTCCATTTCACGGATGGTAAACCGCTTTCCAGTACCGATTTGAGACGACCTTGGTGAGGTCCATCATTCTGATGTAGTAATGCGCTCGTGGCAGCTAAGCTGCAAGCAGGTCTAAAAAAAGATCCTTCTGTGCGCTCACGATGACAGCTGATGGGGTTCATCCGGCACATCGTCTTGTGCGACGAACTCTGGATAAATTCGGTGCAGAGTGTAGCGAGTTCACCGAACTGGCGAAACGCCAGCGTCATGTGGAAACACCGTCCGAAGGGGTGCTAGCAATGCAGTAGAGGACGATTTATTGTTCTACGAACGAGAAGTCTGGGATGATGATTTCCTGCAATAAGCGTTTTCCGTACGACCGGTTTGCCTTTTCCAGGATCTTCCGTTTGATCAATCCCAATCCGGGTTCACTAAAGTCTGTCAATTCAGCGCTGCGGATGGTCACAATCACTTGTTCACGAAACCGATGTTCAAGCTTTTCGTGAAGTGCCAGTAACTCGTTTTCGTCTTCCTGTTTGGCCAGCCCGAAGAGTTGAAAGTCGATACGGAGCGTTGTGTTGGAGGTAGGCTGAAATGCTGACACGGTAAATGGCTTGCCCAAGGTGATCTCGATCAGGGGGGGGCCTTGATTTTCTGCTTGGGCTTTCGCGTCGGCTTCGGCAGAGACAATATCACCCAACCGATCGGCCTCTAGTGCGGCCATATCTTGCGCTGGTGGAAACACCAGGTAGGCCACTACGGACTCGACAACAATAATGAACGAAACGATTCCTGCTGCCAAAAGTTTTGTCTTCGGCGAGGACTTCGGTTGTTCAGACTGCGACAGATTCTCTTCGGCTTGCGTGTTTTCGGTATTAGCCATCTGGACTCTCCTCACGACGATCGGACGATCGATGGTCGGTACTACCCCTTAAGGCAGGATCTACGAACTGTTGTTTTTTTTGTGTGCTGTCACCTTCGAGGTCGGCTACGATTTCGTCCAACAGGAACACTTCGACTCGAGGGTTTTGTTTCAGCTGGTCGGGATCTGTTCCGATGTCGATCGGTTCATTTGGGCCAGCGACCGAAATACGAAATCGTTGGCGTTCGATACCCAGTGAAGCCAGGAATTCAAGTGTCTGTTGGCAGCGTTTGTAGGCCAAATCCATTGCTTGGGTGTGACTTGCCTGGTCGGATAAAGCTGGATCCAATGGTTTACGCGACGTATGTCCTCGGATTTCAATTCTTTGTGGTTTTCCGAGTAGGTCGGTTGCGACGAATTGTAGGGTGCCGCGTGATTCATTATTCAAATCCGCCATGCCTTCCTCGAAGTGGATCACGGAACCGATTCCTGAATGCTGTCCCGGACGAATTAAGCGGACGCGGCGAAAATTCCCGGAGGGGGCACGTTGTTTATCGCCTCCTCGCATCATGTCCAGTCGACGAGAACGTCCCATCGTGGCCAGTTTGGAAATTACCGAATTGCGTGGCTGCGATTGCCCCGGCACCACACTTGTGATCGTAGCTTCATGACCGAATTGTTTGCGTAGAGCCTCTGCTAAAGCTTGAAACTGTTCGTCTTTCTTGATTTCGCTCAGGGAGACCAACATGATGAAAAATGTCAATAACAACGACATTAAGTCGCCGAACGTGACGACCCATTCCGGGATTCCACCAGCATCGTCTTCTTCGACCGCCATAAGTTACGCTGCAGCTTGTTTTGCCGCCCTCACTTTAGGTGGTAAATACGTGTTCAGTTTCTGTTCGATGACACGCGGGTTTTCGCCGGACTGTAATGCCATGATGCCACGTATCACGATTTCCATCGCCAACAACTCTTGTTTGTTAATGAATCCTAGCTTTTCAGCAAATGGTAAAAACACAACGTTCGATACGATTGCACCGTATAGTGTAGTAATAAGGGCGACAGCCATGCCGGCACCGATCGATGATGGGTCTTCCATGTTGCCTAACATGATGATCAACCCCATGAGTGTTCCGATCATGCCAAATGCAGGAGCGAACCGCCCCAACTGTTCCAAGACGGATTTTCCATCTCGATGGCGCGTGGCGACGGCATCGATTTCCGTGCGCAAGATATCTTCAATCACTTCCGGACGTGTTCCGTCCACAGCCATTTGGATACCTAGCGTGATGAACTTGTTCTCGATCTCGGTAATGCGAACTTCCAAGGCCAGTAAACCGTCACGACGTGCTGTTTCGGCCAAGCTGACAATCTGATCGATCAAGGCAGGGATGTTTTCGGGCTTATTGAGGAAAACCTTTTTGATAAGCACGGTCAAACTGAGGAAGTTCCTTAATGGGAAAGACATCAGTCCGGCAGCGAACGCGCCACCGACGACGATCAGCAACGATGATACGTCGACGAAAGCGGACAGTTTGGCCCCTGGAGCGCTTAAAATCGCACCCACGATCAGGCCGATCGCCAGTAGGAATCCTATGAGACTTGCAATGTCCATAGCAGCGAATTCGTGTCAAAAAAGGTCTAGCCGGGCCCGATGCACGACCTAGACCATTCCTGTTTATATTGGTTCGGGAATCAGCCTTTTACTTTGTTGATACTTCAAACTCCGTTCCACCACTTCGTCCATGGTTTCCTTTACAACGATTCGATCTCCACTAACCAACGTAATGTAGGTGTCCGGACAAGATTCTACATAGCGGATTAGATCCGCATTTAGAACAAATGGTTCTCCACCGAGTTGGGTTAGTTTGATCATAACAGTCGTGCGCTGTCGAAACGCAGCGCAGTGCCTCATGGTAAAAGTAGGTTATATATGTGGTAGCGGAGTGACCTGCGAAAAACTTTGGCTGTTTATGCGTTTTTGGGGGCTATCTTCGGAGGTTCAATAATTCATCCAGTAACTGTTGGGCTGCGGTGATGACCCGCGTGTTGCCTCGGTATTGTGTCGTCGCCAGAATCAGGTCGACTAAATTGGCACCGATGTCGGTGTTCGACAATTCCACCGCACCAGCTACCAGGGTTCCCAAACCGGCGTCACCAGGATTGCCCTCCACCGGTAGTCCGGAATTTACCCCAAGGCCAAAAAGGTTTTGACCACGTTGTTCCAAACCGGAAGGGTTAGCAAATCGAGCCAGACGAACGCGACCTAGGCTACGGGTTACTCCGTTGGAGAAAACGCCTCGGATCGTTCCACCTTCACCGATGATGAAACTAGCCAAGTTGCCCGGAGCAGACCCGTCTTGTCGGGCGGCAGCTAATCGGGCGCCATCGGCAGCCAGGCCGGATACGGCAGTAAAGTCCAGCTCAAATTGGAGGGGCGAATTGGATGGGATATTTCGTCGGTCAATCGACACCGTATCGTTCGTGACTTCCACCAGGTTTCCTTCACCGTCGAATACAATCAGGCCAGTTCCAGCGGCGATCTCGGATCCAGTCACAGGGTCATTCGCTCCAGAATCGGCAAACCAACGATACACCGTGGATGACGCTGAACGTTGTTCCAGGACCGACGTGACACGCACGTCGATTGGTACGCCTAACGAGTCGTAAGCGACTAAGTCCGCAACTGCGCCTTGTCCCGTTGCGGATTGTATGGATCCAAAACCAAGATTAGGAATGGTTACTTCACCTGTGTCCGTGGTCAAAGAAAATGAGGACAAAGCAAAATCGATTGCGTTTGCTTCACCGTTATTGGATACAAACCGCACGGCTCCATCTTGTACCATACCGCCAGGTGAAAGCGTGCCAGTTTCACCCGGGATCTGGTTGATGGATCCTGGAATTGGATTGGCTGCGTCGCCGGAATCCTGCTGGATTCCAGAGGCACCTTCCATGAAATCGACCAAGTCTTGAACTGTCGAGGCTGACGTGATGTCGAAATTTTTGGTTGTTAGAGCCCGACCGCCTTTCCGCGGGGTAAACGACAAGGTTCCTTCTTGGAAAATTTTTTCATAGTTGAATTCATCACGGCGTACTACGTCAGTCAATAAGGTATTGGGGTCTACCTTAGGTCCGTCTAAGTCTACCAATTGGTTGGACGGATTCGTCAAATCGGAAATCGCCGCATCGCTTCGGAGGTCCGTATAGCTCGCGCCGGGATCCAAAGTGTCGACAAGAAAAAAACTGTTGGCGTTACTTGCTAGGTTCCTGTAGACACGAACTTGGTCGTAGGCGGGAAAACCACCTCCTGGAGGAGGTACTGGTGGTGTTGGTAAGTTGGTTAAGTGCACGCGACCGTTGACCACGTTCTGAGGGCCGATCAAAGGCGACGGACGACTTTCTCCTGCACCGGCGCGGAAAAACGTAACTAGATAACTGTAGTTACCGTTGATCGTGGATTCATCCAGTCGTGTTGCAGACAACGGAATCGACCCATCGTCGGTGAAACTGGTTGTTCCCTGCGGAACCGAATCCAGGAAGAAAAAATCGTTATCTCCAGCGGCAGTTCGATAGATGTTGATGGTTGGATATTCGGCACTGCTTGGGAGATTCGTCAAATCGATGGCATTATTTCCACTCGTGGGTGTGATAGTCCGTGTCAAAGCTGTTGAAGCCAGACTTTCTGTACCTGCACTGTCGGCAAATGCAAAACGATAGGAGTAGGTGTCTCCGCCGATGAGGGTACCGCTGCCTACGCTGGTTTCACTAATTGCGGTTG
This sequence comes from Pirellulaceae bacterium, assembly GCA_022448645.1. Next base: position 7,939 of record JAKVBZ010000066.1, read on the forward strand.
CATTGATGTTGGGGGGGACAGAGTTATAGGAGCCAATGCCCGTGTTGTCAGGTCGAGGCACGACACCGTTTCCCAGAACATTGCTCTGCAGAACTTCCGCAGTGGTTGCCACGTCACCCGTAGGCGTTAAGACGCCCTCGAGCTGTACTTGCTGAGTCGCTTGAGCGACGGCTTCCGACCCCAATGGAATAGAAAGCGGTACCAGCTGTGTTTCTACAAGTTGGAACGTGTCATCGACACCAAAACCCAACACACGCTGGCCGGTGGCCGTTACCAATTCATTTTGGGCGTTTGTATCGAACAGGCCATTGCGAGTATAGAGTGTCTCTCCCGCAGCACCCTCTACAACAAAAAATCCATCACCCTGAATTGCCAGATTGGAAGGGTTGGAACTCAACTCAATGGTGCCTTGGGTGAAATCTGGTGATATCTCGGCGACCTGTGTTCCCAAACCAGTCTGTCGAGGATTCGTTCCACCGGTATTGCCCGTGGGGGATGAGCCGAGGCTAAGTGTCTGCAGGAACTGCGTCGCGAATACAGTTTCGGATGCCTTGAAGCCAACTGTTTGTGAGTTCGCCAGGTTGTTGCCAACAACATCAATTTGTGTTTCGGCGGCAGTTAAGCCAGTGAGTGCCGTACTTAATGCGGATGCAAGACCCATGTGAAGTCCCTCCCTGAATAAACAGTGTCTGTTTTACTGAGATATAAATGTTTTCCAATAAGTCCAGGCTTAACTGGCAATGACTTCGCGGATGTTTTCCAAGGCAATGCTTTGATCATCGATGTGGACTTTGATAGTTCGTTGACCACGTTGGTCGTCGCTGACTTCGATGGAAACCCGATCGACTAGCCCTTCCACTGAAGACCCATCGTCACTTAATGCGGATACTGTTTGACCAATTAAACTGCTTGCGGATGCCAGGTTTTGGCCTGTGATGATCGCGTCGAGCGTGTCGGTAAGCTTATTGGTCGCGCTGATTTCACGGATCTGACTGATCTGTTGAACCAACTCGCTGTTTTCGATTGGGTCCAAGGGATCTTGGTTTTGCAATTCCGCAATCATTAATTCTAAAAACGTGTCAACGCCAACGTTCGCTAAATCATTTCCCGCTGGCTGGTCGGATTCAGGCCGAGTAATTGGGCCCATTGAAGGTATTCTCGACATGTGGTGTTCCTTGTTGAACATGGCGCGTTGCGATCTTTGCCGCAATCAACGCGGGTTGGGTGGGATGATTCTTAGGTTGAATGGTGAAGGTGCCCGTTCAGACATGGACATCTAGGTTTCGGTCTGTTCCTGGTGACGTTGCTGATATCGGAGAGGTTTCTGTGGGTGGGGTCTCGAGTTGCCGAGCCGACGTCTCATCACCACCATCCGCAGATTCGTGGTCGCTTTGATGTTCTTGTTGTTGGTCGGTTTCGGGAGACTGCCGGTCGAGGACGTCAACATCGAATTGTTTGATCTGGATGTCTTGTTCCTCCAATCGTTCTCGCAATACGGGCAAGTTGTCTATTAAAATGGAGCGTGCAGATTGGGTTTCTGCTTCAATGCGAGCCAATAGCACGTTGCCGTCGACCTTGATCTCTAATCGCATCGCTCCCAATTCAGATGGATGTAGTCGGATGCGAATAGGTTCCCCCCGTTGCTGAGCCACCTCAAACGCTTTTGTGACTCGTTGCAGGAACCTGGCTTGTTGCGGACCACTTAATGATTGGTTCGAAGACACTGAACCTTGTGGCAATGCTTGGCGGTTTGCTGAAGCACGACTCGTTGACGAGGACGAGCTGACAGTCTGTTCGCTGGCGTTTGGTTTCGTTTTGTCTCCAATCATTTTGTCCGGTTCGGACGGTGACCGGTTGGTTTCATCTTGATCTGTGGATTCGTCAGTAGAGGTGCCCATTTCGGTTTGTGCGTTCACTGTTGCCAATGATTCCACGTCTGCGATGACTAGCTTGGTCGACCTGGAAGCCGCTCGCTCGGACGATGCAGGTGTGCTTGGGACGTTGGCCTCACCTGATTCTCCTGAGCTCGTTGCCACAAATCGGGTTGGCTCGGCCATGACCTTTTCCTTGGTGGCGTGTTCCAATACTTGCTGTTGGTGATTCGCTGACGATTGACGGTCATTGACCGATTCTACGATGGCCACTTCTTCGGCAGAGGCCGATAGGTCGCTTGGCAATGTCGCGGCAGTTGGCGTGAGCTGGTCCATGTCATCGGTGGCGACTACCAAGGGGTTGGTTCGGTCAGACAACGGGTCGGCTTGCGTGTTCTTTTTGGTCAGGTTGGTGTCTGCGAAATCTTCTGCGCAGTCTGTGTCAGAAGCGGCATGCTCGGTCGCAGCGTTTTCCGTGGAGCCGATGGTTTCGTTAGATTCATCATCTTCCGAATCGTTTTCGTCAGATTTGGAACCTGAACGGATCGGTTCGCTGGCTGTTTTCTCATTTTGCTCGACTTCTATCCGATCGGCGGGTGCTTCGTCGTCTGCTGTGAGGGATTCATCATTGGAGGAATTCGTGCTGTCGAGATGATGTTGGAACGATTTCGTTTTCCGGCCTTCGTCCACGCGCAGCTGCGCTGAATTCGCGGACGTTTCTACCGGAGTCAAATGGGACAAAGTGTCAAGCGGTAAAGATGACATGCACTATCCAATCGAATAGTAGCAGGAACGTTCGGACGGTTTTAGCTGGAGCTAACCTTTGCGAAATCCTGTTTTGTTTCTTCAATAAACGATGATTCAGGGCGACCTTTTCGTATCTCACGCAGAATGTTTAATAAGGCTGTGTTGTCTTCTTCGATTTGGGTACTGAATTCCTTGTGCAGTTTTTTTTGTTGGTCATCAGGCATCGCTTTGACGATGGAAACCGCATCTTCCATGCCGTTCTCCGTGTCTGCGTCGATTAGCCTTTGCAACATCTCTTTCTGTTGTGGAGCCTTCATGTTCTTAATCTGGTTTATCATCTCAGTGAGTCCTTCCTCTTCCGACGTCAGCTTCATTTGGTCAAGTCGGTTTAGGAACGCATCCCGTTTGATGTCGTATCGTTCATTGGCTTCGTTGACCGCCGCTCGAAGTTGACGCATGCGATGAAGTCCCTTTTCGACTGCCTGTTCGCGTAAGGCCATGTCGAGGTTGTTCAGCAGCCGCTGCGTATTGCTATCTGCAATGGGGTGGTTCAGGGAGTTGCTGACGTGACTTGACTGAGTTGCGGAATGATCGTCTGAGGATAATGGTACACCGTGCATTACTGCCACGATGAGTTCTAGTTTTTGTGGGGTGAGGTAGCCCTGCAAGGTCAATACGGTCACGACAACACCGGCGGTCAACACCGTTGCTATGCAGAAGTAGACAAACAATGCCCCAATGGCACCGATCAGTTTGTCCATGATGTTACTCCAATTCAGATGCATTCTTGCGTTGGAAAGCCTGTACAGCGACCTCGTTTAGCTGTTTGTGATCTTTCCTTCGTTGTTCTAGCTGGAATGCGGACCATTGTTTTTCGTTTAATGTTTCAAGAATCTTGACATCACGATCGGCTTCCACGACGGCGGCACGACGACGTTCGATTTCTTCAGCCAGCTGCTGTTCGTGTTCTTTGAGTTGACGTTTGTGGGCGATTAGCTGAATTTGATACCTTCTGTTGCTAAGTAGTTTGTCGACGTCCAGTTGTCCCGCGTCGACCAAACTTCGTTCTATCGAACGGGCGTTGTTCAGCTGAGAACGAATGTTGTTGACTTGTTCCTGCAAGATGGCCTCTGCTTCGAACGCTTTGGTAAGTTCGGCTCTCCGCGCGTCGCGTGTTTGTTGTCGCAGTTTCATGACCGTTGCCAGGCGAAATCGAAAATGGGACACCGTGTTTCCTCTTAACTACTTGGAACCATCGCGGAGCCAGCCATTTGAGTTCGGTATTTGGCCACGAGTGTCTCTAGTGCCTGTCGTGCGCTGTTAACGTTACAGGATTCTTTTGGCGTTTGACGCAAATACCGATGAATGTCGTCTTGCAATGCGATCGCCAAGTCAACGCGACGGTTGCTTCCCGTCCGGTAGGCACCGATGGTGATCAAATCTTCGTGGTCGCGATACGCGGCTAGCAAATCGCGGATGGCTGCCGCTGCGGTCACGTGTTCTGGGGTGACCACCTGAGGCATCAGACGACTTAGACTTTCCAGGATATCAATTGCAGGATAGTGGGCCTGGTTGGCCAGTTTGCGGGAGAGCACAAAGTGGCCGTCGAGCAATCCGCGTACAGCGTCGCTGACTGGTTCGTTCAGGTCGTCACCTTCTACTAGCACGGAATAAAATCCGGTAATGCTGCCATTTCCTTGATTACCGGCCCGCTCTAACAGTTGGGGCAGCTGTGAAAAAGTGCTAGGTGGGTAACCACGGGTTGCCGGAGGTTCACCGGCCGCCAGGCCGATTTCGCGTTGGGCCATCGCGAATCGTGTTAACGAATCGACCAGTAACAAAACGTGTTTCCCTTGATCACGAAAGTATTCGGCAATCGCCGTGGCTGTTTGGGCGGCATGCATCCGGACAATAGCGGGTTCGTCGCTGGTAGCGACCACTAGGACGCTCTTGCGGAGTCCCTCTTCCCCTAAGTCATTTTGAATGAACTCTGTCACTTCACGACCACGTTCTCCGACGAGGCCGATAACGTTTACGTCCGCTTCGGTGTAACGAGACATCATGCCCAACAAGACGCTCTTTCCGACACCTGCACCGGAAAAGACACCAATGCGTCCGCCACGGCCACATGACAGCATGCCGTCAATGGCACGGACACCAGTTGATAAAGGTGTATCAATAGGCCGTCGTTCCAAGGCGCACGGTGCTTTTCGGTTGCGTTGGATACGATCTCGCAGAAGGGGGTGTGGAAGATCGTCGATGCACTGGCCATGTGCGTTGACCACTCGTCCTAATAAAGGACTTCCAACTCGCAAGTGGCGGGAGGTTCTGACGAGTCGGGCGCTGCTTCCGCAACGCACTCCGGCCAATGGCTGAAACGGGTACACGATTGTCAGGTGATCACGAAAACCTATCACCTCTCCATGAACCTTTGAGCCAGTTGCGGCACAGATTTCAACCAGAGCACCTACTGGGGCAGGGAAATCTGCAATTGCGAGGGAGGTTCCCGTCGTACGTACGACTTTCCCAGTAATGGCCGTGGGTTGCACGGTAGCGAGTTGGTCCATGAAGGTCGTCAAAAGTTTTTTCCTCCCTCGTCTCCAATCAACTCTTGTTCGATCCTCTGTAATTGGGCTTCAATCTGCTGATCAACAGACCCTGATTCGGCGTCCACACGACATCCGCCACGGCTAATGTTGGGGTCTGATACAATCTCAGTGGAAGCCAATCCTCGCAGTTGAGTAGCCAGTGTCTCTACCTCAGCTTGTAGGGCAGCGTGATCTTCAGGATGTAACCTTACGGTCAACGATCGTTGACTTGTAAGCAGCTGCAAGGATTCGGTGATCCAATCCTTAGTGATCTGGGGTTGCAGCTGAACTTCACGGCGAATGACGCGTGATGCAATGGCTGTGGCAAGCTGAACCAACCCGCGTTCCCATTCGGCGAGCCATGCTTGTTGGGCGATCTGAAATGTCTCGACAAGTTGCTCTATGGACGGAAGGACTGTACTAAGCTTGTGTCGTACTTGCTGTTGAATATGCTGTTCCACTTCGCGCATTGCAACGGTACGTCCTTCGGTCGCTGCACGTTGGCGAATCGCGTCGGCCTCTTGATTCGCTTCTGCGACCAAGACTGCTGCTTTTTGACGTACATCGTCCAAATAGGTTTGAGCATGGTCGGACATGTCGGTGAGATGATAGGCGGCAGTGTGCACGTCGTGACCAGATGCGAATTCAACACCGGACTTGATAATTGTCGCCATAGCATGACTCGAAGGTTTAAAAGTAGTGGATGTTTTGGTTGCAGGCAGGTGTGTGTGAAGGCGTATCGTCAGGTAATGTTGAGTTTCACGCAGCTGCCTCTAATAGCCCTGCCGCGATCTTCGCCATTTCTTGTTGAGCTAGTTCTACATCTCGCAGGTGGATAGGGTCTAATTCGGTCAATTGTCGCCGTAACTGCCGGGACACCGATTTGGGAAACATATCGATAATGCGTTTTACAAACGCTTCGTTGGCTCCAATCAGTGCCAGGCGAGCTACATCGGGATCCATGAGTTGCATCACGCGTCGGAGTATGTCGTCTTCCAGGTTGGTGACGTCCAAGAAATTCCACGTAGTAGGTGGTGAAGTAGGCAAATCGGGTGACGGTGATGGAGGTGCGTCATCGAGATGGGCGACCATTGACACCGGATGCAACGGGAGTCCCCGTTGAGGAATCTTGGGCTGTGCGGGGAGGGAGTGATTCCTAGGTTCCGGTTGTGTGGGTTCCTCCCGGGTGGACGAATGGGTGTGTCTTTCGTTCTGTCCGGGCGTGATGGTATTCGGGCAATTGTCCTCCGTCATCGAAACGGTTGGCAGTGTTGAGGAAGTTGTGGGCTGTTCAGTCGTCGTATCCATTTGAGGTATGTGGGACGCAACTTCGGGAAGAATCTGCAACAACTTAAGTCGTTCCAGTTCCGGAGCCGCTTGTAGGATGCGGCAAAAGTTTTGTGCGCTGGTTTCGCGCCGGCGGGTCTTGGCCAGCTTTTCTTGGAGTGTCGAGGCGAGTTCGGTTTCCACGTCGAACAAAACTTCTGGGATGGCTTCATCCAGATCCAACAACCGTCGAGCCACGTTGGCCTGCAGTGCAGGATGCAAGCGAGTCAAGGTGTCGGCAGCAGTATCGACCGGTAGACGCGACAGAACGACCGCGATCGTTTGTGGATGTTCACCTGCCAACAGCGGTGCCAGGTTTTCTCCTCGAGCGTTGTGCAGAGAATTGTCGTTTTTTACTTCATGGGGAGCACGGATATCAAGTTCGTCTATTTCCGTGGCAGAGAATGAAGCTAGGGAGGCGTTGGATGACGGAGTAGACAGTTTGACTGCCAATGAGGCGTCCATGTCGACCCCTTCGAAGTTGTCTTCAGGGTTTGACGTTGTCGCGATCTGCCCGGCAACCATGCTGCCGCTGCGAAGGAATTCATCCAAAACTCGACGTTGTTCCGCTGGTGATACGTTCGCCAGTTGATCCGCAGCCGTGCGCACCTGATCAGCCTGACTGGAGTTGAGCTGACGGAGCAATTTTTCTGCGGTTTCCCGGTCGAGCGTCGAGACCAACACGGCGGCCTTACGTAAGTTTTTCTCGTCCATGATGATGATTTGCAAAAACGATGATTAGATTCAGTGTGTCAGTTATTCTGTCGAAATGTTTCTGTTTTTTAAGCCGCATTTCCGATCCATGAGCTGATGACTTTGGCGGCCGCATCAGGATCGTCCCGGACCATTTCAGCGAGTTCGTCACGAAGGTTTGGTGCACCGATGGGACGATTCAACAACCGTTCCGGACTCTCGTGGTCTTCTTGTTTGTCGTCAGTGTGGACGACTCCAAGGCCAGGTAGTTCCGTTGGTTCGGACATGTTTGTTGCTACATTGAGATTGGGAAGGGTTCGGATCATCCCACGCAGCATCAACAGGCTGAACACGCCCAAGCCCATCATGCCGAGAGTACTCCAGTTTTTTTCCAGCCAGCGGCCTACAATGGCTGCAAAAGGCGGGCTGGCTGGTTCGGGAACATCGGGCAATTCAAAGGCCATGACGCTGATTGGTTTGACCTTGCTCTGATCGCTAGGGATGTATGGCAGCACGTGTGAAACGTGGTTTTTTACCTCGTTGTTGAAGTTTTCCATGAATTGTTTCAGCTGCACCTCAGTGGGTGGATCTGGTTGTTGACTGTTAGGCGTCGAGTGAGCTTCCCGCCATGCTGTACGGTAATAACTCATTGGTATCGACACAGCCACCGTGGCATGGTTTGGTACCAAGCCTGCTTTAATGCGTTCGATGTAATCTTTGGAGAGAGCCTTGGTATAGGTGGACGTTTCTATTACGGTTTGCGATCCGCTCTCCTCAGAACGGCTGACAACTTGCGCCGGTTGGTTGGTCGATGTGTTGGGGATAACTCCAGGTTCTCCCTTTGTGGGGCGTGTGGAACTAGTTGTTCGTTCCGAAGTTTCTTCTTGATGAATCGTCGGAGATTTTTGTGGGTCGGCAATTTGAGAAATCGATTTCTCGCTAATAATTCTTTCCAGGTCGACGTTGACTACCACACGTGCCTCTTGGATGTAGGACAGTGCTCGCCTCGCTTTGTCAGCGAAATATTCTTCCAGCTCTCTTTGTACAACGTGGTACATGTTGGAACCTGACCCGTCAGGGCCGTGCACATCAATCGACTTTCGTTCTCCAGACACCATGTCAATAACTTCAACGTCTTTGGGATTACTGCCGATCCAGTTGGCCACCATGTGACGGACGCTATCGACGCATGTGTCATCAAAGCTGTTGCCAGGCTGAGGCCATACGGACACTGCAGCGGTGATCTTGTTGATGTTTCGTGGAAACGAGTTTTGCTTCGATACTTGATATTTGACGATAGCTTTGTCGATTCCAGTCATGTAACGCACAATGAGTGACAGCTCTTGTTCCGTGGCGCGCTTAACGGCTTGTTCATGCTGTTCACGGTTTGTCCATACGTTGCCTTGACTTCCGACTTCATTGTCGAAATCGAACGGAGCGCGAGGCATGGCGTTGGCATCGCCTAAGGCAGCCAGATAAATGTGTTTTTGGCTTCGAGGTACGCGGATGCGGTTGCCTGATGTATCGAAATCGCCCAGTCCGGCTTTTCCAAAAGCAACGGTAGAGTGTGCGATTTCTTCGTTGGTTAATATCCTTGCACCGAAGAGGTACTGATCCGGAGATGACGATTGCTGGGTCATCAAGAATCCCAGACTGACAACGACAATGGCCAATAAGAGTCCTGCGACGACGCGTGCTCCGGGTGACATGGTGCGGAATAAATCCGCAAGTTGCGTCGATGCCTTATTTAAAAAGTCCATCCATGAACTCCTGTTGATTCAGTATTCAATGTGGCCTTTGCCATCCCTGGCAGTTCGGCTCATGACGACTTCGTTAGATTCGAATGTTTTGAACTTCCTGGTACGCATTCACCAGTTTGTTTCGGATTTGCATCATCAAGCGAAATGCCATGTCGGCCTTTTGAACGGCTGTTAGTACTTCGGCGGGATCGGCGTCTCCACCTGTAAACAACTGCTGAACGGCCTGTTCCGCATCGACTTGCATTTGATTGACTTGATCCAAACCAGAAAGTAGCTGGTCCTTAAAGTCACCTCCAGAATCGGACACTGCTGGGTTGTTGTGACCGACAGACGTGATAGGTGGAGTTGGTGGTGCAATATTGACATTGGAAATTGGGTTCATCGTGAATGCCTGCAGACTGAGGGGCTATTCGCCCGATTTGACGGTGCGATAAAAATTTGGCTATCCGATAATCCTGAGTGTTTGTTGGCCCAAATCTTTTGTGACTTCCATGACGCCGATATTCGCTTCATAGGAACGCGTTGCTTCCATCGCGTTGACGAACTCTTCGATCATGTTGATGCGTGGATAAGCGACATATCCTTTGTGAATACCTTCTTGGATTGCCAACGGATTGTCGGGGTCGTATTTGTAATTAGGTTCTACGTTGCGTTTCTGCATGCTGGTTACCTTGACTCCCACGGCACCGGCAGAGGTTTCTAGCGAGTCGTCAATCTGAAACTCGACGTATCGAGGTTGGTATGGTTCTGGTTGGCCGTTTTCGTTCACGACGGTAGAGATATTAGCCAGGTTGCCAGAAATAGCATCCAAACGCATTCGTTGTGCGATGAGTCCGCTGGTACTAATGTCGAGAGCAGAAATCATGAGTGGTGTTCCTGATTACAGTTGTTCGCTGATGACGGTTTCCAATAAACGGAATTGGCTGGTTATGATGGACACCGCCATGTTGTGCATCATCTGGTTTTTTGACATTTCCGTGACTTGTTGTTCCAAGCTGACATTGCTGTCGTCGTGATACAGGATGGATTTCATTGAGTCCTTGACTTCGCGCATCGCCTCGTCATAGTCCCGAGTGACCACTCCAGGTGTGACGGGGCGCTGTTCGTGGTTGGCCGCCTCGATCGCTTCGCTGAGTCTTTCCTGAAACGTTTCGACGGACAGATCTCGCACGCGATAGCCGGGAGTGTCTTGGTTGGCGATATTGCCCGCCAGCACCTGATGCCGTGCTTGCGTGAAGCTCACCACGTTTTCTAGAACGGCCAGGTTTGTGTTATTGATGAAAGGTGTGATCATCGTGACATTTATTTGATTGAAGGTGAGCCACGTAATCTAACGTGGATCTATCGCAAATGCTGTGCAACGGGGTTGATTGCTTGCAAGTTGTGTGCCGCGCACGGTTGGCTGCGCTCTGTCCGTGTGGGTGGATTTAGTTTCACCCAGTGCCATCGGTGCTTGCGAGTTACATTTCATTTTGGTTTTGTACTGTGAAAACGTTTGCTACGTAATCTATTCGGCAGGATCTGCCTGTCGACCGGCAAACTTTGCCTAGTCGGGATTCAGGCAAGTTCACGCTGCTTTCAAGGATTTGGCGCGAGGTGCATACCCGTACGCTCTCAGCTTGCCAGACAGAGTGCGTACGCCGATTCCTAAGGCCTGAGCCGTTTTCGCTCGATGCCCGTTATAATGGTCCAAAGTGGCTACGATCATCTTGCGTTCCATATCTTCCAGGCTAAGTCCTATGGGAACGTTTTCTGTGGAAATGACGGAAGGCTCGGTATTTTTGTGGTGAATAAACCACGGCCGTAAATGATCTGCACTCACGGTAGCTGTGTCATTCAACACGGCAGCGCGGGTCATCAAATTCTCCAATTCACGAACATTGCCAGGCCAGTCGTAATTTTGCAGTAAGTCTCTAGCACTGGAGTCCATGGATTGAGGGGCTCGTTTTAGACGTTGTGCCGCTTGTCCCGCAAAGTATTCAACCAGTTCGTCGATATCCTCGCGCCGTTCTCGCAGTGGAGGGATATGTAGGGGGACCACTGCCAAACGATAATAGAGGTCTTCGCGGAAGTTACCTTTGTTCACCTCTTGTTGCAGGTCACGATTGGTCGAAGCTAACACACGGACATCGACGTGTTGAGTTGTACTGGATCCAACTCGCTCGAATGAACGTTCTTGCAACACACGTAACAATTTAGCCTGCAAGGGTAGTTCAATTTCCGTGACTTCATCCAAAAAGATGGTACCTCCGTCGGCTAGCTCGAAACGTCCTACGCGCGGGGCTTCGGCGCTTGTGAACGCACCGCGTTCGTGGCCGAAGAGCTCACTTTCCATCAGTTGAGCTGAAAGCGCGGGGCAGTTTAGGCTGACAAGTGCTCCGGCACAGTGGGCGCTAACGGCATGGATGCTGCGTGCTACCAGTTCTTTTCCTGTTCCACTTTCACCGGACACTAATACCGTTTCTTGTGTGGGGGCGATTTGTGCGATTCGAGCTCGCAAGGTGCGCATGGCTGAGCTCGAACCGATCATGTTGACATTCAGTTCCGACGCTGGGCAGGCTTGTACAACGGGTTCCTGCTCAGCAGATTTCAGTGATCTCAAAATCACCGATTCCAGTTGGTCCGCACTAAAGGGCTTTTCGATGTAGTCAAACGCTCCAAATCGCATGGCCTCGACTGCCGATGCGATGGTGGCGTAGGCCGTTACGAGCACCACGGGCACTCCTGCGTCGGTTTTTCTAAGCGTGCGCAGAAAGTCCAAGCCCGACATGCCGGGCATCTGGAGGTCGGAAATGATGGCATCAGGTGGTTGACGTTCCACCACAGGCAAGGCGGCTACCGCGCTTGCACAGCAATCGACTACGTAGCCCGCGTGGCGCAGGATGTCTGCCATCGATTCACGGGATTTGTCGTGATCGTCAACTACGAGAATACGGGTGGACGTTAAATGATTGTTCGTGGAGGACTTAGGCATCGTTAGGCTGGACACGCTCATGCGGCTGCCTTTCGTGGAGAATGAACGTAGGGACGGGTGGGTGACCGACCACTCCGCGACTGAGACTCTGAGGCCGATTGGTGTAAACGTTGGTCGACTGGCTGAGGAAAATCCAGGCAGAACGCAGCGCCGTGTGGCTCGATATTTTTTACCGTCACCTTTCCGCCGTGAGCCGTGGCGATTCGCTCGACGATGGCTAAGCCTAATCCGGTCCCGGTTCCCTTCGTGGTAAAAAACGGTTCGAACAGTTGGTGCAAGTTGCCAGGTGGAATCCCCGCCCCTGTGTCTTGTACGACAAGTTCCACCCCATCGGCCGTGTTTTGACCAATGATATTCAAATCGCCTCCGTCGGGCATGATATCGATGGCGTTGAGCACTAGGTTCAACAAGGCGCGGCGGATCATTTCTCTGTCAACTGATAGTTGTAAGTCGTGATCCATGTGGACGCTTACACGAATGGATTGGGCGTCACACTGGGGCGCGAGTGAATGACAAACTTCGGCAGCGAGTAAACCTAGCGGAACCATCGTACGAACGGGTTCTCTTTCTCGCGTGAAATGCAGTAGGTCATTCACAGTAGCGTCCAGGGCTTGCAGCCCTGAATCTAGTTTGCCAAGGATGTCGATGGTGTCGGAGTCGTCGGTTAGACGGCGTCGGAGTAAGCTGAAGTACAACGTCATGGGCATTAGGCTATTGCGGACTTCATGGGCGATATGGGATGCCATCTGCCCCAAGTCTGCCAAGCGGTTTTTTCTGGCCAACTCACGGTTCTTGACTTCCAATTCGTCCGTAAGTCGTTTTACTTCTGCCCGCAATGTATGATGTGTTTGTTGAAGCTTTTCTGTGGCGGTGTTCCAAGCGGTAAGGATTCTTTCCAGGTCAACGTTGTTTGGCGCCGGACCGATCATGCCGCCGGCATCCATGGCGGGTACCTGTTGCGGATGTTGATCAGGGTTGTGATCCATGACGCTCCCTCATTGTGTGACATCCAACCGACCTGGTTGGCGTGATGATTTCTGTACATAGGCGTGCCGTGCGTGTGTAGCGCGGTTGACTGCCTGTAGTTGTTGCTCCGTGCTGTCGCGGCGCTTTACCATCTCGGCCTCACTCTGCTGTTCAATCATCATGATTTCGGATAGAAGGATCTCACAACGATTTGCCGCTTCTGCTGCTTGTTGTCGTACCTGCGTCGTCCGCCACTGGCGTTTTTCGGGATCTTGTTGCCGAAACGGGTTGAGAGATCGTTCGAGTCCTTGCACCTGAATCAACAGACGCTGTTTGGTAGCCAAAAGTGTCAGTAGTTTTGACATGTCCCCATGAGTGATCAGGTCGGCTTGTTGCCGAGCCAAGTCGTTCAACTGCTTGAGCACTTGGTACTTTTGTAGGATCAGTTCTGCCAAACGATCCGTCTCTAGTGTTTGTGGTGATGTCATTTCGGTCTCCATGACCACCATCTCCATGTCCGTCACAGGGTAACGAGCCAATTCAAGTATTCGGTCCACTCTTCACGAGAAAACCGTGTGGTCTTCCGAAAGTCAGTTTGTTCATCCATGCGATCCAGCAAATCTTTGGCCTCTGCCAGGATTTTTCGAGCGTCCAATGGCCTCTCGAGTTGTCGATAACAGCTGGCGATTTCTACGAACGCTTCCATGGTTTCGGGGCGTCGTTGGTAGCGGCTAGTAGCATCTTCGAAGGCGTCAATTGCTTCTTGGCAGCGGCCCATTCCGTCCAGCACGAATCCGCGTGCGAAGTAGCAATTGCGTTGAATGGTTTGTTCTAAACGATTTAACTCGCGTTCCTCTTGTTCTGCGGTGAGTTCATGAATCAACGAAGTGTAGACTTCGAGCGCACGTTCCAGATTCGCCAGGGCCTCCAGTTGTAACGCTTGTCGAGTCGTGAGGATGGCAACCATAGACGATTTCGCCTTCGGTAGGGTGGCAGACAAACGATAGGATTCGCCCAATGAATAACGTGCTTGCACTGTTTGGGGGGATCTTGGATATCTTTCCACAGCTTCTTGGAGATATCGGATGGCGCGTCGCAGCCCTTCTTGGTTCAATTCGAGCTGGTTTATTTTTTCCTTGAATTCTTCACGATTCCCTCGGTCAATAGCCTGTAAATTAGTCTGCATCGCCGCCGAATTACTTTCTTCGTAGTCGATTCGACCGAGCATGAATAACGAATCACGCCATTCATTACTGCGAGGAGTCAATTCTCCGTGGTAGAGATTGTCTTCGAGCAAAGCACGGGCTTGCTGATACTTGTTCAATCGTAAGTAGGCGTCGGCACCTAGCAGTCGCGCCGTGTAGACAGCTGGATCTTTGGTGTGGAATTCAATGCATTCTTGGAATGGTTCGAGAGCTTGTTCGACACGATTTAAGGCCAACAGGGAACGGCCTAAGCCAATCAGCGCAGTAGCGCGACGGGCGGTTGGTTCCCCCTTCAGGAATTCTTGATACTGTCGTATAGCGGCGGTAAAGTTGCTTCCCTCGAGATACTCCTGGGCACTACGCAAGGTATGATAAGGATATTCTCGCGTTGCAAATTGGGAACGCGCTAATTTCTCATACGTCGAACCGAGATCACGGTGGAGTGCAGCTAACTGTTGTTGGTGCTGTACTTCTTTTGATGGTGAAGTGCCTGTCTCCATCAGATAGTTCACCCAAGCTTCTTGGGCCTCCGCCAGCAAAGTGAATGCTTGGTCAGTAGCCAGTGTGGGTGATAAGGATTCTGCCAACGAGACTGCTTGTGCGAAGTTCCGTTTTGTCAGGTATGCGTCGTATGCGGTGCGAATTTGGGAGATGAATGTGTCCAATGGAAGCCAAAGGTTCTCATAGGTCTCGCTAGGGCCTGCAAGCTGTAGTGCTCGACCATAGGCTTTCACTGCGTTATCATGTTGCTCCATTTGTCGCAGCATGTCAGCCTTTCCCAGGGTGGCCGCCACCGCTTCATCGGTTTCAAAGTAACTGCGGGCCGTACGGTGAAATTGTTTTTCCGCAGCTCGATAGTCTTCAAGTTGTTGGTAGGCAACGCCGATCAAGTATGCAGACCGACGTGTGGACTGACTGGGAACGGACCGTGAATCATAGACTTGGCGAAATAAGTTTAGGGCATCACGAATCAATCCTTTGGTTGCTTCTCGGGACGCTTGCTCATTGGCAAGTATTAAATGATGGGCTTCGCGTAGAGACAGGCGGCCTTGCAAGATGAGCGACTCAGCGCGAACTTGGTCTCCATTGCTCATGCGCTGCAGCGTCTTGCTGCTGTCTTTATAGTGGCCGCTGTCAAATTGTATCTGGCTCAGTAGTAATAACCCTTGATCCCGTTCTTCGTCCAGTAGCTCATTGTCGGCCAGGTGTTCATTGGCGTGGTGTAAGGCAAGCTCCAAATCTGGCGGCGAGTTGAAGTAATGCAATCGTGTCAGCAAGCGATGCGTTTCGGAGTGGTAAGTACTATCTAGCTCCAGAACATCCAATAAGACGGGCCGGCTTTCCTGGCGGGCATCGCTATAAAAGAGACTTTTTCCGAGTAAGAATAACCCTTGCGCTTCGCGACCAGCGGGGAAGCCTAGCTCGTGTGCCACTGTTAAATACTTAGCGGCCGGTACAAACAGTTGTGGGTCTTCGTGAAGTTCTGCTTCGTATGCGGCCGTAGCGCCCAGGACGAAGGCAGGCCCGCCGATTTCAGCCTCTGCTAGAGCTTGGCTTTTGGCCAATTTCGTCGCAAGATCACGCGCTTGGCTGAGTGAGTATTTGTCGAGCAGCAGGAGGGCTTCGGATAAAGTGTCGTCAGGGTTCGGAGTCAGGCTTTTTTTGTGCAACGAATACAGGGTGCACGGGATGGCTAAGACGATGGTCGTCAGCACTAGAATCAATAGGCTGCCCCATTGGTGCTCTAAGATCCAAGCCGTCGATGCGGTCAGCCGTGAACGCAACATGCGTGTTGGCACAGCTGACGGATCGAAGGTTGTATCGGGAGATGGCGCTTCCGTGGCCATGTCAAACCTGCGAATGGTTGGGACGACTATGTGATGTGTTGGATTGGAGCCACGAATTCACACAACGGAACAGTATGTCACCGACAGCTCGCTGTCCGTTGGACATGGACGAATGAGCGCACTGCGTCAACAGGTGGATTCGAGGTTACTATGTTTGTGACGGGAAAACCCTCTATCGTTCCGGTTCAGGACGTGTGAAAACCCACGAGTAGGGCCGGGCGATAGAGGAAGATAAGCGGGCGAGTTTCTACCGAAACCCTACGCCAGTGTCAATGTGGTATTAGAGGGGGCAATGCATGCGGTGAATCAAGCGACAGAGAAGCAACCGAGCAAGATAGATCGTTGCATGCCCTGCTAGGAAAGCATGGCTACCAAGTCAGTTAAGCTCACCCAGACGTAACGAACCTGTATCTTCGTCACGTTGATGGCTGGCATTGCCGGTCACGATATCCATCAACCATGTGTTTAGATCAGACAGCATGGTTGTCGTGATATCATCACCACAGGGGTACTGCCGCACCGTGACTTTGAGACCAGCGGTGTGGAATAGACGAATGTCCGTACAAATCTGATCCAACGTGTATTTTTGGCTATCACGACCTTGCGCGATAAGCAAAGGCAACTGTCGAACTTTATCGAGTTGATTCAACGGTTGATTGCCGGCAGGGAACCTTCCGCCAATGCAAGCGGCACCGGCGAAACGGTCGGGAAAACGCATGCCGATACGTAAGGCCATGGTACCGCCTTGTTGACAACCTGCGATAAAAATGCGTTGATTTTCGATATGGTATTTGCGGCGAACCACATCAATGCAGTCAAAGACGTGTTGCTCCGCTTGAACCCTATCGTCGGCCATGTCACTCCAGCGAAATGTCTGGGAATCAGGCTCATCGGGTTCGTCAGCCAAGGTTGCTCGCGGTGCGACGGCTACATAGTTGCGCATACTGATTAAGGGCATCACACGCATCAATTGTCGTTCATTGTCGCCCGGTCCATGTAGCCATATCAGAAGTGGATAAGCGTATTGTGGCTCGTAGTGCAAAGGAGCGAAAACGGTGTGTACACCGCTAGGCTTCTTTTGCCATTCGTTCCGCGCAGCATCTACTTCAAATTGGGGTGTAGAAATAACGTCTGGATCACTCACACAAGGTTGGATGCGGTTCATCGCTCAGAGAATTTCGGCAGGTGCTGCAAGGAGGGGTCATCACGTCCGTATCACCGAACGCATTAAACCGCGAACTGTAAAGCAGCGCACGCGTTGTGTCAATGTCAGCATTGCTGGCACATGAAATTTGGGCCGGCAATGCTGTAAGTTAAAAATCAGATTTAAGTCATTAACTCGTTCATGCTGGCAACAAGATTTTTGACGGCGTCCACGCTATGCTGAAAATCTTGCTGTTCTTTCTCAGTCAACTCGAGTTCCACCACACGTTCCACGCCGTTTGCACCGAGGATAGCTGGTACTCCGACGAAATATCCTCCCACACCATATTCTCGGTCGCAGTACGCAGCACAGGGAACCAATCGTTTTTTGTCTCGAACGATCGCTTCGACCATTTGAGTCGTTGCGGCGGCTGGCGCATAATAGGCGCTACCGGTTTTCAGCAACCCGACGATTTCGGCGCCTCCTTTACGAGTTCGATCAACGATTGCCTCTAATTTGTCCATAGAAAGTAGTCGATTGATCGGAATGCCACCGACGGATGTACAGCTTGGCATGGGAACCATCGTATCGCCGTGGCCTCCCATGAGGAGTGCCGAGATATCTTCCACGCTGACGCCTAGTTCCATGGCCAAAAACGTGCGATAGCGCGCCGTATCAAGGATTCCGGCTTGTCCCATCACTCGGTTTGTGGGAAAGCCACTGACCTGAAACGCCTGTTGGACCATAGCATCCAAGGGATTACTAACCAGGATCAACATGCAATTTGGACTTGTTGTTTTGACCTCTTGGGTAACCGACGCTACGATCTTAGCGTTGGTGGTAAGCAAATCATCACGACTCATTCCTGGCTTTCGCGGTAAACCGGCGGTCACCACCACCACATCACTGTCAGCGGTATCTGCATAGTCATTTGTACCTACAATGTTGGAGTCGAAGCCAACAATGGGACTGGCTTGCATTAGATCGAGTGCTTTTCCTTTGGGCATATCCTCGGTCTGTGGGATATCGAGTAACACGATATCCCCGAGTTCTGCGGCTGCACACCAATGTGCGGTGGTAGCCCCTACGTTTCCGGCACCAATAATGCTGATTTTTGCTCGACGCATGGATGATTCTCCCGATTCGATGTATTTTTCTGAGCCAAGATAATTCCTAGTGGAAATACTGAATATGCTGCTGTATTGCTGAAAGTCAAGTGGCTTAAGGTAATCTTGTTGCGGTTAAGAATTTGAATCTGCTTGACCTCTGGTTAAGGTGCTTCATCGTCAGGTGCCTGGCGCTCTGTCCAAGCGGTTGAGGGTAGGTCTCGGTGTCTCTTCTTCAGCTTAGCCTGAAACTGTTTGTCTCGATGGTTACTTCTCCACACCGACAGCCAAATCGTGACGACGGCAAGCACGAATCCAGTACCACCTATGAGTTCCCAGTGGTAGGAGGTTGAGCTGTTTTGCCGAAACCAAATTGGCGAGTTCGAGATTAGGAGAGGGCTGAATTGGCGACGTTGGCCTGGCTGGGCATCGGTGAATTGAGTTTTATAGGCATACAGTTTCATGAAGAATCCCACCACACGAGCCGCCTCATTCACGTCTTCGCCTACTGGCATTCCTGGAGGAAGTTCACGCACACAACAAACGATAGGGTATCGTGGATAGTGCATTGGATTTTCATCGTTGTGCCGGTTCTTGAGCTGTACGCTTTCATCCACGAACAGGTTGATTTCGTAGTAGTGGTCAATTCCCCAGTGCGCACGAATCTCCTCGGCTTCGACAGCCACACGAACTACTCTTTTGACATTTCCGGTAAGGGCTACCAATTCACCCCGCTGTTGTGGATATTCCTGACGGTCTAGCAACAAATGTAATTCGGTGTCTTCTGGTGCAAGCTCATGCAGTTTGCTTGACTCAAAACGGCATGAGGCGGCCATGAGGGCGTAAAAGCATTCCCTGTCATTCGACAACAGTCCTTGGCGATCTCGTACGTCATCCAGCAGCGATAAGTCCATCCCTGCGCGGGCAAGCATTACGTGAGACTCGGTGACGTTAAGTTCCGAAGACGTTGCCTGTGGTTGCCAGGCGATGCGTGCAGCGACAAAGACCGGAACGGTTTGGCCTTGCTCATTCACGGTTAGCTTAAAGAATATGCCGTGTATCGAAACGCCCGTAAGCAATGGGCGATCGGTATTCATGAAGGATTTCCACGAGCGAGGGATTTTTCGGGCCAACACAATAATTTGGGGTACCGGAGCACCGTCCACTGCTAGGTCGATTCGATGGTAATGACTGAAGCCCCAGGTGTCAGCTTCCTCACTGGGTATTTCCTGTCGGGAAAGTTGCCCAGCAAGCCCTTTAATGTGGAACACTGTTCCTCGATGATTTCCAGGTGAACCTAGCAGTTCTGGCCACAAAACAGTCCTAGACCACGCCTCGATCTGTTGTCGTTGGATTTGAGGAAGGCGAAAAAGTGTGTTGCGAAGGATGTCCGTTTCAGGTTGGGAAATCGGTGTACCATCCTCCACCGCATTCCATTGGGATTCTAAAATCCCCGACTTCACCAACAGCTCACGCATTGGATTTGCTGATTCGGAAGGTTCGGCGATGGCCGTGTTCAAACAAAGCAACCATGCTCCGAGAACGGTTGTCAGGTTTTGCTTGACTGAGTCATCAGAAACAAACAATTTCCTAGAATCCTTTCTGGTCAAAATGAATCTTCTTCGGCGAGTTGTTTTAAAGCTTCCGGGGGACTCGGCTTCACGTCGAATTGGTTGAGCTGTCCTAGCTGTTCGGATGTCGCTTGTTCTGCCGGCCGATAGGGATGTGAGGGACGTTGCTTGACCGAAAGCCAGTAGACCCCCAAGGTCAACGCAACAGCGAGGATTGCCATGCCGATTGCGATGATTGTCACAACCGTAAATTGGTCTGTGGCCTCTAGTGTTTCAAATGCATTAGAAGAAGCTGGGGTTGTTTTTTTCCAGCGCACCGACTTGGCTTGAACGACAGGCGCGGTGCGACTTCCATCCTTGGCCAGATAAGCCATTCGCTTGAAGAAGAAGCCGGTCACCGAGATCTCTTCGCGAACGTTGTCTCCTTGTGGAAAATCTTCTGGTAGCTCAGACACATAAATCGCCAAAGGGGAATTGGCACCGCCGGCTGGACGAACCCAACACACGAAATATTGGACGATTCCCATTTCATTGCTTGGCGCCGTCGAACGATAGACCGCGTGAACAGTTCCTTGGACTTCTATTACCTTTCCTCGATAGACCTGAGATTGTCTGAACAACGGCACAAAACCAACGGGTCCCAACGAGTGTTGCTGTAGAGTTGACGGGGGAGTTTCGTGCAGCACCTGCCATAGATTGAACCAGGCTTGTTTCTCGGCTGAGCGTAGTGGGCTGTCGTCCTCTACGGTTTGTAATGCCGCGACGTTCACTCCCAAGAGATGCTCCGATGATCCTTCGGTTGATTTTTTGAGAGTTTCTGTATTTGGCAAAGCACGTATGACATCAAGAGGTGCAGGTCTGGATTCTTCGGTCGGTTGGAGGCGTGTATCGACAGGCGTTTGTTTGATGTTCTGTGATGCAGATTCGGTTTTGTCCAACGGATTATTGGTGTCTGCAAAAAGCCAATGCCAGTGATGAGGCTTGCGAGCTTCGTTCATGGCGTAAAGTGTCACGAGAAATGCTCCTACCAAACAGAGCAGCCGCCATTGAACACGGCGCGAGAAGTAGTTCGGGGGAGGTTGAGAAGCGCCTTTACTTCGCAAGCTTGTCACTTTTGAAAGAAGCTGTCTGGAGATCGACTAGTGATTCATGGCGTTTGAGACTCACGGTGGCTGGGGGGCTAGCTCACTCAATCCCAGGCCGGGGCCTGGTGGCTCGACGCTCGTTTTTTGCGTCCAAACTCCAATAACCCAACACACCATACAGTTCAACACACCATACAATTGTCTTCCCGTGCTGGAAATAGCCCGAAACCCAGCTTGGGCCTAGATCGGAAGATGTTATGTCTGCGGCTATACAGTCGATTATACCGAGTTCGACGAAGGCAAGGGCGGTCACTTCGGGTGTCTTCCGGCTAATTCGTCTCGAAGTTGTGTGGAAACGGAGTGTCCTTGGCCGGGAAAACCTTTTCTGGACGTGGACTCTTGGTTGCACACCATCCGGTAAAATTTTAGGATGTCCAAACGGGACCTCTGGAGAGTGTTGCCAGTCGTGTGGAGATACGTTTAAAATAACGTGGTATGCTTCATCCCTCTCCCTTGGGTGGGATGGTTGTAGATTATCTGCCGGAGTGGATGATCGCTGCCGTGGAGGTGGAGTGCTGTGAAAGGATCTTTGCTGGCAGACAGCCCCGGAACCTGTCTGGCCGTTCTGCGGGCGTTGCCAATAACGAACTGGTTGTCGATTGGTCGCGGTCGTCTAGCATGACATATCTTGCGTCCACTTTTTCAGGTACTTGAAATCTGATGGCGGATGGTTTGGGAGTTCGAGCTGAGGATGCACGAACGGAACAGGACCTGTGACTTGAATACGCATTACCCAATTGCCCTGCATGC
>JAKVBZ010000067.1 GCA_022448645.1 Pirellulaceae bacterium
CCCAAATTTCCTGCATGCTCGCACATCACACCCAGATTGTTCCGAGCTTCCGCGTCGTCAGGCAACAAGCTTACAGCCTTTTCGAAATGGTGCCGTGCCAGTTCACGATCATCCCGCCTCAGCAACGCCACACCCAGCTTGCAATGAGTCCGCCCGTGGTCGCTATCCACTTGCAATGCCTTGCGAAAAAATTCGATGGACTCGTCAAGTTGACCCGAGTGCAATGCACTCGCGCCAGCGCGGTAGAATGCTTCTGCATCCTCCGGCAGCATCGTGGTAGCGCGCCGAGCCACCATAAGGGCTTCGTCGTGTTTGCCGGCCCATGCCAAAACTTGAGACAGATTGCGCAGCGCCACACCGTGGGCCGTCGTATCCAAACTAACTTCCACCCGCTGTGCAACTTGTTGGATGATCTCGTCGCCCCATTGCGATGTGAGCTGCACCATACCCTGTTCCTCCATGGCTTGAATCAAGACAACCGCCAATAGACGGTTGACAGCGATCGTGGGGTGTACATGATCCAAGAAATGTTCATTGCCCGGTAGCCCATGTTCGGCTCTTGATTCAAGAACTCGGACAAAATCGACAATAGGTATTTTTTTTTCGGCACCAACCTCCTGAACAATCTGTCGCATGGGGCTGAGCGCGCGCAGCGGACATACGTCTTCGTCTCTGGCCAGTTTAAAGGCAGCAAGTGCTTGGTCGAAATGTTGCAATTCGACGAACACTTGTCCACGAAGAAAATGGAGATCGGCATATCGGCTTTCGATTTTGGCTGCAGCATTCAAGTGCTCAAGGGCCAAAGCCATATTCCCGTCCGTGTATTCCTGTTTCGCTTTGGCGAAGAGTTTCCGCCAAGCGTCTCGCTGTGGAGAACTCAGGCTCAAATGGTGCTCACTTTTAAACGGCGCACAATGGCGCAGATTGGACACCGGAGTCACCA
This sequence comes from Pirellulaceae bacterium, assembly GCA_022448645.1. The sequence continues at coordinate 944 of JAKVBZ010000067.1, forward strand.
CCAGCACCCGCGCACCCACCGATTGTGCTATCTCCACCATCCGCGCCAGATTGTAGTGGTAATGCTTCAATACTTGCTGCCGCATCGCATCGTCCCGGTAGTAATCATCTGGTCCCAGCGCGTCATCAAGTATCGTCGAGACCTCGGCTGGGAGTCGTTCGCCGCCGGCCTTTTGACTGGGACGAAGCATGCGCCGCATGACGGCGAATGTGCGTGTGCGACTGGTTATGGCTCCCAAACCACGAACAGCGTCGGGCATTTGAATCAAGCCTTGGTAACTGCGACGTTCCAAAAACTCGTTCTGTCCCGAATAAATAATGAACAGATCTGGCTCGTAAGACGCCAATTCTTCCATCAACATCGCCACCCGATAGCTGGCATAACTGATTCCTCCTGCGTTTATCAGTTCCCAATTCCGTGAACTGTCCGCTTCTGGAAGCAACTCACGTAGCCAACCGCAAAAAGAAGTGCTATCCCCATAGGGTCGTCCGTAGGTTGTCGACCCACCCATACAAAAGACTCGAAACGCATCTGGATCCTTGTGACGTGAAAACTGTTGACGGGCGAACAGATGTGTTTTGTTGTCCGCCGTGACCATGGTGGTTTGGCCTTGAGCGTCAGTCTGATCGACAAACAGCGGCAAATACGATGTAAATCCAACGTAGGGATCGTCTTCATACCGGATCGGTTGGACACCGCCGACAAACAGAAACATCTCCAGCACGACGAAGAACACTGTCAACACGGACAGCGCATAGGCCCCTTTTTTCCATACAGGGATTCTGCGATAGGAATGCGCTCGTTCCATTCCCGGATTCTACCAACCTCCGAAATGATCCTTTAGACGACGTTCGATCTTGTCGACCGTCAAATGACCTCCGGAAGCTGTGCGACGGACATCGTATTTATTGCAGAGTTCAAAGAAACGTTTGGCAATCGGTCGCATTGTTTGGACCAAATCCGGTTCCACATGTTTATCAGGCGTGACATACCAAACCGGCTCGAGAGCCGCTCGATAGGCCCAGATCATCGCTTGTTCAACACGCTGCCTGGTGACTTCACTGTCGGCCAGGTCCATGGCCTCTGCAACGGCGTCGAGTCCCACTTGGACGTCTGCACTACCTAAACCGTATTCATCGTATCTTCCTCCCAGGCAATGGCGGTGCAAACCACTGGCCGTGGAGCGGTCGTGCAGATGAATGAGCCAACGTTCAATGGGAGGCGCAGCGGGACCATAGTACAAATCCAACCACTCTGACATCAACTTATGTAAATCTTGATTGGGGTCCCACATGATCCTGCTTAACAGATAATTGCGCAAGTCCTGGAACTCATTGCCATGCGAACTGCTCTGTGCCTGCATAAACATTCCTTTCACCCCCAACGCTGTCTTGACACGTATGTCGTGACCAATCCACTGCAAGTTTGGCAAAGGTAATTGAAAGCCTTGTCGATCGTGATTGAAGTAGTACGACCAGACGTGGAGGTTGTCGGTCAGCTGAGACCAGGAGCGCAATTTGTTGTACTGGTCTGTGTTCCGGGAACAGGATGCATCGTCCAACGCATGAATGAAACATTGATTTTGACAATACACAATCTGGACGTTGGACCGAGGTCGCAAATGTTTCGGCGGCATGTCGGTGTAGGCATATGCAAGTGTGCCGACCATACGGCCTGGAAACTCAGTCGCCACCGCGTCAGCAACACTGTTCACCAACGTCAACACAGAGCCCATCGGTGTCCCTTCTCGTTGATCGATCGCAGCGCACGCTGTGCATTGACAATAGACACTTCCATCGTTCTGACTGACAGGAACGTTGAGCCAGTCGTGATGTTTGGCCAGGCGAGACAATGCGTTTTCGGTAATGATCCGACGTACGTCTGGCTGAGCCAAACAAGGTTGCATATCCTCACGAAAACGACCATCTTCATAACGCTTATGTGCCCAAAGTTCGCCCTCATAGAGCATGTAGTATTCAGGATGTTCTTCGGCAAAGGATTGCGGCGGCAGTAACTCTTGGAACGTGTGCAACACAAGTTGGGTCGCGGAACGACCGCCGTATTTACCAACGAGACTCCAGTCTTTACTCCCCGTCGGGAATGCCTTGACCTGATCCGTTCTGGGGGTACTTACGGAGTCTCCATTTAGCCTTAACTTGGCCGCGAATTTGGCATGCTGATAGTTGGGCTCAAAATCAGCCCATCGCCACTGTAATGGCGGGCGATAGATTCGATCCACGGCTCCAATGTGACGCCAAGATCCAAGTGGCGGGACATGGGTGTGATCAGCCGTTAAAAAACGCACACCCAAGTAATCCTCCAGAAACGTGTAGACACCGTAGAGCGTACCACGAGGACGTCCACCTGAGATGGCGATGTTGCCATCCCGTACGACAATTCGCAGGTCCTCGGGACCAAAGTCGACGGCATCCAAAGCAAGAGGGCCATGGTGCAGGACATGCCCTGGCCCGACAAATACGTGGTGTGAGTCCCCGTGTGCTTTGTCGACAATGGATAATCTGGGTCCGCCAGCAACAGCCAGGTGGTCACGAAATTCTTCCGCAGCATAGATCTCGGCAGCAATCGCATCCGGCGCCACGACAATGTCCCAGCCATCCAACGACGCCAAATCAACTCCAGCAGGCTTCGCTGCCAAAACACAAGCAATCACCGAAAAGACTGTCAAACTGCATGTCATTATTCGATCCAAAACGAATAGAGTTTTGCATTCTTGAGCTCAAAGATCAGTCGTAACGACTCATCATTCGTACATTCAATTCGCTCCTGGCTCATCCACGCGATGGGCGCCGACAACCTGTCACCTGTCACCGGTTTACAGGCTAACGTATCGTAACCTCCCAGGGGCTTACCAGCCAAATCGGCAAACGCTGCTTTTAGGTATCCGCCGGGTCCAACCTTCACGTTGACAAACAGTTGTGAGCCTTCGAACGTCAACGGCCGAGTCACAACCCTTCCCGTCTCGTCCCCTGCGTCGAGCGACACAAAGCCATCTCGCCGTAGTTTGGCCAGTCCAATGCGTGCGATCTTTTTCTCCATCGCCACATCTTCACCGACCACTTGGGGATCCCACAACGGCATGCTGAAATAATAGATCCAATGTTCATCTCCCACGAGTATTGGCTTTGACGTGGGAGCGTGATAGTGCGGATCCCATTCGTCTGCTGCTCCAAGCGGAATCAATACCTCTCGCTGGCCCACACGCGTCCAATGCCGCCCATCACGGCTGGCGGTCAACTGAACAACTGTCTGTTTGCGGCTGGCCTCAATCAGATCGGTGTGCATGACTCGCACCAACCCCATCCACATGCTTTCGTGAACGAACCCACAATGTGCATAGATCTGTGTGTCTTGGTCGTCGAGTCCATCCGGATAAATGGTCATCCGCGGCCGCGACCAATGGATAAGGTCGTCACTTTCCATCATGCCTGATGAGCGCATGGTGGGATTGCGAAAGAGGATCTTTGTATAGCTAACGTATCGCTCGAGACGTGGATCCCAAAAGAACAAACTAGTGTCACCAATCCCCGGTTGGTGACGGTTCTGGTTCAAGGCAAGAGGCCGCTGTCGAGCTTGTGTCCAGTGAATGCCATCGTGCGACGTGTAAAGGTAGTAGCCTTCGGGTGGTGCACCTTGCGGGTCTGTCCAATCATGCCACACGATCGCTTTGAAACGTCGTCGGCGATCTGGTTCCCTATCAGGTGGCTCGTCGAAGATAGCGTAAGCCGCCCCTTTGGGGATCACAATATTGTTGGCCTTCGACCCATCATATTCGTACAAACCAATATCCGGTTTGTGCCAAGTAATCCCGTCGTTCGACTCAGCATAACACATGGGAGAACGTACGGTGACACCCGACGGCAGAACGTAATTGTGGTACGCACTGTACCACATGCGAAACTTTCCCGTTTTTTCATCACGGAGCACGGTGTGGAATGTCGGTCCAAATCCTTCCCACGGTCGGTCCCGGTCAATCAACGGATTAGCAGCGTGTTTTTTTGCAGGATTTACTTTTCGGCGAATATTCTCTATCGAAGCCAACAAATAGTCATCCAAGAAAAGCTGTCTCGTTTGGTCAATCTTGACTGGCCAATCTTTTTGATCGATGGGGTACAGCAAGTGTTCGCTTGCAAGGACACCATAAGCCTGGCGATACAACTGTTCATCCACCTGCCAACGGAGAGGATCAGGACCCTGCGCGCATGCGGACAAAGTCAGCAGGACTCCCAGAAGAAGAGCAAAAGAACCATTTCGCCAATCGTTGTATTGTAGATTTTTCATCATGCTACTCACCAGAAATTCGTACACAGGTTAACTACCTGAGATCATATCGGACACCTCGAAACCAACACGGTACTCACGTTGCAGGTAGCGGTTTGCCTCTTCGGCACCATCGCCGACAAACTGTTCTGTATTCGGATCGCTGGAAAGCATCTAGTCGACCTCCTTCCCCGTAAACCACGTACCCGGTTCCAGGACCTTTCGTCTTCCATTCTTGCTGGGAACTTTCGCCTGTCGTGAGATTGGACAAGCCGATCACGACAGGAATACTTCCTGTATCGAAATAGCAAAAGTGTAAATTCGGTGTATTACCCGCGTCCTTAAACGCAACTCGACCACCTCCACCAAAGACACGCTTAGGCAACCGAATGGTATCCAGGAATACATTATTTCGTACGTCATCTAAGATATGGATACCCCAATTCCCCATGTCCCCGGAGCCGGTATTGAAATCAAAATGCCAATCGTAATGGAGTTGATCCCGATAAATTGGTAAGTCTTGAGCAGGCCCTAGCCAAAGGTTGCAATCCACATTGCTCGCAAATCTCATCGGTGTCTCACGTCGTCCAATAGGTAGACACACACCATAATGGTTTACGCGAACCATCTACAACTTACCCAGCGCATGTTCGTCATGCAAAAACGTCTTGATTTCTCCCTGCATGGGATCGGACCGCTGCTGGGTTCCCAATTGGCAAACGCGGCCGAATTTCCTGGCCGCGGCAACCGTCTGCTGACCTTCCCATTGAGAATGCGAAAGGGGCTTTTCCACAAAGACGTCTTTACCAGCTTCCATCGCCCAAATGGCAGCCAGACAATGCCAATGATTACAAGTCGAGATGACCGCAGCATCGATCGATTGGTCGTCGAGCATGCCACAAAGATCTCTCCATCTCTGAGCCTTCGGAAAGCGGTCACCTGCTGCACCAAGTCGTGACTCGTCCGGATCACACAGCCCAATCACGACCACTCCAGGAATAGCACTGAAAGCAGTAAGAAGGTTACTTGCACGACCACCGCAACCGATGAACCCCAGATGGACTACGTCATTCGCGGCTGTAGCTCGTAGCGAGCTCATGGACAGAGAGACTGTCGCACCAATCACCACGCCAGTAGATAGAAATTGCCGGCGCGAAACAAAAGACATAGGTAATTTTCCTAGGCGGGGTTGAGAATAACGCCATTGTACGCTAACAAGAGCGACATGACAGGACCGTCAGAATCTGAAACGAATGCAACTCAACCACAGCGGATCAAATCAATCGACGCCTTGCGAGGCTTTGATATGTTCTGGATTGTGGGTGGAAACCCGTTAATCTTGGCTGGGGCCAGCATCTTCGTCGATCCTGCACCGGAATGGCTGAAATACCACTTAGGCCATCCACCCTGGGAAGGGTTTTCCGCCTGGGATCTGATCATGCCGCTGTTCCTGTTTATCGTGGGATCCGCGATGCCGTTTTCGTTCACTCGACGCCTGGACAAAGGTCAAAACCGCGGGCATTTGTACGCGAAAATCTTGCGCCGCGTGTTGATCTTGTTCGTCATGGGTATGGCCGTGCAAGGACATTTGCTGGCGTTCGACCTTTCGAGATTGCATGTCTATTGCAATACATTGCAAGCGATCGCAGCTGGTTACCTTGTCGCAGGAATCGTCATGTTGAACCTCCCTGTGATCGGACAAGTGATCACTACCATCGGGTTGCTCATCGGCTACTGGCTGATCATGACGTGTGTGCCATTCGGAGGCTATCCTGCTGGAACACTAGAACCAGATGCAAATGTAGCGCTTGCGATTGACAATTTTGTGCTGAGAGGTTTTGGTGATGGTACCAGTTATACGTGGGTACTCAGCAGTATGGGATTTTCCGCAACGACACTGTTGGGTGTACTGTCAGGACACGTGTTGCGTACCGACACCTCTCCGCGTCAAAAACTACTATGGCTGATCGGGATCGGAATCGGTTGTTTACTGGCAGGTTGGATTTGGGCTGAATGGCTTGGTTTCCCCATCATCAAACATATCTGGACGAGCTCCATGGCCTTGTGGGCCGCCGGTTGGTCGTTTCTCTTATTGGCATTGTTCTATGCCTTGATTGACGTAGCCGGTTATCGTCGTTGGTCGTTCCCGTTCGTGGTCATTGGGGCCAATGCAATTACAGCGTACGTCGGAGTCCATTTCATACCGTTTCGAACGATCGCCGAGAATCTCGTAGGGGGATTGGCAGGGCTGATCGGAGAACCGTGGGGAACCGTATTGGTCACATTTAGCGCAGTGCTAATTCTATGGCTGGTTCTCTATCACATGTATCGGCGCAAGATCTTTTTGCGAATTTGAGTCGCTCGAAGGTTGTCTAAGCGTCGTTATCCATGGGAATCATAACAGCCCATCCTGCTACGTTTGAAGTGAAGCGTCGTGCGTATTTGCCAACCGATATTTTTAACGGCAAATCGAGACCACAAGGATCCACACAAACACCATGTCCGCAAGAGAACCTATCCATAGCCAGCGTCGCAACACTTTTTTCCAGAGCATGGTCCAGGCGATTGCCAATGGTACTAGGCAAAAGATGGGTACGGGCCCTAAAAAACACCCAGCCATTCCGGTGTAAAAGATATCCCAGCGATCTAGCCACGGTTGAGAACCTCGGCGAACCACCCACAACAAACTTGCCAATACGACGCCAACGATGCCTCCCAACATGCTAAACCACAAATTCTGCAGCCCGAAAGCCGACGAGTCGGTGATCCACCACTGGTAGTATCCCCAGACAGCCATTGGCAGTGGAAACACGATCGCACCCGCAAATGCCACCGTCCATCCAAAGATCAATGGGGAAAAGGATTGTTGGGCTGCGTCCCACTGAACCAAAGCAGCACAAATCAAGAAGCACAGGCAAATGAGATGATATCCACAGAGACTCCAGCTTGAGAAACTCCCCAAATTTAACGACTCCAGGTGGTTTGGTAATTCCCTGATCAGGAGTCCGCCGCCAGAGAATCCTTCTAAGAAGCCGAGCAACAAGAACAAAGCGGCGACCGTCGCTTCGATCCCCGCATAACGGAGCGAAAACGATACCCCGCAATCTCGGCAGTGCCCTCTAAGCACAAACCAGCTGACGACGGGAATGTTGTCATACCAGCGGATGGGATGCTGACAGCTAGGACACTGCGATCCGGGGCTCACCAGGCTCAACCCACGCGGTAGCCGATACACCACCACGTTCATAAAACTGCCAATACAGCCACCGATTACCAGCAGCCAGACACTGACGAGCCAAATGGCGGCAGAGGTGTCCATAGCCACGTGCCTATCACTAGTCCGTGTCTTCGAGGACTTGACGAATCTCGTCGACCGTTTTGGATTGTGTTAGAAAATTACAAAATGTGTCATTACGCAAATTGCGTGAGATCGTTTCCAGCACTTGCAGGTGTCGTTCTGATTGATCTGGAGGAGAAACCAATAAAAAGAAAAGTCGCACATGCGCCCCATCGAGACTTTCAAAATCCACGCCATCCGCGCTGACACCCACGGTACCTACCGTACGTGAGACACCATCGTGTTTGGCATGAGGTACAGCGATGCCACGGCCAATTCCTGTCGTGCCTAACCGTTCACGTTCCATGATCCGCTGGACGACGTTCTCGTGCTCATCGTTCTCCAGTTCACCTGCCCCTACTAAAGCTCCGGTTAACTCTCTAATCACACCTTCTTTGTCATACGCCTTCAGTTCCGGTTGAATAGCATCCATACACATAAAGTCACTAAATTTCATGCAGAGTTTCCTTTAAACGCTTCTGCCTGTCATCCAGACAATCGGGTTTTCATAAGAATTTCGCTAATGGACCACCACATGCTGCCAGGGCGTCGACACGTCGACTCACTGTGGGATCCTCTAACAACGGGGGAGCATGATGTCGCTTAGCGCGTCCATCCATGACCAGCGCACCACGGCATCCCCAATGCTTGTGAGAAACAAACTCCTCAATTCCGTATAAATCGGTTGCGGGGTCACTACGCGTAAACGTGACCCACAAAAAATTGTTCAATGTACGTTCCACCATTTGGCTGTCATCAACCACTACCAACAGGGGAAACTGATTAATCGAATCCTTGTGCTGGTATTGCTTACAAAAATCGACCATTTGGCGCTCGGCCTGTCCTCGTCGGTCGGGACAGACCGGTCCTTGAATTGCCAGGACACCCGGCAAACAAATTCGTGGATCCCCAAAACCTTCGGGTAGCCGCAAGTCGGGAGGTAGCTCTTGCGGAAGCTGCCGACAAGCTGGCCCCACGGCCGCAACAACCACCTTCGATCCTTCGTTTAAACCTGTTCCTGAATAGTCCAGCGTATCAATCGTCGTCAAAGTCTGGAAGTGCAAGTCTCGTGTCCAATCGACTCGTTCCAACAAATGACGAAAAAAGTCTTGAGTGTGGTCGATTTTTAGCGACGGTTGATCCTCCTGGGCCACGATGAGCAAGTATTTAGCAAGTGAGAGCTGTCCTTGGCCCAAAATTGCGTTGGCTTGGGTTAATAATTCGCGTGGGCGGTCTCGGACTTCGTAGGGCACATATCGCTCACTACCAATCGCCAACAGCAGCGGATGTACACCTGTCGCGTCGACGGCTTGGACCGCTTGCACACCCGGCAGGACGGTGGGAATGATCGGGCCTGTCAATTCGTGAATCAATTCGCCCAGCACCGAATCTTCCTGCGGCGGTCGGCCCACCACCGTAAAAGGCCAAATCGCGTCTTTCCGATGCGTCACCCGGTCGACACGTAATACGGGATAGTCGTGAATCAGGCTGTAATAACCGAGATGGTCGCCAAAGGGACCTTCTGGTAGCAAGCGGTCTGAATCTACGGTACCTGAAAGGCAAAAATCGGCCTGCGCGTAGACGGGAAGCGGGGTTGAGCCGGCATACATAGGCAAACGGTACCCTGCTAGCGCTCCGGCAAAACCCAATTCGGACATACCTTCGGGCAATGGCATGACCCCCGCCACCATAACGGCTGGAGAACCACCCACAAAAACATTGACATGCAGCGGCCGACCGGCCTGGATAGCCGCCGCATGATGCACCCCAATCCCACGGTGGATTTGATAGTGCAAGCCGACTTCTTCGTTCGTCCGATAATCGCCGCCAGACAACTGGACGCGATACATGCCCAAATTGGACTGTCCCATTCCGGGTCGGTCAACGTGTTCCGTGTAGACCACCGGGAGTGTGATAAAAGGGCCTCCGTCGTCCGGCCACGATTTCAACTGAGGCAAATCGCTTACGGATACCGTCTGAGTCATCACAGGGGCATGACGGACTCGTCGAGGCATCATGCTGATGGCCGCTCGCATGGCAGCCATGCTGCGTCCAGGATGCTTCCAGGCTGCACGGGGATCCAGTTTGAGTTGGATGAGATGTTGGACAGAATGCAGTGTATCCCGAAAGATATAGCGGGCGCGTTCCATGGTACCGAACAAGTTAGAGACCATTGGAAAGCGACAGTTCTTGACGTTGGTAAAGAGCACCGCAGGACCATCAGATGCATTGACACGACGGTGAATCTCAGCAACTTCCAGGCAAGCATCCACCTCGGTGTCGAAACGGATCAGATGCCCAGCCGACTCCAGGTCTGCCACACAATGCTGCAAGGTGAGGTAGCCCATGGTTCTCCGTTGAGCTAGAAAGTCAAATCTTCGTCGCTATCACTGTCGTCATCATCCTCGGAGCGGTCCGGATGTAACGGATCATCAGAGGAAAAGAAGAAATCTCCCAATCCCAACGGTACATTGTCACCGCCGAGGGAACGGTTTTTTCTTTCTGCCAATGCTTCCAGGTCTAAAGCATCGTCACCCAAACACCTCTCCAAAGCCTCGTGCCAAATGACATCCTGACTGACAGGATGGGCCGGATCTTGTCCCAGTCGTTTCATGGCATAACGCAATACGTTGATCCCATCACGAGGTGAAAAATCGAGCTTCAACTCGTGCGACCGCTGCAAAAACTCAACAGTGAGCGCCAACATCTCTGGCCGGACAAACGGTAAGTGATAATTTAAAATGGCCATTTCGTCGTCTCGAGATGGAAACCCAAGACTCAACGTAGGCTGCAAGCGACTCAGGATGTAATCCGGGATTTCGTAGGTCGAGTCATCCTGATTCATGGTGACAGCACAACGAAATTCTGGATGCGCTCCGATGGTAATACCTGCGACAATCGATTCGACGTAACGGCGGTGATCGAGCAGCGGAGCCAGACTTGCCCACGACTTCTCATTCATTCGATTGCCTTCGTCTAACAAACAAACTCCTCCGCGAACCATCGCCGTGACAAGCGGAGATGCATGATAAGCAATGCGACCGCTTTCTGCCAAAACGGGTGTCACCAGCAAGTCCTCAGGACGTGTGTCCGCCGTGCACTGGTAGATATAAAGCGGCTGCTGACGCTGTTGGCTGGCTGCCATGCCCAGCGCCGTCTTGCCGATTCCAGGTGGACCAACCAATCGTGGAGTCAACGGTAAATCCTGTTCGTCCACCACCAACCAACAGGCAAGCAATTGACGTAAGACCTCTGCCTGGCCAATCCACTGGCCAATCACATCATGTGGATCTCCTAGTCGCAAGCGAACACCGTCAATTTCCACAAAATCGTCCGTCAAGGAAGGCGGTTTATCATGCGGCGCGTGCATCGAGACTCCCGTCAGGTGTGGTAATCGTAACGTATACTTTCGAAGGCTCTATAAGCAATTGTAGGGATTATGTCGCCCGACGCCACCAAAGGGTTGCTGGATAACTCGCTATGACTTCGGAACATCCCCACGCCACCACCTCCACCACTTGGATGGAACGCGGCATTTATCTGGCACTCGTTATGGCCTGTGCTGTCGCACTTTCTCCCAATATGGCCGATGCTGATTTGTGGGGCCATGTGCAATTTGGCCTGGACGTCATGGAAGATGGGCTCGCCCATCGGACCACCTATTCCTACTCGGCCGATGGTTACCCATGGATCAACCATGAGAATCTGGCTGAATTATTAATGGCTTCTGTGGCAACATGGATAGGAGGCCCCGGCTTGTTGGCCATGAAATGCGCATTGGGCTTATTGGTCGTGGGCATCATCCTCCAAAGGGCTCAACAACAACGCGTCGGCATGCTGGCACTCTGCATCGTCGTCTTAATCGTATCGGTCAACATGACCTATCACTGGAGCATCCGGCCCCAGATATTTTCCTACACATTCTTCGCTTTGTTGATAGCAATCGTCAGCTGGTGCTTCGATTCCTGGCCCAGTCGATGGATACCGGTACCGTCAGATAGGGATACCACAGATGTTCCCTCGCCAAGTTGTGCCATCGCCCAACTAAAACATCTGTGGTGGGCTCCCGGGATATTATTTGTGTGGACCAATTCACATGGCGGCTTTGTGGCCGGATTCTGTATTTTGGGATGCTACTTGTTCTGTCGTTCTATCCAAGCAATCCAGCTTTGGGGTAAGTCCGGTTGGGAAGTCGCTAGATATATTTGGTGCATCCTCATTGTGACCATACTAGCCACCTTGCTCAATCCTTACGGCAGCGGTCTCCATGTTTGGCTGCTCGATTCACTAGGTCGCCCTCGACCTGAGATTGCGGAGTGGCATCCACCTGACTTGAACAGCATGTTAACCATCCCACTCCTTTTGCTGAGCATACTGTGGGTAGTGGTCCTGCTTTTTAGTCGACGAGTTCTCCATTGGAGCCAACTTGTCGTCATGTCCATCACCATTTGGCAATGTTACGAACATCAACGCCACGTTCCTTTTTTCGCCATACTGTTTGGTCTGTGGATGGCTCCACACGTTGACGACCTGCTGCGTCGATTTCAAAAGGACGAGACCGGGCAGTTTGAAAAAGGCGTGACACCGCGCATGCAAGGTGTCTTGATGGCCGGACTGGTCGCCACGCTATTGTTGCTCTCAGTTCGGCTCTACGATCGACTCCACGAATTACGTGTGGAACGAAACGAATTCCCTATCGCCGCTTTTCAATACATGGCCGACCAGGAACTTAGTGGAAAACTGGTCGTAACCTACAACTGGTCTCAATACGCGATCGCCGCCTTTTGCACCGAACAGGAAGGCACTCGAAGAATGCGTGTCGGTTTTGACGGACGCTTTCGCACATGTTACCCGCAAGAAGTTGTGGACATGCACTTTGACTTCGTGCTTGGAAACGGTGGTCCACAGGCGCGCTGGCGAGGTCCCGAGTCTCCTCCGTTTAACCCTCTGAGGGTACTGGAACATCAACAGCCCCACCTAGTACTGTTCAGCCGTTATCAAACTCATGCTGTCGATGTCATGCAAGGAGTTCAAGACAACTGGGTACTCCTCTATCAAGATGAGTTGGCCCAGCTTTGGGGCCGTGCTGAGCGATACAACAACCCTGCTGACCCACATTACTTGCCCGACGTACAGCGTCAAATCTCCGACGAACCTCAGAATGGTTCAGTGCCTTGGCCCGCATTACCACATTTTGGTGGTACCCGTGTCATTTCTGTCGCGGACGATGACGATAATGTACGAAGCGTTGCCCATGCCGAGCAGTCGTGATTCGACAACAACAATGTTCATTCAGCCTACTATTCAATACCTAGCTGTTCACTGTCATTCCGAATGGTACAAAACGGTATCGCAACCGAAGGGAAGACGATATGATCGTGGAACCAACTGTTGAAACAACCACAGATCCTTCCGTCATCAGTACAGAAAACGGTCATTCTCGGATGCCAGGTGGTTCGTTGAACCATCGCATCCATCAAACCTTGGATCGCGTCGAATCGTTGGGTAAACTTCTAGAAGTGGACGAAGCATACGACAAACCGACTTTGGATTTTGACATCCCAGCCGATTTTTCATTGTCGGTCGTTATTCCCGTATATAACGAGCAGGATACGATCGCCGAAACAATTGCACGTGTTCGTTCCTTGCCCGTCCCGACCGAAATTATCATTGTGGACGATGACAGTTCTGACGGGACGAGACATTATTTGCAACAGATTGCCATGGTCGAAGGCATTCGCGTTGTCTTAAAACCACGCAATCAAGGCAAGGGCGCGGCATTGCGCACCGGTTTCGCCCACGCACAGGGGACAGTCGTAGCCATTCAAGACGCCGACATGGAATACGATCCTCGCGACCTTTTGCCGCTCATCCGACCGATCTTGGAAGGTAGCGCTGATGTCGTGTACGGCTCAAGATTCGCCAGCAAAAGCAACATCGGTTCCTCGCTGTGGCACCGCATGGGCAACCGAGTGTTGACCATCGCTTCCAACCTGTTTACCGGCCTGAGATTGACCGACATGGAAACTTGCTACAAAGTGTTCCGGCGCGGCGTATTGGAAAACATCGTATTGCGACAAGAACGATTCGGTTTCGAACCCGAATTTACGGCTAAAATCGCGCGGCAACGTTTTCGTGTTACCGAGCTGCCAATTTCGTACTGCCCTCGTTCTTGGGATGCCGGCAAAAAAATTGGTGTCAAAGATGGCCTGAACGCTCTCTACTGCGTCGTGCGATACGGATTGTTTAAGTAGTATCGAAAAAAATCGCCTGTTTCTAACAAAGCATTCGGTATGACACGCGTCCTATTCTGAGGGGACGAATTGAATCAGGATTTCTAGCAGATCTCCGAAAGCATCAGTATGTCAACCGAATCGCCAAAGATTGCGTTCGAATGTTGCTTTTGACGAACGATTTCGTGTATGATTGACCAACGAGCAACTTGTCTCAACAGCTTTTTGCATTATGAAACACAGAGATTTCTCTACTTCGGTTTCGCGTCGCGACATGCTCGCTAAATCCAGTTTAGGTTTTGGCAGCTTGGCACTAGCCGGTTTACTGCAAGATGCCCAGGCGGCTCCCACATCTGGCCTTGCTCCACGCTGCAGTCATAGGCGACCCAAAGCCCGAGCTGTGATCCAGCTGTTTCAGAACGGCGGTCCATCGCAAATGGACATGTTCGATCCCAAGCCAGAGCTTACGAAACGGGCTGGTGAGCCGTTCCCCGACGAATGGGAACGCACCAGTAGCAAAAGCAATCGTAACGTTTTGATGGCGTCTTCGTTTCAGTTTCGACCTCACGGTCAATCCGGAATGGAGTTTTCTGACGCCATCCCGCATCTATCTACGATTGTGGACGAGTTGTGCCTGATCCGGTCGATGTACACAGAGCATAACAATCATCCGTTTGGCATTAATATGTTTCAAACGGGTAAGGTCCTAGCAGGACGTCCTGCCATGGGATCTTGGATTTGCTATGCACTAGGAACAGAAAACCAAAACTTACCTGGGTACATCGTCTTGCGTGACGCCGAAGGGTACAACACTTCTGGCAAACTTGTCTGGTCCAGCGGCTGGCTTCCGGCCGTCTATCAAGGAACCGAATTTGGTTCCTCGGGCAGTCCCGTGCCCAACATGAATCCAACTCGGGCGCTACCTGTCAAAGCCCGACAACGTCAGATCAAGTTGCTGAATGAGATGAACCAGGCGCATCGCCTAGGCCATCCTCAGGAATCGGAGTTGGAAGCCCGCATAGAAAATTTTGAGCTGGCAGCACGCATGCAATTGGCTGCCAATGACATCCTAGACATCTCGGACGAAACCAACGAAACTCGTCAGCTTTACGGACTTGATAACCCAATCAGCGCCGAATATGGCAAACGCTGCCTGCTGGCGCGGCGGTTGGTGGAAGCGGGAGTTCGCTTTGTCCAAGTTCATCCGCCTCCTTTCCAGCCATGGGATCATCATGCGGATCTCGCAAAACGCATGCGCGAAATCTGTGGTGTGGTAGATCAGGCGAGTAAAGCGTTAATCCTCGACCTTTTGAGGCGAGGCATGTTGGATGAAGTGCTGGTGATCTGGGCCGGCGAATTCGGACGCCTGCCTATCACTCAAGGCGAAGCGGGGCGTGACCACAACCGTCATGCGTTTAGCATCTTCATGGCAGGTGGCGGTTTTCAAGGTGGACACGTTCACGGCGCCACCGACGATTTCGGCTACGCATCTGTCGTGGACCGTGTGAGCTGCGCCGACCTGCACGCCACGATCCTACATCAATTGGGCATCGATCACTCACGCCTGAGCTATCATCATGGCGGACGTGACGAACGACTCACCGATCCCGAGGTGACTGGCGCACGCGTTCTGCATGAGTTGCTGGTCTGAGCGCCGTGGCGTTGCTCTTACGCTTTATTTTTTTCGATCGGCTCCAGTCGCTTCTCAGACTACGCCTGCATGTATTCCTTTAAGTAACCCTTAAACAGCACCAAATGTTCTTCTTCTGAAGCCAGCAATCGGATGGCCAAATCTTGAGTCACGTAATCTTCGCCTTCCGTTTCGCTGATGATCTTTTTGTACTGAGAACACGCTGCCTTCTCGGCTTCAATCACAGCCCGAATAACCCCTACAACATCCGTGGTATCATCGCTAGGTTGCTGCTGTTTTCCCACAACTATTGACGCAGAGCCCGGCACCAAACCGCCCAATTGCTTGATGCGTTGAGCTAACGTTTGCGCGTGATTCAACTCCTCCGTAATGTCTGCAGCCAGAGACTTCTTGATCTCCTCAGCCCTCACACCGTCCAGGTTCGTGCTATTGGCCAAGTAATTCATGACTGTCTCTAATTCCATGCAATAGGCGGCAGTCAGTAGTTCAATGATTTGTTCAGTCTTGCTTGACATAAAAATACTCCAAAGTTTGATAGGAAGTCATTGTTGTTTTTAGTGTCCCGAACGAACCATACTTGTCTCGTACGCGATCCAGCACCTGAGCCACGTTCCACCAATTGATATACCGAAGTAGCGCAAACCCATTCCACTTACGTTATATGATCCATACTCCACTTCTAAGGGTACATCAGGAACGAGTGAGGACAGCCTTGTGCCCTCCTCGGCCGCTACCACATCCGCCCCTTTCCATGGCATGATTCTTGTTGAATGGAAGCACCGTCGAGCGCCGGACTGCAGTGCTTGTTAAAAATCGGACCCAAAGGCATGATTCCGAAGAAACGGATTGAGTCCACTTCTCGGTTTTCTCTAGCCTGCTCGCTTAAGGCCTTTTCTCCAACACGTCCAGTGTTTCACGCACCTCCGAAATAAGCTCGCCAATAGACTCCTCCTGTAGCAATTCCCCGACAGCCATGCGGAATACGTCCATATCTGCTCCGGGATTTTCGTGTGCCAGCCGCTCCAGACATCTCAAAGCGTTACGCCAAATCGTGTGCTGTTTCCAAACTTGAGCGTAGGATTCTCCCTGATCCCCCTCGGAAGGAATTGCTTCCAGATCAACCGACAACATCTCTAGAAGAACTTCCTGGCACCGAACGTCTCCGTTTCGTGCCAATCCCGTTGCCGCGTTGAAGCGCACGTTGAGTTCCGCATCATTACACATGCTCGCCAGCCGATCCAAATTGGATTCACCGCCCATGACTCCCATCGCAAATGCAGCTGCAGATCTAAGTTGGGTCCGCCCATTTGCCATACTGTCGTCGTCACGTTCACACGCCATATGAATCGCATCATTCACAACGTCCGGATTAGGGATGCGGGCTGGTCCTAGTCGCCCTACCAGTACGGTAATGGCTTCAATCGCGGACAACCTGACGTACTCGTCGCCCAAATCATTGGGCCCTTGTCCCACATGCTCCTCGGTCGTCGCAGCGCGAATCAGAACAGGTAGAACAACAGATGTTTCAAACTCACCCAGCGTCCGACACAGAAAGAACCGCAATTGTGCCATCGCTTTCCGAGGGTTGGGTTCTAAAACGCTTGCCGATTCAGCCCCCTCGTAGGAGCTTAATGGGATATCCAACTGGCGATCCAGCATGGTGGCCAATTTGCCGGCCAGGGCTTCATCCCGTCGTAAAACGGCGTTTCCCGGCTTTTGGAGTTCACGGGCAAGGTTGTAAGCCGTCTGCCAACTATGCGGACCTCCTCGTTCCAGGTCTTTGACAAGAGACTCTGACGTACCCCCCATGTGCGCCAGCCAGCTGAATAAAAGCGAAACGACCGCAATAATCCCCACTATGATGGCGGGAATAATAAAGAGCTGGAACACAAACCCGGCCGTGGGAGGCTGGACCGGTGGCAAAGCCTTTTCGGCGGCATGTTGTCCTGGTTCGTTCAGCTGAATTTCGGGGGGCGGGGACTCGTCAGGCATAGTCAGGTTTCTCAGAATTCCTGTAGTCTATGTTATTCACAGCGCGAACGCGAGACGGGAACCGAGCTTCGTAAAACTAACCCTATATGAGTACTCTATTGTGCAAGTTTTGGATCTGACACTTGACTCGCCAGCAATGAACCTGGCGCTCGATGAAGCTTTGCTTGACTATGCCGAACAGTCAAATTCAGTTGATTCCGAAGTGCTACGTATTTGGGAATCGCCATCGCCGATCGTGGTGTGTGGCAGATCGTCCCGAGTCGAGGAGGAGGTTTTCCGCGAAGTGTGCCACGGAGATGGCGTCCCCGTATTAAGGCGATGTAGCGGTGGAGCCACGATTGTGGCGGGCCCAGGCTGTTTGATGTACAGCCTGGTCATCAGCCATGAACGACGTCCCGGTTTACAGATGATTGAACAAGCTCATCAATTTGTCCTTGGCGCACTTGTAGATTCGTTACGACACCATGGTCACGAAGTAACCCTCGCTGGTATCAGTGATTTGGTAATGGGCCCGGAACCAAGAAAGAAATGCTCAGGCAACAGCCTTCGCCTCCGGCGCACACATCTGCTGTATCATGGAACCCTACTTTACGACTTCCATTTGTAATGGATCAGCCGCTACCTGGCGGCACCTCCACGAGAACCTGATTACCGGGGTCGACGAGATCACGCTAGTTTCGTCGCCAATCTGCCGATAACGCAGGATGAAATGCGTGCGGCAGTGCTAGACGCCTGGCCAACGACAGGCGCACGAACCTCATGGCCTGAGGATCTTACTCAGCAATTAGTCATGCAACGTTATACACAAGACGCGTGGAACCTTGCCAGATAACTCGTCCATCAACGTTGATTGCGATTTGAGAGATCCTGTAGCAGCAGGAAGTAGGCCAATGTTCTCTACTTTTACTGGAACGAATAACATCGTCGACAGTGTTGTCCGAGAACATGCAAAATCGACGGCGCGTTCGGCTGGTCGGTAAACCATTCAGAGATTGCTGCTAACCACGACTACCGCCAAATTGCTGTACGCAGAAATCGATGCGTGCCAAACAACTTTCACGGCCAATGATCGACAATGCATCGAACAGGCCAATGCCAACCGATTTTCCGGTCACGGCAACACGCACGGCATGGATAATTTCTCCGATCTTGATTCCTTCATCCTCCACAAATGTGTGCATTAGCTGGTCGAGACTAGCCGTATCGAAATCCGCTGCATCAGCCAATCGTTGACGAAACCGAACCAGTAATTCTACCGCACGAGGGGGCTTTTGAAGTCGCTTCTGGATCGCTTTCTCATCGTATTCAAGTTTGTCATCGGACACGAAAAATTCGTCGAGGCTACTCACATCTCCCAACACCTTGATTCGATCTCCGGCAGATTCCAAGAGGCAGGTCAACGTTGGCGCCAAATCGCATTCAGGTGGTTGACTCACCAACTGAGCTTCTTGCAGAAAAGGCACTGCCAACGCAGTCTTTTGTTTGATGGGTAGCTCACGCATATAGCGATCCTGAAACGCCATCAGCTTACTTGGATCAAAACTGGCGGGAGACTTAACAACGCGATCCAAGGAAAACTGTTCAATCATTTCGGATCGTGAGAAGTTTTCCGTTTTGTCGTCCAATGACCAACCCAACAAGAGCAAATAATTCAGGATTGCATCAGGCAAAAAACCGACCTGTTGGTAAAAGTCAATAATCACGGGGTTGAAAGTGTCAGCGACCGTAGCCAACCCTAAACGTTCCGCAATAGATTGGCCATGAGAAAACAACTTCTTAAAGTCTGGATTTTTGAGGTATTTGTCGAGCTTCCGTTTACTGATTTTATTTTTCCCTCCAGGCTCAGCGACGTACGGCAAATGTGCATGGACGGGAAGCTCATAGTCGAGCGATTGAGCGATAAAAATCTGCCGCGGTGTGTTTGACAAGTGCTCTTCGGCCCGCACCACATGGGAAATCCGCATGGCGTGATCGTCCACTACACTTGCCAAATGGTACAGGCAGCTACCATCGGCTCGTTGAATCACATGGTCTTGTTCGCGTGCCCAATCGAACTCGACTACCCCGCGTACCGCATCTGTAAAAACACACTTACCTTCGCGTGGCATGCGCAGACGAATCACTGCACTACGACCTTCGTTCTCAAACTTTGCCGCTTCCTCATTTGTGGTTGCCATCCACTTGCGACTGTAGGAAAAGGGACGTTTTTCACGTTCGGCAGCGGTCCGCTCCTGCTGAATCTCGTCCGTGGTCGCGTAGTCTCGATAGGCGTGCCCGGAGGCCAACAGACGAGCTGCTTCGGAAGCATGCAAATCGGAACGTTGGGATTGGTAGTACGGCCCTGCATCGCCGCCCACATCCGGACCTTCGTCCCAATCAATCCCCAACCAACGGAATCCATCCAGTATCGGCTGCAAAGCTTCTTTCACGTTGCGGGCGCGATCGGTGTCGTCGATCCGCAACACAAACTGCCCACCGGTTTGCCGGGCAAGAAGCCAATTAAACAAGGCGGTTCGCACACCGCCAATATGCAAGTAGCCGGTTGGACTGGGAGCAAAACGAGTGCGAATCATGGCGAGGTACTACAAAACTCGAAAAAACGTCGGGGAATCAGAGTTTGATGGAGATACCGATTGATCACTTTTTCGTCGACCAAGGTACCCACAACATCGACCAGGATACCGACTCCCCATTTGCATGAAAACTGGGGCCCACAGCAAGAAATCAGGTTCGGAGATCTAACCATAGAAGTCAGACACGATTTCATGCCGCTTTATTTTGGCG
Organism: Pirellulaceae bacterium; assembly: GCA_022448645.1. Next base: position 21,219 of record JAKVBZ010000067.1, read on the forward strand.
GCGAGCTTGTTTGCGCAGACGCCTTCGCTCGGCCTTTGACAGTTTCCGACCACCGCCGTTGACAGCCTCCGAGGCTGTCAACTCATTAGCCTCGATCGAGCCATCATAGGATGACACTTTGTCCAAATCGCTCCGCCGGGACTTGGCCTTTTTCGAACCAACGATCGCATCCGATTTCTTCTTAGAATTGGCTGCCGTTGCGGACGCGAATTCTTTCTTCTCGCGATTCGTCCGTTCCATTCGCACGTCTGTTGACACGTTGCCTTGGGCACCGAGTAGCACATAGCGAGCAAATATCCACATGGACATCAATACCATAAGGTGTCCCAAGTGGGCAGCGATTACCATGGATTCGACTCTGGCCGTCGACAAGATCGGATGAAGGCCGGACAACACTTCCGCACGCAACCCTACCGAAGCTCCATAGCATCCCAGACCGAGCAACATCGTCAGACTAGCCATCACGCTGTGCCGCATGTCGATCAGCACCATCAACGTCATGGGTAGCGCGACAACGCTTGCCACCAGTACCCACCAGATGTAGCCATCACCCCACAGGGTAGTTCCCAAAAGGTGAGTCGCCACGTCCGTCACCAGAGATTCAACACTGGCAGTACAATGAGCACTCATGAGTAGCAGCAACATTCCTCCCCACAACCAAACCCGGTATCGACCGCGGTAGTCGTCTACTAGGTGTCGGCGCAATCTAAAAATCAACATGGAGGTTAACGCCGCCACAGCCAGAACGGCAGAAGACACCCAGCATACCAAACTGGATTTACTAGACAGATCAAGTACAGAAAAAGTGTCTGGCCTCAGGCCTAACCATATGGCCCAGGTTTGGTGTTGCTGATGCAACCAAATCAACCCCGACGTCACGCCAATTCCCAACAGGCACAACAGACAAAGAGACCAGATTCGTTGCGGGATCAGGTCCGCGAGGCGCACATCGCATTCCGCCTGTGCCGCGTCAGCATATTTGGTGACTGTGCCAGAACGCTGGTGGCTGGGAGGTGCCATATCCTTCATGGAGCTGGTGTCTTCGAGCAACACACGGCGACGCCGACCACCGCTTGTTCCACTACGTCGAAATTCCATTTTCGATCGAATGACTCGTGAGGCGTCAAGTTTATCGGAAATGCCGTTTGGCCATGGAGCTGTAACAATCCGTCTACCGGAACGAAAGTATCATCGGCATTTCCGTTCTGCTTCCTACACGATGGCCTGGAATGAACCTTGAGTTTTGGACCAAGACTTCGGCTGATGATGCGGAATGTAAAGGATATTCCGGTGAGGAAAGGTGCAATCTTTTCGCAAGCCCCAACGGTTTGTTTGACGCAAGTTCGGGCGAAAACTAGGTTTTCATAGGGGGTATTACCACTAGCGTCAGATTGCCATCGGTTCCTAGGCCAATCCGATTTCGCCGGCTGGCTCAGCCTGCAGCGATCCCTACTTGCAGTCGCCGCCATCCATGCCAGAAATGAACCCCGAACCTTCGACTGTTGCAGCCAGCAACGCGACGTCGACCCCATTGGCCGACCAGAAGCTCGATGCGCTGCACTCCTTGTTGGGGAACAGCCACGACGGTGCAGTGGTTGTCATCGGAACCGCGAACGAAATCTCCGTTCCGCAAACTCCTGCTAAAAACATCAACACAGACGACCCCCTCGTCCAGCTTCGCCTGGGCGTTGCCAGCGGCCTATTTACGGCTCTGCGCGCTAAACATCAACCAACGGCCAGCCACTCCCTGCGTGTAGCACTTGCCTGTTCGGACTGGGCAGTCGCACATGAGCTTAATCACCAACAGTGCACGGACATCGAGATTGCCGCATTGCTGCACGATGTCGGAAAAATTGGTATTCCCGAAAATCTGTTGCACAAGCCTTCCATTCTTGATGATCGGGAAACGGCACTGATTCGCACTCACTGGTCAACCGGTTTGGAAATCCTCCGATCCTGCGGTGCTTCCAAGGAAGTACTCAGTATCGTGGAACATACTCGCGGCTGGTACAACGGAAGTAACAAACATTCTGAACTCCTCGGCCAAGAACTTCCCTTGGGTGCACGTATCCTAGCCATTACCGATGCGTTCGATTCCATGACCACGGACCATGTGTATCGACGAGCACTGTCCAAAGAGCGTGCTCTGCACGAATTACTGCAAAACGCCGGATCGCAGTTTGATCCTCAACTTGTCAAGCAATTCTATGAATGGAACGACTCGTACATTCCTGAGCTGCAAAAGGACACTTCACAACGATGGTTGGCTCAACTTGGTGCAGACTTGGAAAACTCCCACTGGCGCATGGGCCAGCGTTTGGGAAGTCCATCTCCGAATTCTATTCAACTTCTGTTTGACACCCGTTTGATTGACCAACTGGACGACGGCATTGTGTTTGTCGACGTACAGTTACGCATCCTACGCTGGAACCAAGGCGCTGAGCAACTCACGGGACTGACAGCGAATAGCGTCGTGGATAAGAAGTGGCTACCTAGCCTCGTTCGTCTACATGATCACGAAGGCCATATGATCATCGACGATACCTGCCCTGTGGCGATTGTCATCGAAAACGGCGTGCAAACGAACCAGCGAGTCTCACTTGCCTGCCGTGACAATCAGCGAACTTCAGTTGCTATGCGCATCATTCCTGTCGTAAAAAGCGATGGGACAAAGCTAGGGGCCGCAATCGTGTTGCGCGATGTAACTTCTCAACAGGACTTGGAAAAACGCGTACAACACCTGCATCGCAAGGCCACTCGCGATCCTCTGACCAAAGTACACAATCGAGCGGAGTTCGACCGAACACACGAGGAATTCATCGCCGACCACACCGCCAGAAGACAACCCTACAGCCTGATTATTTGCGACATCGACCGATTTAAACAAGTCAATGATACGTACGGGCATCAAGCCGGTGACGAAATCCTGGTCAGTTTTGCCGCACTCTTACAACGTTGCTGTCGTCGAGGCGACATGGTGGCTCGCTACGGTGGTGAAGAATTCGTCATACTCTGTGCCGACTGTGACAACGCCACTGCCGCAGCTCGCGCCGAACAGACACGCATTGCATTGGCCAACACCGTCCAACCTGTTCTCAACAACGCCCGGTTGACGGCCAGTTTTGGCGTTACCGAATTACAATCGGGAGATACACCTGAGTCTATATTTCGACGCGCAGACCGTGCCGTTTACAAAGCCAAAGCGATGGGCCGTAACACGGTCATCCAGCTTGGATGTGGCATGTCGGAAGAAACATCTCAAACGGAAGAACAAACCTCGAAGTGGTGGTCCAATGGGTATCGCGTTCGGCAATCCGATTTATTGATACAAAAGACGCTTGTTACGGACGTACGTTTGGAGATCGTCGTCCAAAAACTGCGAGGGTTCGCGATCGCTCACGAAGCCGAAATCGTTTTTCTCAAAACAAACCAAGTTTTGATGCACTTCGAACGTGACATGCGATCCCAACGGCGTCGCTCCGACCGAGCTATTCCACTGACGGTCGAGATTATCTTCGGTGAACAAGCTGACCAACCAGTTCATTCCCACGCCATTGGACATAAGTTGCATGTGAAGATACGCCCTAAACGTAATCGAGATCGCCGACTAGAAAACGTGCAGGATCGTGCCACGCAACTGTATTCCAGCTTGAAGTCCTACTTGCTGGCTGAGGAATGCTCCACCATGGGACCCGAAACGGATGTCGACAACGGCGACGAAACATAAGCAGCGTCCAGCAAACGATTCCCACAGCACAAACGTTCACTGCAGCTAGTTTAAGTCGCCGGCCATCTTACCCTTGGCATACCCAATTGCCAGCTGATGTTGGATTCGGTATCCTGTTTTGTGTTATCGACATTGGAAATCATCAACAAACGGCAATATCTAGAAAGCTATTAGAAAAGCTATTAGAAAAGCTATTAGAAAAAGGGTAAACGCATGGCTTATGAACTTCCCCAACTGGCATACGATTACAACGCATTAGAACCTCATATCGACGCTCGTACGATGGAGATTCACCATACAAAACATCACCAAGCGTACATTACCAAAGCCAATGATGCACTCGCCGGCACCTCTTTGGCCGATGCGTGCATTAACACGGTGATTTCCGATCTGAGCTCCGTACCTGCAGACAAACAAGGCGCCGTGCGAAACAACGGAGGTGGTCACGCCAACCATTCATTGTTCTGGACTATCTTGGGGCCTGGAGGTGGAGGAAGTCCTAGCGGTGATCTGGCTGCTGCCATCGATGCCGATTTGGGTGGGTTCGATAAATTCAAAGAATCTTTCAGCAACGCCGCAGCGACCCGCTTCGGCAGTGGTTGGGCCTGGCTGGTGGTCCAAGGCGACAAACTGGCTGTCGGTTCCACCGCCAATCAAGACAGCCCGCTCATGGGAGAAGCGATTGCCGGTATCAGTGGCACTCCCATCTTGGGACTCGACGTGTGGGAACACGCCTACTACCTCAACTACCAGAATCGTCGCCCTGACTACGTTGCGGCATTCTTCAACGTCGTCAATTGGGACGAAGTTGCTCGGCGGTTTGCCGAAGCCAAAAGCTAGCAGTCAAGGTATTGCTTGACGACGATGACACGGTGGATAGTTCAGCAGGCAAAAGATTTTGCCTGCTGATGCTGTGGTGGAAATTATAGCTAGTTCTATACGTTCTAAGTGAAGACGTAAACGTTACGATGGATTGTTACTCGGTACGTTGCCAGTTTCTCGACAGCTGGGACCGGAGCCGCTCAGCTACTTACCATCACCGATTGGAGTCCCCAACACATCATGGCATAGCGGTCCTATCTATCCTTCTCTCTCTGGCTTTTACGTTCTCCATCGCAGCAGTCCATGCCCACCACATCAGGCAGCACTACTAGCGTCAACAGCATGGACTCCGCCGACCGGTTTGGCGTTGACCGCATTCAATGCTTCTTCCTATCATCTGCCGCGCTGACCGTCTTTACATTGTCCTAAATGTGAAGATTTGTGTTTTGTTTGGATTAGTTAAGGATTATGAATTAGTCCGGTCGACAAAAAACGGTAGTATGCCGGCTAACCCGACGCATTCGTAGACAACAATCGAGTGGTCTGGTGGGAGGCCGGCATCCTAAAAACGATACCTATCGTCAATGCCCGTTCGGGCAGATTGTTCAATAACACGACAGCGGCAAGTGACGGTTTACTGGCGAAAATCGCCCTATTCCCGCAAACCTTTATGAGGATTTCCCGGCCATGTGCACGACAAAATCAACTTGGTTTAAACAATCGATTGCCTTGGTAATCATTGGTAGCACGGCCCTATCGGTGTGCGGATGTCGGCTCTCAAGGGCTCCGCGAATTGGCAGTTTACCTGGTGTCAAGCAGCTCGCTTGGCTCCGCGATCTTCGTGACCGCGGAGAAGACGAGGAAAACACGCAATTGGCAGCCACAGGTCCAGCCGCCACGTTGCCTTCAGCCACTTCTACACCTTCACCACCGACGACGAGTCTAGCTGGTGCTACTCCCTCGGCCGGACCCTATGCCTCGACAGTAGCATCTGTGGGACCAGCTGCTGGACCCACAGGTTATCCTAACACGACACGACCCGAAGTAGCTTATTCTGGTCAAACGGCCGGTGGATACTACACAGGCAACTACGACACCGGCTCAGCGAGTGCAAGTTACAACAACACACAACCTGCTGTGTCCCCAGGGTACGCAGTGAACAATGCTGGTGTTCCACAAAACGGATACTACTCGGCACCACCTGCCAATACTCAACCGGTATACACTGCTGACGCCCGTTCGGTGGCGCCAAGAACGGCTCCTTCGACATCCCCACCAAGTTCCTACGGCAACAATTTGCCTCAAGGCAATCCCTATGCTGCTCCACAACCACAAGTTAACCCCGCCCCGAACACGGCGCCCAGTTATCCCGTCAGTTCTGGATCGGACTATGGTTCTGGCAGCGGTTCTGGCAGCCGCTACGCAGCTCCATCGACTGGGAATTCCGCACTGCAGCGCAACACGTACAGCGCAGCACCAACTGGTTACAACACGACGTCGACAGCTAGTGCCCCTACTACCGACCCGGCGGCCATTCCTAGTTCGGCGCCAGCAGGTTACAACACGTCGGCCAATTACACGGCTCCCACAAGTTCCCTTCCGCCGAACACGACTGCGGCTCCTGGAGGGGTTCCCAACACAGCCAACTTGCCGCACCAACCATGGCGTCCAGGCAGCACCACTGATTACCAACCGCCAGCCGGTAACCAGGTTGCACCCACCGGTTATCAAGCACCGACGAGCAATCCGATTGGTGCGCCTCAATAGGCAAACGAGTAATAGTTGGATCAAAGAGACATGATTGTAGTACGACGGTCATCCAAGGCCGTCGTACTTTTTTTGTGTAGACCGACGAAACGCATAAGCCCGTCCAAGCTGTCGTAGTTGATGTAAAATTGCTACCGGGAAAATAGAACCGGCTGCAACAGTCAAACTCGCCAGTCTACCAAAGAGTCTCGGTCGGAGGGTTGCCTTACCAACCCATGACCATATTGGACTCGATAGCCTTGCGAGCAACGCCCAGGTCGGAACCTGTCTCCTTCATGTAAAGTCGAATAGCGTGAACCTTGTCACCAGCCGCCTTCGACAAACAGTCCCTGGCAACGGTACACGGGTCGGCTTGGCCAGTGATCCCCAATGCGGATTTTGAAATGACCCATGTGTCGCGAGGCCGCTTCGTTAAACGAATGATAGCTTCGTGAGCATAATTGTCGCTAACGAGCGCCTGCGCTCGCTCTTCATTATCAGCCCAAGTGATGATGATGTGTCCGTCCGTCTCAACCTCAAAAAGCGGCATCTCAGTCCCCCGAGAGAGTAGTCCGTGAGTGATTAGTGAAGTAACGTGCTAAGTGTCCCGCGGCAATCACGGATAACATACACGCCTCCGCCGCTGAGCTACCATGATCGTAGGACTGAAATTTGTGTTCGTCAATATTGCTAACCGCAGAGTCTTCGCGATTCTCGGGACGAAATATTGCTGATTTCCTGTAGAATTGCTAAGATCGGCCAAGTCAGCGACGCAGGGCCCTTACTTTGGTGCAACCAGCAAAGGAAATAGAAGAGAAATGGCTCATACGGTCCGGTTCTAACCGAGACACCTCCGCAACGGAGCCGGAAGGCTCGCACCGTTCCCCTTCCAAGCAACAATCCATCGAACAGCTTTGCCATTACGAAGAATTAGGGGAAAAGACAACAAAAAACGTTGACTCTTCGACCACTTTGTCTTTTCGCACCCGAAATTAAGAGTGGCCCAAACACGAGTAAAATCCGGCATCGCGATTTGTCAGCAGCAGATCCTATGAGAAAGCTTCTACTTGTAAGTCTGTTCGTCACATGCACTTCGTACATGGTCTTGAACGCACCACTTGAAATCGCTAATTGGTTCCACGCAGCTGCGCTGGAAGCTAATCTAACGGGGAATCTGGATGCGTCCATCGACTATCTCAACCGGGCAATCGAATGGTCACCCAACAATATTCAACATTACAACGTGCGTGCGGAAATGTTCCAACGCCTGGGGCGTCACGAGGAAGCCATCCGCGATCACGATCGGATCGTGGAAATCAGCCGCCCCTCCAATCAGGTCCAATTATCATTGGCCTTAAATGGTCGAGCCTATGCTCGAGCCATCGGTCAACTCGAGTTGAACGATGCTCTAGAAGACATCGAACTAGCGATTGCTAGTGACAGCCAAGTGTATGCCGCTTTTCTCGACACACGTGGTTACATCTATTATCTATTGGGAGATATGGATGCGGCGGAGCAGGATCTGAAGCAGGCGACTGAAATCGCCGTCAAAGAACATAGCATCGCACTCGAACAAATTCATTACATCGAATTCCCCGATGCTATTTGGCAAAAAAACCAAAGAAAAAAGAGTGACCACTATTTAGCGGTTTTCTACCACCACCTGGGACTGGTCTACGATAAGCAGCAACGTCCCTCTTTAGCGGAACGTTATTTGACTTTAGGCGACGCCTTGGGATACGATCCCACAAAGGGGGTTTGGTAGTTCGGAAACGTGTCTTTCCTGCCCTTCTGGCCAACTCCTCTCCAGCACGAGTGGATCATTGGGCTGGTGTGTCAAATCCCTGTCGACTGGATCCGTCCCACGGATGCCATTTGATCCGTGAGC
>JAKVBZ010000068.1 GCA_022448645.1 Pirellulaceae bacterium
GGGTTTCCGTCTTTTTGGTGTTTGTGGTTGCTGATGCGGCGGATGTTGCCGTTGCCGCCGATGACGACGATGATGATGACGATGATGATGACGATGACGACGATGACGACGATGATTGATCTTTTCGGGTTCCGTCCAGAGCCGACAGGCGAGTTGTCACTCTCGCAGCTTTAGGAGATTCCTGTTATGAGAACCCAACGAAGTACTCAAGTCGCTTACCGAAGTGGCACCACGGCAGTTGAATTTACGATGATTGCTCCGTTACTTTTCACTTTCGTGTTTGCGTGCATCGAGGTTGGTCACGCGATGATGGTGATACAGACGCTCGAAGAAGCAGCTCGGAGGGGCTGTCGTGAGGCAATCTTAGACGACGCTGCAGAAGCTGACGTCAAATCAACGGTCGTCGATTTCTTAGCGACCGGAGGCATCCCAGTATCGACGTCCAAAGTGAACATCAATCCGAGTTCACTAGATACTTCATGTCTTTGGGATCCAATTACGGTCGATGTATCCGTCCTATTTTCGAACGTTAGCTGGATACCCGTGCCACAATTTCTTGGGAGCGTCGCGCTTTCTGGTTCTTCGACTTTGCCTCGTGAAGGGAATCCTTGTGAATGACAGGGTCATCTGGCGCCTTGTGTGTTTCTGTTGCGAGCATTGCCGTTCGATTTGACAAAAGCTATACGTGAGCTAGTATTTTAATGGCCAGTCTTTTCTTGACGTCTGTTTCTTGGCTGTCAGCTGTTTTCTGGATTTGCCTCTTTTCTCATTGTTCGCGTTAATATCTTGGTACACGAACCGGATCTTTTCATGCATAGCTTCAACTCACGTCGTGCTCAATACAAGACCAGAAACCGTGCGGGTGTCACACTCGTTCTGATGGTCTTTTTGTTTGTTGTCATCATTGGGATGACCGCATTCGCGGTGGATTTGGGGATCATGTATCTTGATCGGGTCCAAATTCAAAACGCTGTAGATGCGGGAGCGATTGCTGCCAACTTGCAACTCAAGCAAAACGAGGGGGATGTGGAGGGAGCCGTTCAAATGGCGGAGAGTTTCATACAAGCTCACCGCGTCGGGATGAACCAAACGATTCCTGACAACGCAATTGTTGTCGAAACCGGAACCTGGGATGAGGATACCAAAGGATTTGCCGTCAGCAGCGAAAGCCCAGATTCGATCCGTGTTAGAGGCACTCAGGCAAACGAGAACTACTTCTTTGCACGGGTGTTTGGTAGAGACGACTTTGATATTGTCGGGTCGGCCGTTGCTACGGGTGGTGGTGGAAAGATTGACTTCTGCATGTTGCTAGATCTTTCGGGATCCATGGCTTATGAAGGTCGAATCGAAGCATTGCGGAATTCAGCTCCCACCTTCGTAGATGTCATCGAAGGATTTGATGGCGACGACCAAATTGGCGTCATGGGATTGTCGGCGCAGCCTAATTTCTATGATCCGAATGACGAAGGTCACAGTTGCTCGATTTATGATTCAGGATTGCATGCCTCTGCAGACCATCATCGAGGTGTGCTCGAATGCAACATTACTAGCAACTTCGATCATCTTCGCGACACCGTGCTGTCTTCGTCGAATCTGGACGCGGCCAAATATAGGGGATCAAATTATACTGCTTACACGGGAACGGGTGCCTCTTTGTGCGATGCGGTTCACGTTCTCGTCAACGATAGTTCAGGACGAACCGACGCCAAAAAAGTTGTTGTGCTGATGAGCGATGGCTATGCCAACCGGCCTCGAACAGGTGCCAGACAATATGCACTCGATGCCGCAGCATACGCTGACGCCAACGATGTCAAAGTCTATACGATCAGTCTGGGCAATGACGCTGATGTAGAATTGATGGAAGACATTGCCGACGCGACTTCGGCTAGTCATTTCGACGCTACAGGATCGAACGGTGGAGATCTGACAACGCTGTTGAGCAATGCCTTTGAGTCAGCTGCTTTGGCAGCCAAACGATCTACGCTGGTAAAATAGTCCCACAGCCACGTCGTCTGATTCATTCACAGCATGCAAGTGTTCCAGGGTAAGCGGGCAGCTGTAAGTGGAAGCCATACGCGTTCTCGAGAACGGGGATTTCTCCCGTACCTGTGTTATTTATAGATTCGTAAACTTGTCCGACACTTGCCTGGGCAACTTTCGTTAGCGGTTGGATGTCTGAGATTTGGTCTTTATGTTTGTTTTCGTGGGTGATCATTGTGAGGTTGATTTCAATAACGACCGTCGCATTCCTGGCGATTGCCTTGTCTGTCTTTCCATTGGTTGAAAGTGCATTCAGGGAATTACAATCCTCACGCGGTTCAGCTGAAACGAGTTCAGCACGGACTGGAGAAATCTGGTTCGAAATTCCAAATGGAAAACTGGTGGACTCTCCAGGGGTCGATAGGCCCCAAGACGTTGATGCAGCAATCCATCATTCCGCGCAATACTTGCGTACTGCTAGCCAGAAAAATGGCCAATTTACTTACCGGCGTGATCTTGAAAGTGGCCAGCTGTTAGGAGCACAGTACAACTTGATGCGTCATGCGGGTTCCATGAACGCGTTGGCGGATTATTACGATTGGTACCCGAACCCGGAAACCGTAAGTCTCCTGTTGGCTGCCGTACGGTTCTTGCAAGACCAGTCTTTGCAGGCAGTTCCGGGACATGATGAATTAGTCGCAGCCTGGTCGAATCCCGCACTGACGGCTTACAACGAGCTAAGGCAGGCAAAGCTGGGTACGACCGGCACGGTGCTCTCGGCGCTGATTCGTGTTGAATGGATCCGGCCTGGAACGATCGACCTGGCACATTTGCGCAAGCTTGCCAGATTTATTTTGTTTATGCAAAAAACGGACGGTAGTTTCTATTCTTCGTTTGTTCCAGGCGAAGGAGGCAAAAGAGATACTTCTGTGCCTTTTCAATTCCCTAGCCAAGCCGTATTGGGAACTTTGTCGCTGTATGAGCTAGATCCTGAGGTTGATTGGTTGAATGCGGCCGCAAAAGGGCTTGATCATCTCTCGTGGAATTCCGATTCAGAGGGATTCGTTTCCAAGTCCGACTACTGGTCGGTCTTGGCGATACGAATACTGCTCGAACATTACGAAGAGATTCCGAGTCCACCAACATCACGGTGTGCGCTCGTTGCGTACGTTGTCCAGCTTTGTGAGAACATTCTCCAAAGCCAACCTCAATTTCCTCGAGGTTGCCGAGAACATGGGTGCTTCACTATGGATGGACGCACTGGTCCCACTGCCATGCGTCTTCAGGCGTTGATTGCTGCCTTATCTTTTCTGCCAGACCACGAGGTGAAACTTTGTCGGAGAATTGAGAATGCGGTTAGCGTCGGCATCGAGTTTTTGGTAGACGCACAAATTCGCGAAGGGATTCATTTGGGAGCTATACCGCGAGCTGTTCGGAAACTGCCCAGAGGACATGTTTCCTTTACACGAAACTTCAATCGCCGAGCCAACGAAGTACGTATCAACGATGTGCACCATGCTTTGCAAGCCTTTATGGCATATGACCATCTAAGTCAGAATTAGTGAGTCTCCGATGAACCGACGAACTTCACAAGAACAATCGAAGTCCGGAAAATCAACGCCGGATGGAACAGAACAAACGACAGTGTTCGACTATCGAAAAATGGTTGCTGTCGGGTTCAGTTTGATGGTACTTGGTTCGGTTCTCTGGCCGGTTAATCAGAATTTCCGTTCCGAACCCCGAGACGATTTCCCTCTGTCGTACTATCCGATGTTCAGCAAGAAACGTTCGGAAACCGTGCGCATTACGTACATTCTTGGCGTGGATGATGCGGGTCAAGAGCACCGTATTAAATATTGTTATGCTGGTTCAGGAGGCATGAATCAGATTCGCAAGCAATTGAAAAAGGCAGTTTGCCGCGGTGAAACGGATCAGATGTGTCGAAAGATCGCATCCCGTGTGGCAGTGAAGAGACGCAAGAAGAATCACCCATTGTCCGAGATAGACACAATTCTAATGGTGACAGCAAAGCATCGAGTCAATGATTATTTTGTGGGGCGTGACTCGTTAGATTCCATGGAGGTACAGTCTCTGTGCAAAATGGCACACTGAAATTAACGAACAGGGCTTTAGGTTGGCTCGACAGGGCATGGTTTCCGGAGGTGGCACCTTGGAGACTGGCCGTTGTTCGTATATTGACAGGTAGCTATATCTTGTACTACCTGTCCACGCGCTTCACGATGTTGATGCGCAGTGCAAGTGCTGACGCTTCGTTCTTCGAACCAGTTGGTTGGGCAAGGATACTTTCAGCTCCTCTGCCTCCGCCAGTCTATGAGATTGTCTTGTGGCTTACTCTGTTTGTGAATCTGGCCTTTGTACTGGGGTTCGGTTACCGATTGACGGGGCCGTTATTCTCGCTGTTGCTTCTTTTTGTCATGTCCTACAAGAACTCCTGGTCTACGATTCATCACTCGCACAATCTCTTGGTGATGCATGTTTTTGTGCTGGGATTTGTACGTGCTGCGGACTCATTATCTGTCGATCGTACGGTCGAATGGCTTGCCGCCAAATTTGAGATGATCTGCGAAACTGCCGTTCACGAAGTTCATTCTCGGTATGGCTGGCCGATTCAGCTACTTTGTGGTGTTACGGTAGCCACTTATTTCCTGGCTGGTGTGGCGAAGGTACTGGGCCCACTTGGATGGGGGTGGGCCTGCGGTGAAGCTGTTCGCAGTCAACTAGCAATCGATGGTCTGAGGAAAGAACTGTTAGGAGACGGTGCATCGCCTCTTTTCGTTGGGCTTTACCAACATTTGTGGTTTTTTGGGGCAATGGGTGTCGGAACGTTGATCCTTGAATTTGGTGCACCGTTCGCTTTACTGTTCCGGAGTACACGGTGGATATGGACCTTTTCCATGTTTGCGGTCCACTGGTGTATTTTTTACCTGATGGAAATCAAATTCCGTTACCAGCTAGCCGGTATTGCCTTTGTGCCCTTACTGATCTGTTATTTGCCCCCGTGGCTCACGATACCAGGTCTTCGTCGCACATTTTTGAGAACCTAACAGCTACGGTTTCCTTTGCGCTTGGTGCTGCGACGTTCTACTTTATGGTCGAATGACCGCCTTGGTGAGCTGATCGGGTGTGTCTACTAGTGCGGCATATGCTTGAGCTCCATCTGCCAGCGAATATGGCTTGATCCAGTCGAAGTGTTTAACAGCACCGCCTTCCAACGAGGAAATCGCATCCTGGAAGTCTTCTGGCCGAGCCGCATAGGTTCCGTAAGTCGTAATGCCCTGCCGAATCAAGTGGTTGAAATCCGCGGCCGTGACGGCTGAATGTAGGCCTAGCCAACCGATACGACCCAAGGGTGCAACGGAGGCTATGGCCATTTGACGCGTCACTTGTAAGCCAACGGCTTCGATCACGGACTCTGCCAATTCGCCGCCCAACAGTTGCCGGACCGCTTCACCTACATCCGACGGACTTAAATCACGTGTGCAGACGGAGTTCGTCGCGCCCAAATCACATGCGACATCAAGACGACTTTCCACAAGATCGACAGCGATAATACGTGACACGCCGCGATAGGCTGCATACACCATGGCGAGCAACCCAATTGGTCCCGCGCCGATGACAACCAGTGAATTGACAGGGGACATAGATTCAGATGACGGTTCCGTCAAACAGACGTGTTTCACCGACTGAATCGACGTACTGAACGGTTCCACGATCGCTCCAGCCGGGCCAAGTAAATGTTCTGCGATGGGATAGGCGATGCGCTCATCCACGGCAATGTACTCAGCATCCGCTCCCGGTAGATGTACGCTAAAAACTTTTCTTTCATGGCATACTTGAGAATTGCCATTCAAGCAGAACTCACAGTTAAAGCAGGGCACCATTGGATACATCGCAACTGGTGCTCCGGTTTCCCATTCACGTTGACATTGATTTGCAGAGACAACACGTCCACAAAACTCGTGCCCCAATACCAAAGGTGGGAAGCGATTGGTGGATACTCCGGTAAAAGCTTCCAATTCAGATCCGCAAACGCCCACGGAGTCAATATGAACTAGAATTTGACCTGGGGTCGGTTCTGGTTTTGGAATATCGATCAATCGCATTTCGCGTGGACCGATCCATTCGAGCACTTTCATGAGAAAACCTTCATTTGAGGGTGTTGCGCTAGGATCTTTTCTATTGAACCGAAGTCTCTGACCACATGAGTAGCAGGAGCGAGACCCCAATAACTAGCTCGCGTTCATCCGGCCTTGGGTCCCGATGCTAGCCAGTTTGGTCCAGGTTTTAAAACAGGGTCTTTGATGGATTCGCTAGGAGAGCCATCTCTGCCACGTCCAAAGGCGCGAAGTCTGGCAAGCAGACGAACTTAGTGGAATGTTAACGAGAGGAGTCTCGAATGCCAGAATTGTAGCCGATTTGGCTAGGAAAAAGGTCTGCCAGGGACTAAAACCGAGTTGGGGACCTTGAAAAAAACGATGTTCCCCTTATTCTGAAAAGGTCAGGACCGTTGCCAATTCTCGTGTTGATTCGCGGAAAATGGCTCCGCATTGTACGTACGACGCAACGTCCTTGTCACGCATGAATCAGATCCTCATCCATTATGAAGAGATTCATCCGACGACGTGGGCCTACGTCTCGTCGCTGATGGTGATCGGTTTGTTTTTCAAATTCAGCCGCTTTTGGAGCGTGCGCAATTTAGACTTGGGATTGTTGATTCTGCTGGCTCCGGGTCTGCTGTTGATCCATTTTGGTCAGGAAGTCCAAAAGCAGGCTCGCCAACTTGCCAATTCCGTCGAAAGCGACGACGCATTGATTGAGTCTTTTGCGGTGGACGGGCCGGCGCTCGAGCTTGTGACTGGTGATCAGCCAGCGAGTGAACGTCCCACAGAGGAACAACCACCTGAGGAAATACCGGATGCGGGATTTCAGGATCTGTCCTCTGATTTGGCCGAGAGTGCCACCGAAGGTGCGTCGGTCGATGTTGACGACCCGAACGAAACCGTTGCAGCGACTTTATCGACACCCGCATCGCGTGAACATCTGCGAGGTGTGAGTATTGAGCAGCAAGGTTTTGTGTGGATCTTTGTGGCGATGGCATTGATCCTGTGGCGTTTGCTCATTGATCCTGCCATGGTGCGTCGACCGTTGTTGGATCCTAATTTGACATTGGGCGGATTAACCTTTGTCTGTTGTGCCCTGTTCGTCTTCCTGATGGCAAATGTGATCACAGGTGAGCTAACCGAGGACGACTTGAAAGGGCCTCGCGCAGCGAAACGATGGTTGGCTGGCGAGGAATCAGAGGAAAGCATCGAGAGTCTAGCTAGTTACGGTCCCGGTTTTCCGTTGTTGCATCTGTTGCCAAGCATTTCTACTACCTGGGTTCACGGTGGTGAAGCTGAAGCCAGTCAAGAACAGGATCGATCGAGATACGTACACGCGGCGAAATTAATGGCCATCCTTTCGCAATTGGCGATTGTCTTGGGAATTATTGTCGTTGGTTATCGTCATTTCGAAAATATCCGGGCGGGAATGGGAGCGGCTGTCCTTTATCTATTGCTTCCTTATACGGCTTTGATGACGGAACGTTTGACTCACGTATTACCTGCCGCCCTACTGATCTGGGCAATTGTCTTTTACAGGCGTCCAGAAATAGCAGGTGGATTCCTGGGTTTTGCCATCGGAGTGGTCTATTACCCGTTTTTTCTGTTGCCACTCTGGATTAGTTTCTACTGGCAAAAAGGGTTAGTTCGGTTTTTGTCGGGTGTCGTCATCAGCTTATGTTTGATAGTGACGTCTCTGGCTTTGACCACGAACGACTTAGTGCACTTTGGGGATCAACTGCGTCAGATCTTGGAGCTCATGATTCCCCGTACGCGCGGATTGGAAGGTTTCTGGCAAGGAATCGATGTAGCATATCGAGTCTATCGTTTTCCCGTCTTGGCAGCGTTTATCATCACCAGCCTTGCCATGGCCTTGTGGCCTGCCCAAAAGAACCTCGGTACCTTAATCGGCTGTTCTGCCACTGTAATGCTGGCAACACAGTATTGGCACGGAGATGGAGGTGGCATGTACATGGCCTGGTACATGCCGCTGGTGCTACTTACAATCTTTCGGCCGAATCTAGAGGACCGTGTGGCACTGGCGGTCTTGGGCAATTTCTGGCCAGGTCGGCGGGGAAGCACAGATCGGCCGAAGGGACGGACAGCATTCGACAGTAGTTCGAATAGTTGATTAGAGCCTATTTCAAAACCTGGTAAGTTGGGATTCAGGTCTGTCTGAAAGTGCAAGAGACCGTCCTGCAGAGCTGTCTTGCATTTCTAAATCGAGCTTTGAAATACACCCTAGTTACCGCCGCAGAAGTGCTTGGCGAATCTGACGTTTTACCAGTTTGCTTTTTTCTTCTAATTCCATTTTGCGCAACTGTTGGTTGAGCTGCGGATTGGCTGTTGTGGCTAGGACGGCCACAGTGGCTGCCCGCACACTTGCATCAGGGTCTTCGCTCAACCAGATCCACCAGCGTTCCGGATTAACGTGACTTCGTTGTAATTCGTGCACCAACTGGCGACGCTGGACTGGATTAGGGGCGCCAAGCAGTTCTGCAAGTCGTATTTCTTCGGGACCGAAGCCACGTTGTCTTAGTGTCCTTCGGGCCATGTCCGAATGAGTTTTCCGATCTGCGTGGAGCTTGTCGATCAGGGCTCGGTCGGAAAGTGTCTCGAAGACGTTTTGTTTTGCGGATTTTTCAGCGAAAGTCTTCTCTTGCAGGGGGCCCCAGTGAAGTCGCTGCCCGGTCGGCGGCGGTTTTGTCGCTGAGGCCCGGGAGTTTCTGTGTCCCTTGAGACGTGCTGCTATGGCCGGATCGAACGTTGCTGGTTCGGAGGTGATATTTGGCATGTGATCAGGAGCCGTTGCATCCGAAGTCTGGCTCCAACGTGGAGGTTTCTGTTGTGTTGCCGGAGCGCGAATGTTGGCAGGTGGAGATGCAGAGGGGATATTGGAAACGTCAATAGGCAGGTTTCCGCCAGGAAAGTCGAGCAGTGCCATCGCCTCGTTGGGACCACCGGACAACTTGTATGCTGGCAATCGCTTGGTGTTCTCCCATTGTGAGTTCTCGGTGACAGTGTTAGCTAACCGTGGTATGTCCTGTGAGCCAGAAGCTCGCAGGATCAGCTCACAGTGGTTTACCAGTTGTATTCGCTGGGAGGTGGGGAGGTTAGCTGGCCAAGCCAACATCTTGACAGCCAGATTGGCAGACCATACTTGTTGTTGTTGGTCTAACTCCAACGCTACGTCTGAGAGCGTTTTCGCCAGATGAAGGAGTTGAGGTGTCGAGCGATGCGTCGGCTGCAGTTGCCATTGAAGGAATTGTTCGTCCAGGATGTCGCACACACCGTCTACCACTACTTGTCGCGAGCTGGTCAACAAATGGACAAGATGTTGGATGCCTAGATCTCCGAGGTGTGCCATACGCTGCAAATTTGGAATGACCTGTTCGTCATCACAGCGAGATACCTCAGCTTGCCACCGTTGAGCCAGCCGATGTGTGGGATGCCATGGTGGATACAGCCACAATGCCATTATGGCGGTGCCCAAGATCAGCAAAGTGATCCCTGCACCGACCCCAATCTGCTTGTATCTGGAGGATGTCATGAAGCTTGCATTGGAAATTGCCGAGTTGGGAGGTTTTACAAATCTATACGAGGCCCTGGTACGGCCGGCGTACATTTCTACCAACCATTTTTGAAGCGGTGTCGAATCGTCCGTGGATTACCGGCTCGGCGGACTGCTGTAAACCGTGAACGCGTGAAATGGCGAGAACGTGAACGAGTTGTATCGTCTAAGGACGGAGATTGTGCTGTAACCGGGCCGACAACTCAAGCTCAGTAAGTTTTGCTGGTGCCCCTTCCTCTTGTCCTACAGTGATGAATCGGTTCATTTCAGGAAGGTTACGGCAACAGCGTTTCATTGCGACAGCACTGCTGTCAATCTAGAAATTGACTGATTTCCCTCAAATCGTTGAGCCGAATAATTCTTACAACCGTTTCACTTTTACGGCCATTGCGTGATTGCGTCTGGTGATGGACACACGCAACTGATCAGAGCTGATTCCACAAGGGGGGGAAAGTGGATCTGAGCACCTATTTACGGGAAGCATGCGCTTGGGGTCGTCGCAGGCTAGCTAGTCTAAGTGACACCGTGCAAACAGACGACATGTCCATGTCGTTTGGCCGCGGATTCACGGCACTTATTTACTTGTGCGCCTTCGCCATACTGTTTTTTCCGACCGGACAGGCTCATTCACAGTCTCAGGTGCCGTCAGCCGCTTTCGAAGAACTGCCTGTGGAATCAAGCAGCAGCCGGCTTGCGCGGCTGGACGCCATTCGGAATTTCCCGATGGACCAACTTTCGCCGGCCACTCAGCGCAGGGTCCAGTTTGTTTTAGCCAAACCTACCTTGTACCGCCGAATCATTGCTCGTGATTTGGAGTGTGATGCAGATCTGTTCTTGTTCCTCGTGCGCTATCCAGAAGTTGTCGTCAATATTTGGGAGTTTATGGGTGTCACCCAAATGCAGGTGGTAAGAACAAGTGACTGCAAGCTTCATGTCGACGATGGGCAAGGGACAGTCAGTTCTGTGGAGCTGTTGTACGGCACGCCAAACTTGCATGTTGTTTACGCAGATGGTGTGTACGAAGGCCCGTTGTTCGGCCGCAAACTGAAAGCAAAATGCGCATTCCTTATGAATACGCAGTTTTCTACTCACTCAGATGGGCGACCATTGGTTCGTTGCCAATTGGATGTGTTTGTGCGTGTGGAAAACTTGGGTGTCGAGTTGCTTACCAAGACTTTACGGCCGGTGGCTGTTCGAATGGCTGACTATAATTTTTCCGAATCGACCCAATTCATCAGCCAAATTTCTAAGGCGTCTGTGAAGAATGGTGCTGGAATTCAACGGTTGGCTCATCGTTTGCACAATCTCGATCCCGAGATCCAAGCGCAGTTTTCCCGAATCACCGCAGCCGTGAGCGACGCTCAGCCTTTACCGCCAGAGCACCGTATGACCAAGGTCGTTGGTACATCTTCGGTCGAGACTCACCGGCAAGCATCCGCAACAAGTTCAAGGAGAACGAAAACCGGTCGTCGGCGTCAAGCACGGTTTGTACCCCGTCGATGACCATCATCCGCATACGGATGACTGCACTTGGTGCCTTGGATTAGCGGGTCCTTCTCAAGGGTTTCTAGAACGCAACCGGTTCTGGTGCTTGCGTATCGTTGACACCTTGGCGATTCCAATCGTAGAATGACCAGCCTGCCGGCACTGTCGCGCTGGTATGGTTGTGTGTCTGCCAACTTAGTTCTTGTGGCGAATCCGATTTTAGAGACTTAGGAGTGATGATCATGGCTCAAGATACCGGTGGAAAAATTGATACCGTGATGCAAGAGGAACGATTGTTTCCACCCAGCGAGTCCTTTGCTTCTCAAGCTCGCATTTCATCGTTGGAACGATATACCGAACTTTGGGAATCGGCTCACGCAGACCCTGTTGCCTTTTGGGATCAGATTGCCCAACAGGAACTCCATTGGTTTCAACCCTACTCGGAAGTGCTCACATGGGATGTACCTCATGCAAAATGGTTTGTTGGTGGGAAAACCAATGTCTCTTACAACTGCCTGGACCGGCATTTGGGGACAGAACGAGAAAACAAGATAGCATTTTTGTGGGAAGGCGAGCCTGGGGACACACGTACGCTGACCTACCGGGAGTTGCATGAGGAAGTCTGTAAGTTTGCCAATGTGCTGCGCGGTCTTGGAATCCAGCAAGGCGATGTCGTCTCTATCTACATGCCCATGGTTCCCGAATTGGCGATTGCCATGTTGGCTTGCGCACGGGTTGGTGCCGTGCACTCCGTCATATTTGCTGGTTTCTCCAGTGAAGCCATTGCCGACCGAAACCAAGATGCCGGTGCCAAATTACAGCTGACGGCAGATGGTGGTTGGCGTCGAGGCAAAGTGTTGCCATTGAAGGAAACCGTGG
The DNA here is from genome assembly GCA_022448645.1 of Pirellulaceae bacterium. Next base: position 12,037 of record JAKVBZ010000068.1, read on the forward strand.
ATGCGGCTCTGGAAAAGTCTCCCACCGTGGAAAAGTGTGTTGTCTTGCAGCGGACAAAAAACGAAGTAACCATGCAAGACGGCCGTGATTTTTGGTGGCATGAGCTTATGGAAGAAGCCTCGGTCGATTGCCCCGCCGAACCGTTGGATAGTGAAGCTCCATTGTTCATCCTGTATACCAGCGGATCCACGGGAAAGCCCAAAGGGATCAAACACACCACAGCTGGTTACAATTTATTCGCAAAACAGACTTTTGAATGGGTATTTGATCACCAGGATGATGACATCTATTGGTGCACGGCCGATTGTGGCTGGATCACAGGGCATAGCTACATTGTCTATGGTCCCTTGTCGGCAGGAGCTACAGCTGTCATGTACGAGGGAGCTCCGAACCACCCTGCGGAAGATCGTTTTTGGGATATTGTGGAACGTCACAAGGTGACTATTTTTTATACGGCACCGACGGCGATTCGAGCTTTTATTAAATGGGGGGACCAGCACGTACAAAAACACGATTTGTCGTCCCTCCGTTTGCTGGGGACTGTTGGAGAAGGTATCAATCCCGAAGCATGGATGTGGTACCACACGCTGATCGGTGGAGAGAAGTGTCCTATTGTCGACACTTGGTGGCAGACAGAAACAGGGGGCATCATGATGTCGCCGTTGCCTGGTGCCATTCCCACCAAACCAGGTAGTTGTACCAAACCACTTCCAGGGGTCGTTCCTTCGATCGTGGATGAGACCGGTGATGAAGTCCCACAGAATAACGGCGGGATGCTTTGTATTGCTAAACCGTGGCCCGGAATGCTACGCGGTATTTGGGGCGACGAGGCTCGGTTTGTCGAACAGTATTGGAGCAAGGTACCCGGAAAGTACCTTACCGGTGACAATGCCCGCTGCGACGACGACGGATATTTTTGGATCATGGGACGTATTGATGATGTAATCAATGTGTCGGGACACCGTTTGAGTACCATCGAAGTCGAGAGCGCTCTCGTTAGTCATCCACAAGTTGCCGAAGCTGCAGCCATTGGCAAACCGGACGAAATCAAAGGTCAGGCGATTGCCGTTTTTGTCACTGTCAAGGATGTCGAGCCTTCCGAAGAATTGCGGCAGGAGCTGAAACAGCACGTTCGTAAAGAAATTGGTGCTCTTGCTCAACCGGACGATGTCCGCTTCACGACCGCCCTGCCCAAGACACGAAGTGGCAAGATCATGCGGCGATTATTGCGTGATATTGCCGAGGGTAAAGAAAGAGTCGGTGACACGACCACCTTGGAAGACTATACGGTATTGGCCAAACTGCGTGAGGAAGAAGAATAGAGAATACTTGCATCGTTGCATTGCTTAGAAGGTGGTTTTGTTAACCACGTATAACGACCTTCCAAGAGCATCGATCTTCAGCATGCCAGTTTTAGCTGTCGAGTTCCTCAGCCGCCTCGGTAAATACGGCCAAAGCTGTCTGGTCGAATAGCACGAAGCGTACCAGCTCGGGTTTTCTTGTCGACAGCAGGTAGTCCCACGTGGTTCGCACGGCTACTCGCGCTGCCAGATCCATTGGGTAGCCATAAGCTCCGGTGCTCAACGACGGAAAAGCAACACTAGAACACCCGTTTTCTGTGGCCAGTTCCAAGCAGTGAAGATACGCACTTGCCAGCAACACTGCTTCGTCGTGCTGTCCACCCTTCCAAACAGGACCGACCGCATGAATGACGTGCTGTGCTTTCAGCTGTCCGGCCTTCGAGATGACGGCTGAACCGGTAGGGCAGCCGTTGGGAAAACGTTCCCGTGTTTCTTGCATGATGCTGGGACCGCCCGCTCGGTGGATTGCACCATCGACACCACCACCACCCGCCAATTGGGAATTCGCCGCATTAACGATGGCGTCGACGGACTGCTGGGTAACATCTCCACAAATCAGTTTGATTTGATTCCCATGCACGGTTGTTAGAACTGACATCATTTTTCCTTGTGACTTCGGCTGGGGAAATCCACGATCACCAAAAGCGTGACAGTAATCGTACATGTTGCGGATAGATGTCCAACAATTACCGCGCAGCGGTATGATAGAGGATGTACGTGTCGTTTTCCAGCACGCGTTGTAAGCCTTCGGCGTCAAACCGAGTGAGGTTACTTTCACCATTGCAAGAGGAGAACCGGTCGATCATAGGGCCCTTTCGCTGGACCAGAACATAGGTCGTGCGAATCTCCAGCTTGTTGAGGACGTTGGGCAGCGAGATCCTGCGCTCCTCATGAATCCAGTCACGGACTCGCTCGTAGTCGAATGGATCCATATCCTCAGGAACATCGTTCACAACAAGAAGTCGCTGGTACCAGGCCCATTGTGCTTCGGCATACAGAGGGATGGTTTTGAAGCGAAAGACATCGGACCGCAGACAGGTTGTTCTCACGTCGAGATCGGAGTAGTTCAAGAACACGTCGTCAGGAGTGGTATTCTCACTGATAAACGTTAACACTTCAGTTCCCGCAGGGGTTAACCATCGGCCCGAATGAGGGTCAAGGCTGCAGCTCATGGTTCGGGCTCGTGCTACGCAGCTGAGGCTGGTGATAGTGAGGACCACCCCGAGCATTAGCTGGAACGCTGGTTGTTGGATCCACTCTGGAAATTTTCTGCGCGAGTTACATAGGCTGACCGCAAGCAGCCAAAAAAAAGGAATGGTGACGACCGCCATTCGATAGGGAGTTAACTTGACGATGAGCGGTATACGGATGAAATCATTGATCACGGAGGCGGCGAGCATGTAGCCTAGCAAAGTCACCACAATGATGGACATGTCACGGTGCGGATGATCGAGAACTTGTGTCTTGTGATGAGGCTTGTCGAACGAAGCTTTTTCACCGGAGGGGTTAGGACGTTGTTGCCATGCGATGAAACATAACGATGCCAATCCGATGGGCAATGCCCAAACCTGTAAAAACGACATCTCCAGACAAGAAGGAATGGCATGACAATCAGGCGAACGAATCAGTTCCTGAATACGTGAGATATCAAACGCGGTCGGGACCTGTGCGGCGTCACACGTCCATAGGAACACCGAGTACGGGAGTCCTACCAAACCGCATATCAACGAGCGGTGACCCGCCACCTGCCAAGTGATTTCTCCACGAATGGACTGCCCCAGTGCCAAAACCCCAAGGGATCCAATGATCGGCAGCCCATACAAAGGATGGATCACAGTTGCCAGAGAGACCCAAACGGCTGACGTTTTCCAGCGACCTGAGACAACGCTTGCCACGGCAGCCATGCAGAATGCGATGGAAACGTATTCGGGGTCCATGAAGTGAAAGAATATTGTTCGTTCACCAGGCAGAAGGTTCCAATGGTCTACACATATGAGGGCCAGGATGCTTAGCAATACGGTAGTTTCTGAGCAGCGACACAGCTGACTTAGGATCTGTCGCAGTGCGACATAGGTCAGTACCAATAGCCCAACGTGCAGTGCCCAAAATAATCCAGGTGCAGCTGCCACACCGGTGAGACGAAGAAGTCCTCCCAGGGTATAGACATAGGGCGAAGCTTGATTCCAGTGGGATACCAGGGACGAGACCATGGGGTCGTTTGTGAAGGAGGCTTCACCACTGATTTTATAGATGGCAGGTAGTTCTTCGACATTGTTGGCCAACCCGTACACAAATCCATTCATGCCGTAGATCAAACACAACCAAACTAGGCAGTGTGCCCAAGAGATATGGCGACGGGTTGTAGGCAGATGATCACTCACGACAGCACGACAGCGCGTTCTTCCGACGATGCCACCTCAGTTTTATCTGACGTGTGATTCTCAGGCGAATCTGGCTCAGACGAGTCGGATGATGTCTCGTGGTATTCTTGTTCCGTGTTGACATTCCAAATGTTGGATTTGTCTGTGCGTCCGGCAATGATATTGTCCACCGCGATCATCGCTGTCAGCATCGAGTGATCTTGGTTGTTGTAGCGGTGCATGCCATTCCGTCCAATCAGGAACAAGTTGTCAATCGTATCGACGAACTGCCGGATCTCTGAAAAACGATCATACGTACCAAAATATGCCGGATACGTTTTGGGCATGCGAATCACAGTCGCATCGAGAACGTCTTGTTGTTCCACGAATCCCAGGCGTTGCATTTCATCCATGGCCAATTGTTTCATGGACTCGTCATCGCGCTGCCAAAGTTCATCGTCTTCGTTGCAAAAGTATTCTAAGCCAACCCAAGCATTGGACGAATCGGCCACCATGTATGGGCTCCAGTTGTTAAAGATCTGGAGTCGTCCAACAAGGACGTCCGGTTCCTGAATATAAATCCAGTTGTCTGTGAGGAGTTGTGATCCTTGTGGTGTGGCATCTCGGATTTGCAGCTCTTTCAGTAAAAGACCCACCGTGATGAAATCACGGTAGATCAGGCCGTCACTCACGTTCCGTACGTTGTCCGGAACGTTGCAATCCATCGCACGCACTAATTCTTGGACGGGCATTGTTGAGAAAAAATAGTCTCCGTACAAAGTAATTTCCTCGCCGGTGGACGTATCTATCGCGACCACTCCGCTAACGCGATGGCCGTCGAATAAAAGGCGGTGGACTCGCATGTTGGTCAGGATTTCTCCACCCGCATCACGGATGCGTGCAGCGCATGTCTCCCACATCTGACCTGGGCCATGCTTTGGGTAGAGGAATCTTTCAATGAGGGATGTCTCGACATGTTTTTGTTGTAGGCTGTTGTCTCGTCGGAACCATTGTTTGTAGGCGTGAAAGATTGCCTTGGTGATTGACAGGCCTTTGATCCGTTGAGCTCCCCAGCTGGCACTGATGGAGTGACAGGGGACTCCCCACACCTTTTCGGTGTAGGACTTGAAGAAAGTTTTGTACAGCTCTCGGCCAAAGCGGTTAATGAAAAACTGCTCAAGGGTCGTTTCATTCCGTATGGGACGCAGCTTTGACCAGAGATAACTGGTGCCGATGCGCAGCATGCGAATCAGTCCCAATTGTCGGATGGTTTGGGCCGTGAGACGGAGAGGATAGTCAAAAAACTTTCGCAAAAAGAAGATGCGGCTTTTTCGGTTACGTACCAGCATGACCTCATCGGTGGTGGCTGGATCCCTTGAGGCGGGTCCAGGATTTATTGTTCTCTGCTGGCCTTGGTACGCGATCTCAAATTCTGGATCCGCCAAGTGTTCCAGGGGAAGCATGTCAGCCCACCATTGCATCACTCGGTCTGATTTGGAAAAGAATCGATGGCCGCCGATATCAATGCGGTTACCCTTATAGTTGACGGTCCGCGAGAGGCCCCCCATCAAGTCGCTTGCTTCGAGGACGATGGGCCGGATACCGGCACGCGTCAGTAACTCGTAGGCCGCCGTCAAACCTGCCGGACCTGCGCCAACGATGATTGCCGTTTCGCTTTGCATGGCTTATTCCCTCGCCTGAAATAGGAGCAGTTTTCGCATGCCAAAATTCCAAAACAGGACGACCCCCACCGCGAACACTTTGGACAGGCGATAATCCAATCCAGATAGGTTTGTGCCGGCATACAGAATCAGTTCTGTGAATGCCAGCCCGGCGACGCCCACCGTGCAAAAGATCGCAAATTCTGTCTGTCGGTGTCTGATGTTACGGTGGTGGAACACCCAGCCCACGCTGAGGAAGTAATTGATGACAAGACCTACACAGAAGCCCATCGCTGCTGCGAGCAGGTAGTCCAGATGACACCATTCGGCAAGCAGGACCAGGGTGCCGAAATCGGCAGCGCATGCGATGGCACCCACAAACAGGTACCGCACGAACTGCATGTGTGTCGTTCGTGCCGTATCGGAAAGTAGTTGGGGCAAGCGGGTACTAGAAGCCGGTGCCGTGGGCATGTAGTGCTCGCTGGGTTGGGTGATTTTATGGGTCCGCTAAAATATAGCACCCTCAGAGAACGTTTGATGACAAAACGCAACGTCGATATGTCAAGCTTCAACGTTGTGTGATAGAAGCTCTCGCTGCACCAGTTATGTCGATTGTTCGGCCTGCACTTGTCGCAATAGTTCGGATACCTTGCGACGCCCGACGATCCATAAGTACATGCCAAAGGTTGCCACGATCAAAGTGATCACTCGATAGCCCAAGGCAACAATGAATCCTTGTTGCCGGATCGCATCGTCTGGCGAAACGGCACGGTAGACAGCGTCGAGCGCCAATTCTAAGGCGCCTAACCCGCCGGGCAGAGGAATGGCATTCGCCACGTTGGCAATTGGAATGATAGCGAAATGTGTAGCTAAACTTGGACACGTGCCAGTAAGGCCACGAGCTACTAGATAAATGCCTATGCAAAGCAAGGCATGCGTGCCAACGCTCATGAGCAATGCCCAGAAGAGGATGATTTTGTTTTGACGAAATGTTCTTAACGACTCGATCAATCGTACCAGCGTGTTGCCTACTAGGGGTATCTTTGTGCATGTGTTCCAGAGCGAGGCGGTGGCAATTCCTGGTAAAAGAATCACGAAGATTCCGAGGGTACCAGCAAAGGTAAGCCAGACAGCTGTGTTGCCGACCAGCTGAAACGCTTCTCGCAACTGAGGTTCTTTGACGTTAAGCTGTTGCAGATTGACGGTTAGCATGGCGACAGTAGCCACTAGCATCATGGAATACAGGCCGATAAACCGGTCTAGAATGACGGTAGCGATGGCTTCTGTTCGCTTTCCAGCTTGCTCTTGCATCAAGAAAACCGTTTTAACAACGTCTCCTCCCGCTACTCCTAGCGACAAGAAGTTAAACAAATAGCCAATGAACCCTAACCGAAGAGCGTCGCGGATGAAGAACCGTAACCCCAGGGCGTTGGCGAGCAGATACCACCGAATGAATGTGATGACGGTACCTGACGAGATGGCCATCCAAGCGAGTAAAAGAGTTCCCCATTGTTTTTCGGCCAACCAGATTTGATTGACGGTTTGTTCGTCCTTTCCGAGTTGGTAAAACAGGAACCCTAGTATCGCAAAGGAGATTGCGAATTTAGCCAGCGTGACTAGGATGTTTTTGGCTGCTGACATGGGAACTAGAGTTCGGTTGGCAAGCAAGGATAAGAATGTAACAGAGTGTGTCCAATGGTGATAAATGACTTTGTTGAGGAGGTGGTTAGGAGGTGCGATTCAAGCACGATCCTGATATCTACGAGTATGACAGCGTATTGTTTGACCTATTACGGGGGTATGTTTTTAGCGTGGCCTTGCCGTCGTCCTCAGAATATGGTCGAATTTAGGAGCTGCGATCATCACAAACTTATTGGACAATTAAAGGCCAGTGCATCTGGCACTTCCGGAAGTGACGATCGTGCAGTTGTTGCATAATATGCCAAATCGGGTTTAGGGGGATTAGCTCAGTTGGGAGAGCGTCTGGCTGGCAGCCAGAAGGTCAGGGGTTCGAGTCCCCTATCCTCCACTAAGGCATCGCCAGTGACTGGCGGTGCCTTTTTTTGTCTGTGCATGTCACAAGATGACATCTGGCATGAGCTTGCGTCACTCTCGTGTTTGCCACCTGGGTGACATGCACTGCCATCGGGCGACTCGGACTGCCCCTCGGAGACGCCCGATTTGCTGCATATATGCTGCGCGCCAGCGGGCGGACCAGCTTCAAAGAAGTCGTCCTCACTGGGCGGTTCCACGACGCCGTTCGCAGCATCTACACCATCGACGACGGGCAGACCTGGCTGACAGATTACCAGTTGGAAGAATTGCTCGCCCAGATCACCAGCCAACCGGGTAGCAGCCTGCTGGCAGCTAACGAAGCGATGCAGAAACTGCTTTACCGTACCCAAGTCGACAAGAATGAGGTCACTGGGGAGGAATACCCCAACCTCAAACTGATCGACTTTGAGCATCCCGAGCGCAACCACTTTGTCGCAATCAACCAGTTCTGCATCGACACCCCTGGAACCGGCAAGAACTTCATCATTCCGGACATCGTGCTGTTCGTGAACGGCCTGCCGCTGGTGGTCGTGGAGTGCAAGGACCAAAACGCGTTCACCGCCAATCCGATGCACGAAGCGTTCAAGCAGCTAATGCGGTACAGCGATCAGCGTCAGGAAACGCATGACGCAGGTTTGCGAGAAGGTGAGCCAAGACTATTCCACACGAATCAGTTGGTGATCCGTACTGACGGGGAGCACGCCGAGTTCGCATCCATCAGTGCCACCAATGAAGAGTACTTCTATCCGTGGCGTGACATTTATCCAGAGAAGTACCGCCAGTACACGCCGCCACTGAGTAATGAACGCCAGCAGGAAAAGCTGATCCAGGGGATGCTCCCCAAGGAAACGCTGCTGGACATCATTCGCAACTGCATCGTGTTTATGGATACGGAAAAGACACGTATTAAGGTCGTCTGCCGTTATCAGCAGTACCGTGCGACCTGCAAGATCATTGAGCGGCTGAGGACAGGCGAGACTCCCGAAGATCGTAGTGGCGTGATCTGGCATACGCAAGGGGCCGGTAAGTCGCTGACGATCGTGTTTGTGATACGCAAGCTAAGAATGTACGATGACCTGAAGGATTTCAAGGTCTGCCGCTCCTGGATTCAGGAACCATCCGTTGAACCACGCCGACATTAAGCACTGGGCTTCAGGATAAAGAAGCATGAAGCGGAGGTCGCCCTGTAAACGCCATTGGTCACGTTCAGGATCAACTTCGTATTGATTGTTGTGCAGACTATTTATGTGTTATATGGATCGATCTGTGGATGGTATATTCGGTCAGTCTTGTTGTTATGCCGTATCCAACACTCTCGTGACGTTCTATTTCGGCCTCAGCTTCTGGGCCAAAGTATTTTTTAGGTGGGAAACTTTCACCGTGGGCAATCGGAAAGGAACGAGCATCTTGGGGCGACTACTGCTCGTGATGCTGCCGATTTTCGCTGGGTTTTTGTTTTGGTGGATGACCGAGTCAACTCGGGAATCCTTCGACTCGGATTCAGACGCAACAGACGAACTGAGACAACTTTGCGGAGAAGACAAACAGCTTGCTGGTCGCTTGGAGTCTCGGCTTTACCCGGCGATTTCGATTGGGCAGGAGTATCAACGAGCGGGTCTTGAAACCCTTGATTTGTTCGGGGACGACGCCACTCACGACGCTGCCGTCGGGTGCTTAGAGTAGCGCTGTATCGATAGAATGGAAGCAGAGATTGTCCTGTTACGCGTTGTTTGCACCGAGGTAGCCATGGCAAATGTAAAACATAAGATCATCACAATGTCGCGTTTGCAATCGGCATTGGATGATGTCGTAGACGAGTTAGATGAGATGGGCCTTTGGAACGCGAGACTTGCCAAAGTCGATGTTTATCTAACATGGTTTGGAACAGCGTACGGCTGGCAGTTGTATCGCGGTTCCGGTCACATAGGAATTCCGGCACTTTCACTGAGTCGCGTCAATGAAATGATCTTTGGTGGTGCACGGATGACACTTCGAGACCTCTTGCGTCATGAGTATGGTCATGCAGTGGCTGATACGAATCGTGGGTTGATCCGGTCAAGGCTTTTTGCCGACGCTTTTGGCACACCACATGATAGTGAGATTCCGTCTGACCACTCAGAAGTTGAGCATGTGACCGAATATGCCGCGACAAATTCGTCCGAGGACTTTGCAGAAGTGTTCATGTTTTACCTGAAACATGGTGGAAAGATCCCAACGCGGTACAAGACGCGAAAAATCGAGCGGAAATGGCAATTTGTTGACCGAATCTGCAAACAAATCGCCAATGGAAAGCGTCGTTGGGGTGCGTAACGCGGAAACGAGACCGGCTTAGCGTGTGAGAGTGACGCGCGACATACAACATCGACTTACTTCACCGACACTCGATTGCTCTGGACAATCGAGTGCCCGGTCGAATTGATTCTCGGGGAGCCTCCCAATAGCGATTGCGACAATAGCTAAAAAAGCCACTCGCGTCGCGAAGTCGGGCGGTTTTGAGATGGGGAGTCACTCGTCACGACCGGGTGCACTTGGACGTTATTGATCGGGCACAACAATCCAATCACCATTTAACGACAGTCACCATTCACGGGGGGAGGGGTTCATGAGTGCCTTTGGACAAGCAATGTTTGACCAGTTGCAGCGTCCCAACGTCGATATAAGTTTCCGCATGCGGCTTGTCGATGGTCAGGGACAGGATTGTTCTTGCCGCGACTTTGTTTCCTTGCGTCCGGAAGAGGAATCGCTCGTCCGCGACTGTCTCGCCGACAGACAGGAACCTCGCATCCTGGACATTGGATGTGGCATCGGTCGGCACAGTATTTTTTCCCGTTCGTTGTCGCCGCACGTGAGGGTTACGGTCGTGGAAGTTGACCAGCAGTTGCGTGATCATTGCATCTCCGAAGTTCCAGGCGCAGTTGGCTACGGGCAGTTCAATGATGTCCCTGCTGACGCAAGTTTCGATGCTGTCTTCCTGTTGGGCGGTGGGCTCGGTATTTTTGGGGACGAGCGGACGACGCGTGAACAACTTCAACGGCTCCACAGCCTCGTAGCCGACGGAGGTTGCGTCCTGATTGAGTCTGGAAATCCTTTCAGGAATGAATTTCACGCCGCGCGGCACGTGATTGAGTATGGCGATTCCGAGGACGGCCCGTTTCCCTGGGGTTACGCAACGCGTGACTGGCTCCAGAGAGAACTTGCGGGAGTGGGCTTCGAGACAGTCAGGATTGAACCATCCAGTATAGGCGCCCCATGTTTCATCTGTCATGCAACAAAGAAAGCCTTGGCACGCACAAGTAATGACCAGCAATCGACACCAGAACCGATTGCTGTCGATCCATCCTATCGGCTTCGCGATAACCAGTTTTGGTATAACGATTGCGCATTTGCGGACACTATCCGTGACCAACCCGCTATTACCGTCCGAGTGGAAGGCCTCGGTGTCCGCGTATTAACGCGCGCAAACCCGGGAAAGGATGGCCGCACAACCTATTCTTTTTTGCTCCCCAACAGAGACGATCGAATTTGGTGGGAAGAACATCGAGGTGAACAGGTCCGTATCGAACTGCTTGGCGTTGACAATGATGAAAGAGAACTCCCGGTTCTCCAACCTGCCTTAGACAATCCTGTGCAACCTCCGATTTCAACGGAGGAGAAGGCTCAACCGAGCAATCAGACCACCAATGAGCGAAGCAAACTGGATGCTGAACGTGTAGTTCTCTGCATTGGCCTCGACATCGCCTGGTTTGGCGGGAGTAAGGGAAAAAGAGACTCCCAATACGATTGTCTGGCGGCCGTCCTGGTGCAGCCTGGTTACGACAACTTCGTCCCACAGCTCCAAAGAGTACAACTTGACGGTCGTGATCCAGAGGCGATTCAGTTGCTTGAAGCCGTCGATATCATGATTCAAGCGAATCAATCGGTTGAACAGGTCATTTTTGCATTGGACGCTCCGATCCAGGCCGAAGTACGTGAGCACTTCGGTGTACGTGCGCCCGCACCGGCCGCAGGAACAGTTGAACGAAGGGCCTGCGAATCCTGGTTTAGTGCAAGACGGCAGGCGATCGACCTGGAAGCCGGAGGAGCAAACGGCTGGGATCCAAAGATCCTGCCCGGTGCTCCACTTGCACCGAGGGTTGAGCATTTCCTGGGTGGTCTTGTTGCGCGTGGATTTGATCTCTGGATGTCGGATCAACGTGCCCCAGCGCGTCTCGTCATCGAGTGTTTTCCCGCGGAAGCAATCTGGGCGATGAAGAGAATGGAACTCTATCCGGCTGAAATGACGGCAGCGCAGGCAAAAGCCTACAAGGAGCAAGAGGGAAATCATCTGAACGGTGAACGGGTACAGATGCTTGTCCGCGATGTGCTCGGCGCATTCGGCACGGCTAGCGGCGACCAGGTACGTTGGAACGGGCTTGTCAACGATGCCCTCGCCTGGATGCTTGATGATGAAACATGGCAAACACCTGAAGGACTCTATCGGGGAGGCAAACTTCTTGATGACGTCGTCGATACCATGATCTGCCTTGCAACGTCGCTCAGCTACCTGCGCCGCCAGGCTCATGTCTGGTTTGACCTCGATCACGCCAACGACGGCCACATAATCGGCCCAGGCTTTCAGGGTGATGGTCGGTGGATTACTGCATGGCCGCCTGAAGAACGGGAGGCCACACCATGAGTAAAGTCGGCCGGAAGGAAATCTGACCCAGAAACAGGGGATCCAGTTCTTCAAGAACCAACGGGGTTACGACTACCTCGGTGACTGGCAGGATCGTGAGAACAACGGTTTTCAGATCCAGTTTGACCATCAACCACGTGCGACGATTGGCGAGCTTGGGGGGAAAGTGGCTCGTCAGGAGCCAAATCTGCCAGCCACTCCTCCAGCATTGCGACCAGATCGTCGTGCAACGGAAACTCATCCCGTTTCCGGTGTTTGGAAGCGATTGCTTCGATCACAAGAGTTGGAGGTGTCTTCTTCAATTGGAAGCTCTCAGGGGTCAGTCTGGCAATTTCCTGCCGACCTAACCCGGTTAGGGCGGATGTGAAGGCGAGTTCCCGAAGAACGCCAGTCACTTCTTCCACAGCCTGTCGCCGCCCTTGCCGATCAAAGGTCGGCTGAAATCGTGAGCGTTTTCTTCTGCAAAGACCGATTGCCAAAGAGCTTTGCCGTCGGTGGATTATTTCAGCCTAGTGCTTGACGTGAGTATTTTTTCCCCCAGGAGACGTCGGATCGTGTTTTTGACTCATCGCGCGCCGCGAGCGGCGGATTTGGAAAAAAAATTGCGAAAACGTGTTCAATCTGGTTAACGCGAGCTCTTCTCTTGCCACGAACCGCGTTTTCGAGGGCGTCGGGTGCCCGAGAACCGTGAATTTGAAAAAAAATTGCGAAAACGTGTTCAATCTGGTTAACGCGAGCTCTGCTCTTGCCACATAGGGGTATGAAGACATTGTTCACGAAACAACTTCTCTTTTTCACACCATGCCACTGGAGAAATGACTTGAAAAACCTGCACTCGCGACGGAAAGCTCTCTGGACCTTATTGGCCACTCCACTGTCGACAGCCCGCTGCTCGCGGCCTGCTACCGCGTCCCTTGTCCCTCGGACCAACGTCCTGCACCCCTCTCTTCGCAGGTTGCTCGAACTCCAGGGACCAGCCGTCGTGGTCACAGAGCTTTCGTCCCTGGTCAAGTTCCAACTGGGACCGGATGCCTGGACCGCATCTCCATCGCTGACAGCGACAGAGGGCTGGAACACGCTGTGGGTACAGCCGGAGGGCGATGCACTTTGTCTGCACTGCGCCGGAAGCTTCTTTACGGATGTCCTGCAGGAACTGGGATCCGTAAATATTGACCAATGTGTACTTGGCGGCCTTTCTCCGCAGCAGGTTATGAGTCACGCCGACGTGTGTCTCCGCCAGGCTCGTCGTGCCGGACTATACGTTCCTGCCCCCAGAAAACCAAGTGTTATCGACGAGGAGCTGTTGCAACTGGTGTCGCTGATTTGCGATTCCGGACAGGGAGATCCGGTTCCGGACCTCTGCGGATTGAACGTCATTTTCGCTCAGGCGGGACAGTTCGATGCCGTCATTCGCCATTCCGGAGGACGGTATCATTTTACAATCAGTCCGTCCGTCGAACCTGCCTCCGCCGCTGAGGTCAATCTGAAAGCATCCCGTTGTCATCGGGCATTACTCGAGCTCGAGGGATACTTGCATCCACTGACCTGCCGCCGCGAGCACCGTTCATCGAGCAATCAGTTGAGTCTCACCTGCGAGGCCAACAGCCCGGCACACGCTCTATCAGTCGTGTCAACAGCGAGTCAGTATCCGTGGCGTGACCACTCTGCAACTCGGCAGGCCACACCCATTCCGGCGATCCTCGACGGGCCACTGCCACGTTGTGTGCCCATCGGGCACGCGACCAACGGACCGCGCACATCACAAAGTCGCAAAACTTTTTTTGTTCGGGAACATTTTGGTCCGGATGTCGTCTAAGGCCTCCGCCGCTGGCTGTCGGCTGTTCCCGTTTGTTCCGTTTCCCTGTTCTGGAGATCTTTTTATGCACGCAAGCGTTTCCGTTTCCTCAAACCAGCAGACCGACCTGGATTTTGACCGTGAGCTGCCCATTTTCCCCGAGTCAAATCGGCGCATGGCCTCGCGTTTTTCCGATTTCCTCTTCGATCGCGGTCAGTTGACCCGGCGCACGATCATGCGGGAATTTGCGGAGGCCATGTGGCGTCGCAATCGGGGCCAGTGGTCCGTCGAAATCTGCAACGCGGATCAATTCATGGAGTTCGCCCGCTCGTTGCTGACGGTCGACGGGCTGAACGCAATAATCTCCGCGTCGCGATTCACGATCCGTTTGCAGACCGGCCGGTGTTTTGACGGCCACGAGGTCGCCACCGCCGTGGCCCGCATCGTACATGAGCACTTCTTCCCGAGCGAGGAACTGTCGATCAGTACGGCCCCGGGCCGGAACCGAAAGGTGCTTATTCCCGCCGACTCGCTCCGTCGGGCACAGAACATTCGGGCCACGCAACCCGAGCCTGCCTGGCAGACCGGGACACGAAAAGCGGCGGTATATCGAATCCTGGAACCGGAGGATCGTGATTTTGGTGAGTCCCTCGTACCTGCCGCCGAATTGATGTCGATCGTCGAGGTCGAAACCGGGGATCGTTACGACCCGTGTGGACTCTGCGCCGACGCCTGGATTCAGGCAGTCGGGCGGGCGCGGCAAAAGTTCCTCGCTGAGGAACTCAATGCGCCCGAGTACATTATCGAAAGCCAGGTAAACCGGCAGACGATTGCCGCTGAGCTGGCGGAGATTCCCGCAGGCTTCGGTCCGATCAACGGTTACCTGTATGACAATCGGTGCGAGACATGGCTCATCGAACTCGGTTGGGATGACCTGCCGGGGTCGGATCACATGCCGGACGCTACGACGAATTCTGACCAGTCATCCGGTTTCGAACCCACTTAACCCCCGAGTTTGGCGATGCGGCCGTCGTCCATCGGCCGCATTGCCCCGACCACTCGATTGTTGCTCACAACTAGGGAGGACTTACTAATATGACGAAACACTGTCTGAAAGCTGTCGCATTGTTTTACGGGGTCACGCTCATCCTGTCTGGTGTGGGAATGGCAGCATACTGCCTTGTGGCTGAACAGCCGTTCGCAATGCCTGCCGACATGCCGGTCGTCTTGGACTTGCGTGCTTTCTACCTGACGGCCGGACTAATCATGTCTGTCGGTCTCGGTTCCGTTCTGCTTTGGGCGGGGATCGGCCCCAAAACCCGGACTGGCATCCTTCGCGCCTCTATCCGCCTTGGTCGGGCCATGCTGGAATAAACACGTCGGATGACGGGGCGGTCCTGTCCTCGCTCAAGTCCTCCTTGAGGTGATTGAACACTCCCGGGTGATTGGAAATCGTGCGAGGTCGAAACATGCCATTTTTCACCATTTAAGAATTGAGTTCTCGCGGTCAGAGAAGGATGCTGTTGGATACCACAATAGTCGTCTGCTTGTCCCATATCGTTCCACGCAACGGTCACCAGAGAAGGATCCTCAACATGAAAAACGTAATCTCGAAAGTCAGAACATTCCACGAAAAAATTGGAGCCCCGATCCGCGAACGCCCCGAGCTACTGCCGTTTGAAGTCGGGAACGCCACGCAAGCGGCAAAACTCTTGCGTGAGTCATTAACAGAAGTTCAGAGAATGGGACAGCAATCCGGTGATCTACTGTCGCGGCTTTGCCTCGCAATCGAAGAACTCGCAGAGTGGGTGGAAGCTCATGTGGATGGCAACGTGAGCGCCGCAGCAGATGCCTGGGGCGACCGTCTGTACGTCTTGCTCGGGGATGCTGTGGCGACGGGCCTGCCGGTCCAGGACATCTTCGACGAAGTGCATCGATCGAATATGACCAAGTCGGCGGGGGTGGTAAACGAACACGGAAAAGCCGAGAAACATGAACGCTTTGTTCCACCACAGCTCAATGACATAATATGATCATCGCTTCACGCCACACACGCCGGGAAAGGACAAATCGATGAGCTCATGGGTGGACCTGGCTGCTGGGGGTGGAATTAACGAGGAGCAGACTATTGTTTTCAATCTCAACAGCCATGTGATCTATTGCAACTGCCGTAGACAGAATGGAGACTTCATGCCGAACGTGAGGAGCCTCTTGTTAGCGCTGTAACCGCGGAAAGCCGACAACCACACGTTTAGCATTCGCTTCACCGTACAGGTCAGGAGATATTTATATGCCGAGCATGACCCACCCTCATCTTCCTCGCGTCCCTATATCTCTTGATGAATACAACGAGTTATACACCCTGGTGTTTGAGGAACTGGACTGTGATGACGAGTACCCGCTAGGAACATCGATTTCTCTGGATCCGTCGTGTTCTGAAGTCGAAGTCTATCGGAAACTGCCATCGTCACCACGAATCGAGTATGGCGGCTATATAACTGCCGAGTCTATACAATACTGGGAAGGAGACGCGGAGTCAGTTAATATCGAACAAAGCAAACTATGCACTTGGCATTCGCACCCGGTCACGCATCCCTGGGCGGATCTTCCCTCGTGGACGGATTTGCACCGTTTCTTGCGATATCCCAATGTACGTCACATCCTGGTGGGTAATCGACTGTTGTGGGTTATGGACAAGGATGAGGCTGCCGTTGCGTACTGCAGACGGCTCCTCGAGTGGGAGGCGGCCAATCTTGTCAATACGTTTTCTAGTATCTTAGACACGGCTAAGGACAGAGACGCACGCTCGGACGATGTATGGGATGAAGCGACGCAGATGTACGCGATCACAGCATTGCGTGAGATCGGGTGGGATTCGGTTGAGGACTGGCCAGATCAGTTGGAACGCAATCCATTGAGTTCCAGCGTTTCGCTGCTTCGGGAACAACTCGGGATCGCAGTGCGGCTCTACCTGCGGTTGTCCCACACAAGAGGAACAAACCTAAAATGATTAAACGAGCGTGATGCCGCAACTACTCAACGGCACCGTGGTCATTACCAATACACGCGGCATGGGTTCGGGGTAACATGCAGGGGATGTAGACTTATGGTAGTGCCGAACTCGACAACACCGTGCGACTGCACAGCTCACTGGGCTACAGACCACCGGCTCCAGAGGCTGTTCTCACGGCCAGTCACAGCAATTAAATCACCACTTAAAGAGTGGTACCCTTCACGGGGGCGGGTCACATCCGAGTTCATAACTGACCTAAGAGATAAGTTGCAGAGCAGTAGGTGACTTTTACTGATTACCATTTATTCAAATAGG
>JAKVBZ010000069.1 GCA_022448645.1 Pirellulaceae bacterium
CGGAGGCCAAGGCAAATTCACTGCCTTCTCCGTGAGTGTCTAAGACATAGTCCATGGTGACCTCGTTTGCAGCATCCAATTTGATGTGACGATATCCGACGGAGCGACGGCGATCGTTGCCGCAGTGGTTGCACCATTTTTTGAAAAGCTCGATATCTGCAGTCGTAGCTTGGACACGTTCAAACGCGGAGAAGTTTCGTGTCACGAGGGTGGTTTGTGAAGAGAAGACGCTCTCTGAGGCATTAAAAGAAAAGAAACGAGCCTCCACACCCCAAAGCCCGTACTGTAAACCTAACCAGATTCTAGGTGCAACAAACATGCTTTCATCGATGGTTGCATCGTTTTGATTCACGATGATGGTTTCTAGGGGAGATACTGTTTCGACAAACGTTGTGGAGGCTGCCAGGATCGGAAAGAGGAATGTCGATTCAATTCCAGAATACGGAGCCAGGCCTGGACAGCACGGATTCTTTGTACAGCCATCGCATGGAAATGCGCTAATCTCTCCTTCGACAAGCTTCTCGTCAATTGACGGATTCTCTTTTGTCAGTAGGGCGAGATTTGTGTTTGGAATGGAGGGCAGTATTTGTTGAGGTTCGCTGAGAGTTTCGACGTACTCAAATTGGGCCGACCGAATCGGTTGCTGTGAGGGTGATACGGCAGAATGATGTGTAACTTGTGGAAGTCGCTCAGTCGGCGAGCTCTGCAACAGGCCATAAGGAGTCGCTGGATAGACCGGCTGATTCATCGACACACTGATGGGCCATTGACCGCTAACTTGTTTGCTAGCAGAGCGAGGTGTGCCGTTTGGAAAGATAGTTTCTGAAAGTGCATTATCAGGAAACTGGAGCCACCCATATATCGTTAGGGTAACGATAATGAGGAAACTTACTACTTGCAATCGGTTCATTTAGAGCACCGGCGTGCAGTGAGACAGCGCGTCACGGATGTAATTTCGGCACAATATGATGAAATACTCAAAGATTATGGTAGTACAGGTCGATTTTGTTGCAAAGAGTTGTATCGATTAACTAGTTTAGGTCAACTCTTACGAGTTTGCGGGTCGTATTCATTCACTATCGAGTGATCGTTAACCGTTACGGTTGTGTCTTTTTTCCTAGTGAGATGCCTGGTTTTGGTGAATCTTGACGACTTTGTCTTTCCTTTGTTGTTTTGTCTTTCCTTGGTTGTACAGCACGCATGCAGGTACGAATAACCAGCATCCTCAATACGCTAATTTTGAGCTTCTGCTTTTTCGGTTCGGCCTCTCTGTTCTCTCAGGAAGTTCAGTGGCGGAGCGATTTTCAGCGGACAGTTGAATTGAGTGCGCATCCCGTACAAACGGCTGTTCGGATTTCACGGTTGCCGGCAGTGGAGCATGCTGGAAAACGGTCGCAACGGTTTCCGCCGGTTAACGAAGATTCGAACCACAATTTCATATTCGAAGATAGTGAGTTTCCCTGGTTGACCGATGAGGGACTCATTCAGGCGCAACTTCTAGACCCCGAGGAAACGGTAGGAGACGGGGTAGGAGACGGGGTAGGAGACGGGGGAGGAGACGGGGTAGGAGACGGGGTAGGAGAAACGCCAGACCCAGAAGGTACCACTTTAGGAGACGCTCCCGAAGACACGTCTCAGGTTTTTCTGCGTCGTGACGCTGTTTTGATGTCCCGAGGGAGTTGGGAAGTCGATTGGGGAATCGCTTTTGCAATGGCAGAAGACGAAGTTCCTTTGCTGCTTCAAAATGACGCGATGACGACAGTCTCAGAGCTTACGACAGAGAGAAGAGCTTTGATAGCTCCTTTAGCATTTCGCTACGGCCTGGCAGACCGAATGCAGTTTTTGTGCAACGTTCCCTTAGGTTGGGCCAATTCCCGTGCTATTTTTGGTGGGGCAGATTTCCACAATAATATTGTTGGTATTGGAGATGTGACGTTGGGCTTGAGTACTCTTGTATACAACGGGACAAAAAACAGGCCGCAGATCATTGTGACTTTTAATGCCGTGGCCCCAACCGCAAATCCCAGTTTTCCTACTTTTAGCACGCTGGCTCGCGAAGCGTCATTGGGATCAGGGCACTGGGGGCTGGGTACGAGAACCATTTTTGTTCAAAAAGTGGCTCCTATCGTGGTGTTTTATGGTTTTGGATATCAGCAATTGCTGCCAGAAGATTTTGCTGTTGTTGGTAGTCCAGACGAGGTTTATATCGAGCCTGGCGCGGTCGCAACGTATCAGTTAGGAATTGGTTTTTCTGCCAGCAGTAAGGTAAACCTGAATGCCAGCATTCAAGGGGCTTATACAGCGGAAACGCAGAGGGATGGTGTTGGGATTCCTAATTCTTCACAGCAACCTTTAAATCTGCGTTTGTCGACAACAGTCCGTACAGCGGACTATGTGGTTGAACCTTTTGCGCAATTTTCCGTCACCGGAAGAAGTTCAGCACAGTTTGGCGTTAGTTGGACATATGCGTCCAAGCGACAGCGGCAAGAGCAATAGTTCCTTCGAGTGGCTTCCTGTTGGCGGTGGCAGATGGTAGTGCATCTCTACCACAACCGGAGACTCAAAATATTGCGTCACTCCTGTCAAACCGGTGTGTGCCGAATGACGAAACGTTTTCTGTCGGCCGGATGTGGACAATCCGCACTCCCGTTCCTGCTCGACGGTGAAACAAAACCGGAATCAATCAATAACAGAGCTGTCAATTCTTTTCGAATTCTCAATCTGTATCGTGAATCGTTCATCGACCCACGCGCATCGAGTTCAACCGCCGAGCTCCACGCGGTTTCCGGTACGGTCACTTTGTCGTGCCGCCAGAACGACGCGGAGCGCTTGATAGAATTCATCAAGGCTAGATCTGGGCTGAACCAAGCTGGTCACGTCGCGGTAAAACGCCGACAACATTTGTTCACCGACAGGACGTTCACTGTCCAGCGACTCCATGTGTCGACCGGCTTCGTCGAACCATATTACGTTGGCCGGCAAATCGACAAAAGCGATACCTCGTTCACAGCTAACTTGCAACGCTGCGGGAGGGCGAAACGTGATGGCCTCGGGCCATAGGTCGTCGATGTACCGTCCGCAACTGATTTGGGCAATGGTGTCGTGGGCTGTAGTCTCGTTGTCAGGAAACTCAACACTCAGCATTTCATAATCGGTCGCCACAGCCTCTTTGTTGCTTGGATGTGATAGCCCGACGACAGAACGAGGGGCGTGCCCCACAATGTAATGGCACCAATCCACTGTGCCTACTAGGTTGCGTAACAGTGGATCGGCCAGCTGCGAATTCCCTGATATGGAAACGGAATCACCGGAGAGCCGTTGGTGGCAGAATAGTACCCGTGGTGGACCCAGGTGTGTTGCGATTAACTCTTTGAGTCGGAGCGTTGCCGGCATGAATCGATGTGGCAATTCGAGCGTAAACGCGATTCCCGTGGATTCGATGCGGTCGTGAACTCGTTGAGTTTCTTCCACTTCGATAGCTAGTTTACTGGCGCAAAAGACGGATTTGCCATAATCGCAGGCAGCTAGTATCGGCAATGAGCCGTACCACTGAGGTGCCAACATGAGTATGGCATCCACATCATCACGTGCCGCCAGAGCCCGAAATCCGTCGACGCAAGCCGCGTCGAATTCTCGAGCGGCTTCTTTTGCCAGGTGAGCTACTTCTCCGCAGATGGCCCGAACCTCGAAACGGTCCGCCAGCGCAAGCAGTGCGGGGCGATGTCGTTTTTGCCATTGGTCTCCTAGGCCGACCAAACCAACGCGAAGCTTCATGCTTAGTGTCCGCGGCGAGGTGTCTCGGAATCAAGCTCGTACCGTCGTATCTTACGGTCCAGTGTGGAGCGTTCGATACCCAGGATTTTGGCGGCGCGGCTCTTGTTCCATCCGGTATTGTGCAGTGTTGCCATGATGTGGCGCCGTTCAATTTCTTCCAATGTCGTGGGTTCGTATCCTGAAATCGATGAAGTGATTTCGGCAGTGTCACCGGCTGTAGCGAGATTGCTCAACATCAAATCAGCGACGTCGATTTCCTCTCCGTGTGCCAATACTACAGCGCGTTCCACCACGTTCTTGAGCTCACGAACATTCCCTGGCCAGCGGTAGTGCTGCAAACGGTCCAGAGCAGCTGTACTGAATCCACAGATTCGACGGCCAGTTTCTACATTGAAGCGGTGCAGGAAATGATGAGCAAGTTCGATGACATCGCTGGTTCTTTTTCGTAAGGCTGGCACGCGAATTTCCAGCACATGCAAACGGAAGTACAAATCCCGGCGAAAATTCCCCAGAGACACTTCTTTTTCCAGGTCCCGGTTGGTGGCTGCGATCACTCGTACGTCGACTTTGATGGCCTCACTACCACCAACTCGTTCGTACGGATGGCCTTCGAGAACACGGAGGAACTTGGCCTGGATATTGGGACTCATTTCCCCAATTTCGTCCAACATCAATGTTCCTTGATCGGCCGCCTCGAATTTACCAATCTTGCGTTCTGTAGCTCCCGTAAACGCGCCGCGTTCGTGACCGAACAATTCGCTTTCCAAGAGTGTTTCGGACAAAGCGGCACAGTTTAAGCAGACAAAGGGACCCTTGCGTCGCGGGCTGCCGAAGTGGACCGCGCGGGCAACCAGTTCTTTCCCCACACCACTTTCTCCACGAATCAACACCGTGGCTCTACTGGGAGCAGCTCGTTCAATCTCCTGGTGAATTTTTAGCATGGCCTGGCTGGAGCCGATGATTTCGCTTTCGGCGCCCAGACGTTCACGCAACTGGACGATCTCGTCTTTGGTAAGCGTTAAATTTTCGGTTAGCTCCTGCTGCCGGTTGAGATTCTTTAAGGCAAGCGCTACGTTGTCGGCAACTGCTAAAGTAAATTCAAGATCATCGGGGTCCGGTATACGTGTGGAAGATGTTGAGTAGAGGTGAATGAGCCCTTCGACATGCTTCCCCTGTCGGATCGGAGCGCAAATGATACTTGTGGCATGTAACTCGCCTTTGCTATCTTTGACGCTTAACATGCTGTCGTCTTCGACGTTACGTGCCAATAATGCCTCTCCTTCGCGCAATACCGTTGAGGCTAAGAAGTTAGAAATGCGGTGATAACTGGGCTGGTTCGAAGCATGTGAGGCGATCACTTCCAGGTCTTCTCCTTCCGCAACCCCCTCGAAATCTCTGGGTAGCAACAGGATGGCGCCGGCGTCGACGCGTGTGCTCTCCATTAATCCGTTTAACGTGAGAGTGGCCACAGAAGGAATATCTATTTGGTTGGCGAGTTCGAAAGAAAAACGACACAATTTGGAGGCAGCATTTCCCAAACGTGATGTATTGGCGTCATCGTCACCGGAAGGCTCCAGGAATTTTGTTTGGCCTTTGCGGTGTGTGATGGTGGTGGGTTCAAGTCCACTGAGCACACTCGATTCGTCCGAGGCCCCCAAGACCGTCTCATCGTCGATCTCGAGTCCAGCGTCTCTCTTTGGTTTAATGACTGGGGTTGAGTCTGTAAATGCAGCAGACAAATCATTGACAAAGGCCAGTTGGGCGTGCGCGATGTGAACCACATCTCCTGGTTGCAGAGAAACGTCGCCTTTGACCGAATCTTCACCCAAGATCGTGCCGTTCCGGCTATCGAGGTCCCGCAAAGTCCAAGTGCCTTGGGTGAGAAAAATCTCCACATGGTGCCGACTACATCGCTCGTCTTTGATCACAATCTGATTTGTGGGCGCACGACCAACTGTCACTGTCCGTCCCGGAATCAGCCGGAAGACGTCAGTCCATTTGGATCCTTCGCGAATCACAAGATATGCAATCATGAGAAATGGTGCCGCTGTGTTCAGTGGAAGCCGAAGGCCGGATGGAATCGTATGCAGCGGAGTGACGCAAAATCGTACACTTGATGTGTTCAATTACGCACGGCATGTATTTAACATAGTCGCGTGAAGGACTTTACATCAACAGGCAAGGTCAAAAAAGAGGCCTCATTTTTGGGTTTTAACTTCCCCACATGCAAATCCGACCTCGGTGTGAATATCGTAAAAATTAGAACAATCGTTGTGACCGCTCTTCGTCAATGCGGATGTGCTCCTTGGGAGGAATGTGTTAAATGTCTTGCTACACACTACTTCTGTGAAGATGCCAGGGATGATGCTTTGTTATTCCTGCCCAAACTCAAAAGACACAGGATAGCTTTGATTGAATTATTTTCTCGGCAGGATTATGCTGAGAAAAAGGTAGACTTCTTCTCATAGGAACAGGTTTTTAGACTGTTGGCAGCCAATCCGCTGGCAGTTTTTGAAGGACGGTAGATTTTCAGGGCAGTGTTTGTTGGCTTTGAATGTCACGGTTCTTTCGTCGGTCAGTGTCCTAATTGCTATGGACACGTAGAGCTTGCTTTAACGTCGCTCAATCAAGGGAGCAGAGGTATGTCGCTACATATGTCGTTCAGGTGTAGATTCGTATTCTTGTTTGTGCTTACGGTCTGTGTCTTCGGTGTTGGCTCACTCGGGTCAGTCGGTTTTTCTCAACTTTTTATGCAGAGAAACGTTGGTGGTGTGGTCGTTGATCCGGATGGAGTGTTGCAAACTCAACCGCATCAGCTGGATCACCAATTGCAACAGGATCTTCTGGAAAAACTGCGGCTGGCACCGGACGAATTACAGGACGATACGGAGCTGAGAAAAGTTTCGTTACGGGGAATGCAAGATGCAATCAAGTCGGCAATAGCCAGTGGCGAATCGATTCCTCAGGAGGTCCAGTTCTTAGCAGGCCTGCACCACATTCAATATGTCCTCGTTTATCCTGAGGAAGCTGACATAGTGTTAGCCGGTCCTGGAGGAGGTTGGTCCATGGACGAAGCAGGCCGAGTCGTGGGCAGTCATGGAAAGCCCGTATTGCAATTGGACGATTTTCTGATTGCGATGCGGACGGTGTTTGGTACCAGCGATGAAATGATCAGTTGCTCCATCAATCCTACTAAGGAGGGATTGCAGCGATATCAAAGTCTTCTTACCAAACAAGCTCGATTCCAACCGAGTGTTTTGCCAGCTATCGAACGAGCGTTAGGCCCACAGGTTATTTCTGTTACGGGTGTGCCAGGATCTAGTCATTTTGCCCATGTATTGGTGGCCGCGGATTATCGAATGAAACGAATTGCCATGGGGTTGGATCCGTCTCCGCTCAAACGATTGCCCAGCTATATGGAAATGATTCCCTCAGCCAGAGCGGTGAAAAATGCGATGCCACGTTGGTGGTTGGCCTGCAATTACGAATCGTTAGCGCGCAGCGAAGATGGTTTGGCGTGGGAGGTTCGTGGTTCTGGCGTCAAGTGCTTGGCCGAGAGCGCATTTCTGGAGGATGGGGGTGAAGCTGGAGGTAAACGGAGAGGCGTGCCGGCCATTGGTCAGTGGGCCGACCGCATGACTGCCCAATACGTGTCACTTTCGGAGCGTGAACCCATTTTTGCAGAGCTTCAGCAATTGATGGATTTTTGTGTTGTGGCAGCCCTCATTCGTGAAAAGGGATTGCACGTGCAAGCCCAATGCGATGTATCGGTGCTCACCAATGAATCGAGTGGCGTAACGACCTACGTCGGCAATGTGCCCCGACGCGTTCCTTCCCAGGCAAGTGTTGTGAAGCGAGGTCGAAACTACATCATTTCTGCATCAGGTGGTGTCGAAATTGACGCTTGGTCGGTTGTGCAGCAAACAGAGCTCAACGGCAGCGTAGCAGCCGTCCGTAAAGACTCAGCCGCACCAGCGAAAGGAAGTACCTGGTGGTGGGACTGACCGATTCGATTTACGCGGATACAGGCGTCTTGTCCTTGCGAGGTTTCGCAGCCGGTTGACTCATCCAAAGTAGCACTGGTGATGCTACGAAGATGGAACTGTAAGTTCCTACCAGCACACCCACGACCAGGGCAAAGGCGAAACCGTGAATGGATTCACCGCCGGCAATGTACAAGATCATGACCACTATTAAAGTCGTGATTGAAGTCAGGAACGTTCGCGCCAGAGTCTGATTGATACTCGCGTTGATCATGTCTCCCGTGATGTCGGGACTCTTTCCGCGAACTTCACGAATGCGGTCAAACACCACGATCGTATCGTTGAGGGAATAACCGATAATGGTCAGAAACGCTGCCACGATAGGCAGGTTGATCTTGAATTCGGTGATCAACAGGATCCCCAAAAAGTCTGCCAACCAGAAGCTTAGTGCAAGCGCTCCCAAGGTGATCAATACGTCATGCACTAGGGCCACGACGGCAGCCAGGCCGAAAAACACGTGCTGAAATCGGACCCATATATAGATCACAATCCCTAATAAGCTACCCATAATCGAGGCAATGGCGACGTTTCTCATGTCATCAGCCACCTTGGCCCCAATCTTATTCGACGACAGCCATACTGGGGAATCACCGATCGACGATTTCAACTCGTTCAGAATGACTTCAGCTTGTTCGACATTAGCCGATATTTGTACTGTCCATTCTTTGCCATCTGGTGAAGCTTTGGTGTCCAGGACTTCGACGGCAGCCATGGAGACACTCGCTGCCGACTCTTGTAGCCAGTTGCGTACGGCTCGTTCTGTTACTTCTTCACCAAACTGAAGTGTTGTTTCGGTCGTTTCGGTGTTGGTGGCTATGAATGCGCTTTCAACGAGTCCGGTGCCCTGTCCCGTTGTATCGGCTGGTAGTGGTTGGTTGGTAGAGCCAGTCGTGGGCAGACCACCCAGTGTCGGACCGTCTTCATCTGTATCGGCTTGCGCTAATAATTGCCAATCGTTTCCAGCAAAGGCTAACAAAGTGGGCGATGGCAAGGATCGCATGACTTCGGAAGATTCGTTGTCATTAGGTGAGGTGGCAGACGGTTCTTCAGGGCCGTCGTCGCTATCACTCGTCGTTTCTTCGCCCTCAAGGGGATTATCCCCTTCGACTTCTGTGTCCAGATTCAAATTCTCAGATGTGGATTCCGTGGCGTCGTTGTTGGAATTCTCTACAGAGGTACCGAGCGGTCCGCTGTCGATTCCTGTTGTCGCGGACACGATTTGCGGAGACGAAAAATCAACCTGATGTTGCACCAGTTCGCCGGCAAATATTTTGAGCAATTGGTCTTGGAGCACAGCTGTGCCACTCACTTTGAGACGGGCTTGAATCGTAGTGGTCGCGGATGCGTCGGAGCCAGCTGGTATGCTGGCGATTGGAGCATACGACTTCATTCCGGCAGCCAATTTTGAGCGAACGTCATCCAGATTCATTGCCTGGGCCAAGCTGATTTCAGCTGTGAGATGGCCCGTGTTTTCATCGCGACTGATGAAATTGACTTCTGCCTTCGTGTCTCCCAACGTTTCGTGGATTTCTGCTTCGACAATAGACAGTCCGGAGATGTCGGCACCGACAATGCTGTCGCGGTTTTTCAATGTTTCTTCGTTAATTTCTCCTGTGATGGCAGTGTCGATTTTGTAGACCGTTCCGGCAGGCCGAGTTTCAATGTCGACCTCTACGATCGATGGGTGGTAGTCACCTAGGTGTTCTTTGAGCAATGCTCGTACTTCCGCAATCGGCTTAGGATTCTCTAGCATGACCTGTACGGAAGTGCCGCCGTTGAAATCGATGTCAAACAGGTTTTTACCTCGGTAAAAAGCGCCAAACAATCCTACGAGAATCAAGGCAAGGGAGGCGATGGCCGCGAGCTGCCGTTTGCCGATGAAATCAAAACTGGTGGCGCCGATGAGCTGAGTCATGCTCAGCTTGGATATCCAACGCTTACGCTCGGCAATGTCGAACACAATACGACTACAGAACACAGCACTGTACATACTCATCAAGATGCCCAAGAACAGTGTTACCGCGAAACCTTTGATTTGATCCGTACCGATGGCATACAGGACCACGGCGACCAGTAAGGTTGTAATGTTTGCGTCGACAATCGTACGAGTGGCACGGCCGAATCCATTGCGTATGGCCATTCGGAGTGCAGCTCCGCGGGCCAGCTCTTCACGGATACGTTCGAAAATCAACACATTCGCATCGACGGACATACCGACGGTGAGCACGAGTCCTGCCAGTCCAGGCAACGTCAATGCGGCTTTGAACAGGATCATTAGCGACAGGATGAGTAGCAAGTTGGTTGCCAACGCCAAGCAGGCCACTATGCCAGCAAAGCGATAGTAGATCACCATAAATACGAGTACGGCGATCAGTGATGTCATGATGGCGAATTTACCCTTGTCGACCGTATCTTTACCTAGGATGGCACTGACATCATTTTCGCTAATAGGGTCCTTTTTTAGAGCTGTTGGTAACTTTCCGGCTTTGAGTACACCAGACAATACATCAACTTCTTGTTGACTAAACCGGCCTTCGATAATTCCGCGGCTCGTAATCGTGGCGTTGATTGTAGGAGCCGATTGAAGATGTTCGTCGAGAACGATGCCGAGACGTCGGTTCAAATTGGTACTCGTGAGACCACCAAATTTGGCAGCTCCAGCTCCTGTCATCGTGAAGACGACGGCTGGCTGCCCCACTTCGTCATAGTCTGCGGAAGCAGATGCCAGGTCCTTTCCTTCTACGTTGAATGGTGTCGAGACTGTTAAAACCTCCAACCGGCCTGGGCGCAGTTCCCGTACCATGTTTTCCTGCTGCGAGATATCAACCTTGTAGACGGGGTTGCCATCCGTGGAAGTCTCTTCGTCGAGCCCAATCCAAACCCACTCACCCAACAAGTCTTCACCGTCAATGATTTGCCGAGGAGGCGTACGTCCATTTTCCGATGCCTGTCGAAGATCTCGTTCTGCGATCTCAAATAAACGTGGGTCGTCGATCGTGCGACTTGCCAAGATGCGGAACTTCAAGGCACCAGCAGTGGTGATGATCCGTTTGATGTAATCCAGTTCGGCTGATTCTACCTTGGGAATGATGATTTCCACCTGCCGGTCGCCGTAGGGTCGAACGACAATCTCTTTGACACCGCTGGGATTGATTCGTTTTTTTAGCGCAGCAACCAATTCGGGCATCTTGATGTCCTGTTCCGGATTGCTTTCCTGGTCGCTCACTTCGTAGACAAGAATACTGCCACCTACCAAGTCGATACCTTGCTTTAACTTGGGAGGATCACTTCTCATGCCCGTGGTCGTTACGAAAATGCCTACGACGATCGTCAGCAGGACCAGTCCGATTTTCCAACCGTCATCAGCCATCTTGAGGGCCTTGGCTAAAAGATTGCCAAGCGAAAATATCAGGCCAGCAGCAATGATGAAGGCCACCATCATTAAAAATGCATTGGCACCGAAGCCTTCTTCTGTACCCTCAACGGTTGTGTTCTGCGCCGCCTGAGCCAGCAACGAGAAACCGCACATGAAGCTATTCATAAAATTCGTGTCCTTTGTGATTGTCCTCAGCCGCCCGATTCAAGCACTTCGCATGGCAATCGGTTGTATTGGGGAGACTTCAATTTCAGATTGGCAAATCGATGACACATCAAGCTGTATTTTCAGAAATCTCCGGTCCGCTCAGGACCTGAGTCACAGCCCCCGGGGTAATACGAAGCTTGGTGTTAGAATTCTCGTCAACCTTCACGGTCAAATCTCCATTCTCAGAATGCACATTCATGACCGTTCCGTAAATACAATTCATGACCAGTACTCGATCATTCTTCTTCAAATTAGAAACCAGTTCTTCGTGTTCGCGTCGCTTCTTGCGTTCTGGTTTCCATAGGATGAAGTAAAATAACGCGATAATAATCAAGATGGGCGGTAGTGGTCCTAACAATACGTTGCCACCTCCATCATTTTCTTGTGCGAATACAACGAGGCTTGTCAGCCAGCTAAAGTTGAGCACCGGTGTGACTCTCTATCGTTCAATGGACGTTCCTGCGGTTGGCAGTTTCAAAGGCGACCCACGGCCAGAATTCGCTTCGCTGGAACTAGTGTTTAGAATGACGAGTTATCATAAAGTCTTGCCAGACCACGGGCAAGATGAAGTCGGGTGGTGGGACGGCCTCTCCAAAGTTAATTGTCCCAATGGGCCATCTTTTCCTGCTTGAATTGTCCCATTCGGCCTTCGGTGATCGCCTGCCTTGCCTCCTGCAAGAGCCGCTGATAATACGTCAGATTGTGGATGGAGACCAGGATCGGGCCCAGCATTTCGCCTGCTGTGAACAGATGACGCAAGTATCCCAGGCTATGCTGGCAGGCTGGACACGGACAATCGGGATCCAAGGGGTCGGCCCGGTCGGCGAATTGGCGATTCCTCAAACGAATGGCCCCGCGGTCTGTAAAAGCCAGGGCATTCCGTCCGTTTCGAGTTGGCATGACGCAGTCGAACATGTCCACGCCCAAATAGATGGCCTCCAAGAGGTCTTGAGGACGGCCAACTCCCATGAGGTAGCGGGGACGCTCGGCAGGTAGTTCGGGGCAGGTGACCGCCAGCATTTCAACCATTTCAGCCGGCGATTCACCCACACTCAAGCCACCGATAGCGAAACCCGGAAAGTCAAACTGAGACAATTCAGCTGCACACTGCCTTCGTAATTCGGTGGACAATCCACCTTGAACGATAGCAAACACAGCTTGATTGGTCTTAGAAGCTGCTTTCAAACTGCGCTGAGCCCAGCGGTACGTTCGGGCGGCCGCATCCTTTACGGTACGGTCATCGTTCGGCAAACTTACCACGTGATCCAAAACCATTGCCACGTCACTGCCCAGTGCCGCTTGGATTTCGATCGCCCGTTCGGGAGTCAGGTGGATTTCGGCTCCATCGACATGAGACCGAAAAGTGACGCCGTCGTCGGTGACGCGCGCTCGCTGTGCCAAACTGAAGATTTGGAATCCACCGCTGTCAGTCAGGATGGGACCTGACCATCCAGAAAAAGAGTGCAGTCCCCCCAATTGCTTGATAACTTGCTCGCCGGGCCGAATCGCCAAATGGTATGTGTTGGCGAGAATCATTTGGGCGCCGGTGTCATGCAGCTGGTCCACGGTGACACCTTTTACAGTGCCCTGCGTGCCCACAGGCATGAAAGCTGGCATCTCGACGGTGCCGTGAGGTGTTCGAAACCGCGAGCGGCGCGCACTACAACCGGAGTCGGTATGCAGCACTTCAAAGTGAAACGAATCGGCCACCAGAGAGTCTCAAAGCGGTTTAAAAAGCCGGTTAGCGGTTAAAATCACCGGATGACGCAACTTGCAACAGCCTAGGAAAGCCCTCGCACGGATTTTTTTGACACCGCTTCTCGTCTAGTCGCCCCGCAAACGAAGACTGAAATTCGTCAGTTTTTCGCGGACTTCGTTGAGACTTGTCACGCCAAAATTTTTGCACTCCAGCAAGTCGTCACCACTTCGACGCACCAATTCACCGATGGTGTTCAGCCCCAGACGAACCATGCATTTTCTGGCACGAACGGACAGATTCAAGTCGGCGATAGGTCGTTCCAGCAGAGCTTGCTCGTCCGGCGACATGTCCGACATGTCATAGACTGGCTCTGGTTCGGCCTTTTCGTGGGCGAACTGCCCTAATTCCAGCCCCTTCGAAGTCAGCATGTCGCGTATTTCTACCAGCGATGTTTCTCCGAAGTTTTTACTTGTGAGTAACTCTTGTTCGGTGCATCGGGCCAAATC
Organism: Pirellulaceae bacterium; assembly: GCA_022448645.1. Next base: position 13,606 of record JAKVBZ010000069.1, read on the forward strand.
GCCAAGTGTTCGAATACCCATTTTTTGCAGACAGTTTCTGCTCCGCACCGACAATTCAAAATCAGTGACAGGAATATTGAGAACCTGAGCCAGCCGATCCCGCTGTTTTTCGGCGTCCTCGTCAAAGTACATGTCGCCCGAAGCCTGTGCATCTTTTATGAACAATTTGGCTCGTGAGTGATTGGGAAAAGCGTCCAGCACGCGCTGATAACATTGACGTGCCCGCTCGTAATCTTCACGGTCCTCGTACAGCAAGCCCAGATTCAACAGTGAGCCGACATGGGCGGGAAATCGAGAGACAGATCGCTGGTACAGGTCGAGTGCCTCTTCATCGTTGCCGCGTCGTTCATTTTCCTTGGCTAAACCAAACAAGGCCCCTGCATGTGTTCCGTCTGCTGCCACCGCTCGCTCGAACAGTGCTACCACTTCGGAGGGGTTGCGTTTCAAAGAGGATACGGTTGCTCCTCGTTGGTAAAGGTATTCCGCAGAGTGTTCGATAGCTCCCGAGAGAGAATCTAATGTGGCGAGAGCTCGTTCCGGATCACCTTGACTACGCTGTGTATCCGCAATTCGAAGGCTACATTGATCACCATCATAGCCTGCTTGCTGAGCTGACTCGAAGCTGGAGACGGCATTCGCGAATTCTTCTTGGGCAAAATAGGCTCGGCCCAAATAGAAATGCGCTAAGGCTCCACCGTCGGCAGCCACCAATGTGTCTACAGCTACACGGTAACGACCGAGCAAGTAGTAACAGACTCCCAATCTTACTGCTACTGCCGGAGTGCGATCTTCACGCATTTCCAGGTCCGAGACAGCGTCTCGCAACACAGAGTAATTGGAAAAGTCCGATGCGATGGCAGCGGTAATCTGTTCAATCTCTCGAGGTCCAAACGAGCTGTTCGACAAGACGATCTCTCTGACCGCAAACGATTCTTCGACCTGCGACATGAATTTTCTCCGATAAGTCAACAATTACGTACGGCTGATATATTCATTGGAGCCAAATCGTGGCCCGAGAGCCAGCGGTGGGAATCGAACCCACAACCCCCGCATTACGAATGCGGTGCTCTGCCAATTGAAGCTACGCTGGCAGACCTTACTGTATAAGGATTTGCGTCAATTCGTTCAATCCAAACCCATCCCGGTGCAGCTTATTGCAAAAAATCCAGACTTCCAAAGGGCAATTCACTGAGCCTCGGGTGCGGTATGGGCGACACGGGAAACCCTTGTTTCACAAATACGACGGATGACAACACACCACTATAACACCTAGAGGCAAACCGGAAAAGCTGGTTCACGACAGGGATGTTGCACGTTGACCCGGGGATTTCAGTTAAGCTGAGAAAGGATTTTCGAGCGGGGCCATCGCGAGCGAGACGCTTTTAATAAACGGTTTAGCTCACCATGTGCTTCCTTAAAGGCATTAAGATAGTCCATTCCGGTCGTACCGGATGCACGACCGTAGGGTGATTTTTCGGCTTCCGGCTTCCCAGTGTCAAAATTAGGCAGGGATTCCCCCCCCTTTGCGGACGTGGATAGCAATTCAGTGATCATTCGACAGGAAACAAACGGCCAGATGGTGCCGCTAAGCAACGATCGAATCGTCCTCAATCCAACAGCGACGCTTCGGTCCCTTTCAGTTGATTGGACAAATTAGTGTCGACGGCAGAAAAACTTGATTGCACGACGAGTATCGACTGAGTGCCGGTTTTGGTTGCTCTGGCAGTATCGTTCTCGATGGTGGCACGATCGTAACCTGCACGGGTAAAAGCATTTCAAGAGATCCTTGACGAAGAAGTAGCACCAGGCAAAGAGCTTACTGATCACCAGCCACCCGCCTTGTCGATCAATGAGTCGATCTGTCGGACCGTTTGCAATGTCTCAACAATGGCCGTGACGATGGCTAAGTAGCGATTGAATTCTTTTTCGCTAAGGCGTCGACCACGGCGATCTTTCAGCCACTTGTGGCACACCTGGTGGATGCCGATACGGTAGTTCCAAACTTCTTCAGCAATGGGACTCACCCAAGTGGAGTCATTGATGTAGGTTCGTTGCTCTTGAGCTGTGTAGCGCGGGTAACCTGTTGGAATGTGTGTCTGATCTGGTTCACTGACCAAATGTAGGTTGTGAGTTCCAGTGAGAGAATCGTTTTGTTGATGCAGCCTGAGCAGTTCCTGGCCAAGCTGGCAAAGGTGAATGACGGTTTCCTGGTCGCGGTGAATCAAGACGTGTGGATAATCGGTGGCAAGTTGCTCTGCAAATTGAATGCGATATTTGGACGAATAGAAGGTCGCGTAGATATACGCGAGTAAATCTGTGGGTCCTAACGTTTTTAGCAAGTCTCCTTGACCCGTGGGACACCATTGCATTTGTGTGATGTTACACATGCGTTCGATAAACGATGCATCAAAGTTTGCCCGAGGAACGGCATGCTGTCCGGCTGCTTTGACACCGCCTTCGTGCAGGTAAAGTGGAAATACAGATTCGTTGCCGCGGCTGTCAGATCGGATGACACCATCCATCGCAATCTCAGTACATGTCCAGAAATAGTTGCATGGTTGATTTCGAGGCGTTTGCCGCCGTGCGATCAGTAACTGGTTGGAGTGTCCGACAATGTGCTGGGTAAGGTCTGGACGGGGCCAGTCCACCATCCATTTCGCCCAGTAGATCCAACGTGTGTCCCATGGTCGATACGAGCAAGGCAGGCAGCGATCTTGCCAGTCAGTGTCTTCTGCGACTCGCCGCCTCGCGTCTGATAATTTCCAGCCACGCGTATCACCGGGTGGGTATTTGGGCTCAGTCCTCGCACGCGATCGACCAAAGAATTCCTGGCGAATGTCAGCATCGGGGATCGACAAATTACGAAACCTGGACATTCGTTCGAGCAGCTGTTCTCTGTCGGGATCGATGACAAAACGATCGCGTGCCGTGACCACTGCCGAACGATAAAATGGCATGATATCGACAAGACGCTGGCTGTCTGATTTTTTAGATGTTGGAACGGAGCGGTTTGTTTGTGGATAGAGGAAATAATTGGGTGATTTGGGTTTGAGTGGTACGGTTGCCAATTCGTTGATTGTGGAGCTTTGCAGCTGAGCCAATTTGGCTTTCCGCGTACCCCACAGTTCTCCATGAGTGACGTGACATCTCCTGCGGACCGACGTAAGTTCGGCAGGTAATTTAGTGCCCACCGAGATGGCGATTCCCTGTTCGATGTCAAATACGTTCTCATCTGGTGTCCCGTGGGGTCCCATTTCGTGTTTCTTGCGGCTTCCGTGTAAGTCGAGGAGAGCGATCTCCGAAAACGTCTCCATGAGTGATTCTCGCATGCCACGAAAACTGGCATTCTCCAGAAACGCATGGTTTGTCACCAACCCAAGCACCCCGGCTCCGTAGGCCTCGATAAGCCATTGAGCAAAGCGAAAGAATTTAACATAGTCGTCCTGTAGCCAGACTTTGCGTTCGCCTAATGGTTGGCCATCGACTTCGTAGTAACTAGACACTTGACGTTGTCCGTCGAGTAGACCTCGCAGTAGGTCGCGAATCCAAGGCTCGTTGTTTTGCGAAATCCCTGAGAACGGCGGGTTTCCAACGACGACGATCACTTCGTCGGGATGTTGAGCAATATCTGAGGGAGGACCAGCAAGTGCATTGTGTAGGCGGACGATGGGGGAGCAGATGGAGGGTCCGGAGATTCCGGTCTGTGCGAATTGCAATGTAAGGAGGTCGTTGGCGATTAACGCAACCGATGGAATCACCTCATATCCCACTAACCATTTGACGAGTCGTGTGTGGACAAATTCGTTCCAGCGGTTGCGCACGCCCTCGGTCGAAACACCCTGCTCAGTCCACCGCTTGTGCAGTCTCGAGTGCACAAGTTCAACGGCGGAAAGTAAAAAGATTCCGCTTCCAGCAGCAGGGTCCAGGATTCGCCCTAAGTATCCAGTTCGGGAGGTATTCTTGGGGTCGGTGACGGGGACATCTTGGGCAAGACCATCTGGCCAATCGAACTGTACTTGCAGGCGTTCGTCGATACTTCTCAATACAAAGTGAGCAATATCACAAGGTGTAAAATAGGCACCACGAGACCGGCGCGAGGTGCTGTCGTACTGAGCTAGAAATAGTTCAACAGATTCCGCCATCCCGTATATTCCACGATCTAAGATGATGCGTGGAGGACTCGAAAGTACTTGCGACGTTCTAAGTTGGTGCTGCAGGTTGGTGCGTATGTTTTCGGGAAGAAATTCTATCAGGGATAAGCTATTTAGTTCGCTGGGAACCGGCTGTCTGGCTGACGGGGCAAGAAACGACTGAGAGAGTTCATCGATGATTTGGCCCAGCACGATCGAGGGAGCCGTGGCGTTCACTAGTTCGATTTCGCTCAGCTGTACGTTAAACCGTTCACGCCAAAAAGATTGTAATTCCAGTGACAAGGTGGTGTCCCGCCGGAGATGATCTGACAAGGCAGACCGCATCGAGTGTGCGGTGGCGGCGAGATGTTTTGTCCAGGTGTTGAGCGAACGGGGCTTCGTTGTGATCGCATCTCGCTGGCGTCGATCGAGGGTTCCGTCCATGAGTCAAGTACCTTCTTGAGGTCATTTCCGGACCTCGATCACTTTACAGGTTGGTTGACCTTCGTCAGCGATCCTACCCATGATGCTAGAAGTCTACAAGCACCGGGTACCTTCAGAATCGAGTCGTCTCAATCGGAAACTTTCTGCATTATTTCCGATTTCCAACTAGCGGATAATTCTGGCAAGGAGGCCAATTGCCGTTGTGCCAATATGTCGTGTCCGTACATGGTCGCGTTTGCCCGTTGAACGGTCCAATCTGCATGGGGACGTTCAATCAAATCGATATTTAAACCAGCCTCGATTTCACCTTCGGCCAGTACACGTAAGTACCAACCACTACGACCAGATTGCACGACAAGTTTGGGGAGTCCAGCCAACTGCCAACGACGTGCGAGCTTCCAGCAGGGTTGTCGAGGTTGAGAGATTTGAAAAACGACGTCACCACAACTCCATTGGTCGCCAATACAGACGTTTTGTTCCGTTTGATTCGTAATCGTCAGGTTCTCGCCAAATGCTCCGTGCGGCATCTCGCTGAAACCCAATTCATTACGCCAAGCGATATAATGTTCAGCCGAGTATGCTAACACAGCTTTATCAATGCCACCGTGGCATGACAAATCGGCTTGTCCATCGCCTTCCAAGTTGGTGGCGTTAACCTGCACGGGGCCGGTGACTGCGCTCTTGTAGAAACCAGTTGTCCATGGGTCGTCAGCACTGTTACCCGCAACGATTGTCCTTGGCAGGCCGACTTGCAGGGAAGCCAGGTAGGGCTCACTCATTCTAGTGGTCCTTCCAATGAGATTTTGGGGAGAGCCCTCGGTTCACAATGGAAAAGTAAAAAGTGGAAATATCACTGACTTATCGTGTGTCCGACAAATGTCGAGCTTTGTTGGGGCCATTCAAGGATTCTGTATGTTGTTGCTCTGTGGCTGTTTGCGCTCGGTGTAATGGTTGAAAGCAATCGTCTCAGAAAAACTCTTGCCTACAATTGAGGGTGCTAGCGTCACTGTGGCGCATTTGGCTCTTTAAGACGCTGGCTCTTGTCGTTTGTCTCATCTTACTACGTTTCCCACTTTAACCAACGCCTACTATCCTCAGGTGTGGGATTGGCTTTCCACGGCTTTGTGGTCGAGCCGATAGGGGGATTAGTGACGGTCTGTTGTTTTGCAGCGCCGTCAAACATGCCGCAGATACACCGCGGCCCGATTCGCCGCACACGTATCTGTGTACTCCTGATGACTTTGGAACGAGTCACACGAAAGGAGGGCGAAATGGATGCGACTGCCATGTTGATGACAGCCGTGTTGTGCCTTCGTCCAATGGACGAGGTAGCTATCGACGAGGTGGATCTCATCGAGGTCAACCATTTCTATGACGATCGAGGACGTTTGGTATTCGACCAGGTCATTTTCTATGACTGGTACGCTCACGAAGGCCGTTTTCAAGTCAGAGATTGGCGATTACTGAAGTCTGCAGATCAGATTCCCAGACGCAATTGGCGTCGTGGAAACTTTTTGACGATTTGGACCGACGGGGAGCACTTGCGTGAGGTTTGGTCAAAAGCTTTGCATGAAACTTGGACGCAGTATGACCCGGAATTGATGGAACGCGAAAACCTTCCCAAGGAAAAGCGTTTGAGGTTGAGAAAACCAAAAACAATAATGACCAGGATGAAGTAGTTGTGAGCATGCGAACTTGACCGGGCATCTGTCTCGGTGTTGAGGACGTGAAGACCAGCAGCTACTTTTTCTCTTGTTTCCCACATGGCGATAGTGCACCCGGTAACGTTGTCTGATGATGAGCTGTTGCGACAATGCGACATGCAGCTAACGCGGCGTGGAGGACCTGGCGGGCAGCATCGCAATAAAGTGGAAACCACGGTGGTGCTGACACACCGAGAGACGAAGTTGCGTGCCGAAGCTGCAGAACGGCGTAGCCAGTCCGAGAATCGCCAAGTCGCGTTATTTCGCTTGCGATTGCTCTTGGCGTTGACGTATCGAACTCCTAAAGCAGCCAGCCCGAAACCTAGCGTGCTGTGGCAGTCTCGTTTGGTGGGTAGCCGTATCGCGGTCAATCCAGGACATGGTGATTTTCCTGTGTTGTTGGCGGAGGTGTTGGACCAAGTCGAACATGCCCGAGCCGACCTTAAGGAGGTCGCCTCATTTTTTGCTTGCAGCTCCTCCCAATTGGTGAAATTTTTGAAGCTCGAACCACGGGCCTTGCGCAGCGTGAACGAACAGAGATTGAGACAGGGATTAAGGCCGTTGAAGTAGTTCAGAAATACCGCTTGTGAGATGTTGTGCGTTTGGTTTTGATTGCCGTCCTGAGGATTCGGCAAACGAGGCACGAGGATGGTTGGCAGGACAATCCAGCTGACATCGGGCCGCGAGCCAAACGTCTTCCCCTCCCCATGGAGTCGCTCTTGCTGTGACCACCTGTAATGTGGTGCGGGCAACTCGAACAATGCTGTTGTCGCTCCACCGACGAACTCGCTTACAAAAAACACAGCTCCAAGACGAGGATGTGGGTCACACTTTTCTCAGTTGCCATTCAGTCATGGCCAACCCTAGTCCAAATTCCTGTCACCAAGCGATTTGCTAGGAAGGCGGGGCGCCAGGAATATTTGCATTGACCCACCAACCGCAAAGACAGGCAGGGACCCCCGTTTTGCAGATGGTTGAGGCAGTGCCTCGTCTTTGATGGATGTGTCCAGGTGGGGTTCCTGGTAACTTTATTTCAAAAGTGGCTGTATCACCAGCTGACGCGGCCTGTCAAAATGGCTTTCTCGGTAAGCTGATCGTGATAGCAGGGTTGTTGGAGATGAGAAAGCTGCTGGGACGATCTAGTGAATGCCTAAGGGAGTCTGTGCTGCTGGGCAAGGGAAGTTGCGGGACGACCGCATTGCATCAAATGAGGTTTGCAACAAGTGCTGATTCCGAGGACAATGTACACAGATCACTTGGGTGGGCCACCGCTTTTTCTTCTTGTCAGGAGAGCGTAGATGATGCATTACGTTTCCCGTGGGATGTCACGAAGCACTGCGCTGGCGGTGTCGTTGATGGTCTTGTTGCCAGCTCTGGCATCGGGAGACGAGCGGCCGGCGTCAGAGGACACACCGAAGTCGGTGGCTGAAGTGGCTGATCATCTACGCGAGAAGGTGGTTGTGATCACGTTCGAAGATCGTGATGGTGGGCAAGGAGGTTTGGGAACCGGGTTTATCATTTCGCCGGACGGTATTATCGCTACGAATCTACATGTCATTGGGGAAGCACGACCGATTTCCGTCCAATTGAGTGACGGTCGGCAATTTGAGGTACAAGAAGTCCGAGCGTCGGACCGTAAATTGGATTTGGCTTTGTTACGGATCGACGCCAATGATTTGCCTGCGGTTGAGTTAGGAGACGCTACGCAGCTGCGGCCTGGACAGCAGGTGGTGGCGGTTGGCAATCCGCATGGTCTCAAGCACAGCGTTGTCGATGGTGTTGTCTCCGAGTTGCGACAGTTGGATGGGCGGAACATGATCCAAGTTGCGATTCCTATTGAGCCCGGCAACAGCGGTGGACCCTTGGTGGACATGCAAGGGTTCGTTCATGGCATCTTGACGATCAAATCGGCCGTGACACCCAACTTGGGTTTCGCGGTGACCGTCAATGACCTGAAGCGACTCATCGAACAACCTAATCCAGTGCCCATGGAACGCTGGTTGACGATTGGTACGATCGATGATCGTAGATGGGATACGCTGTTTGGCAGCCGCTGGCGGCAACGGGCAGGCCGTATTATGGTGACGGGGCCTGGTCGAGGTTTTGGGGGCCGGGCACTTTGCCTGTCGAAGGACACATTACCTGATTTTCCCTGCGTATTGTCTGTTGCTGTTAAGTTGGAAGACGAATCGGGAGCTGCAGGCCTGGTGTTCCACTCCGACGGAGATAACAAACATTATGGTTTCTATCCATCCAATGGACGACTGCGACTGACACGCTTTGACGGCCCCAATGTGTTTACCTGGAATGTGCTGGCGGAATCTAACAGCGAGCATTATCGCCCAGGTGAATGGAACCACCTAAAAGTTCGTTTGCAGGGAGATGGCGGTCTGGCCTGTTTTGTAAATGGCAAGCCGGTATTCGACATGCAGGATGCGGTTTATACCTCGGGACGCTTTGGCTTGGCTAAGTTTCGGCATACCGAAGCCGAATTCAAGCATCTTAGAGCAATCCGACAATCGGACGTTCCAGAAGCAGATCCCGAGACATTGGCGGCGATTGAATCGCTGGTCGCAGAAATCGAAACAGCCGATTTGAATACATCGGATCACGTCCAGGCACTTGCCGGGTTCGGTGACGTGTCCCCCAGTGTACTCTTGGAGGATGCTCGTCAGTTGGAACGGCGGGCCGTTGGGTTGAGGGAATTGGCCGAGCAGGTTCACGTAAAGCAAGTGGTCACGCAGCTGGGGCAGATGACACAGGGCGAGGATGAAGACATTGATTTGGCACGCGCTGCCCTGTGGATTGCTCGGTTAGATGATGACCAATTGGTTGTCGATGACTACATGGATGAGTTAGATCGCATGGCGAGTGAACTGGCAGATTCCATTCCAGAGGAGGCAGATGATAACGCGCGGCTGGCGGCAATCAATCGCTACCTGTTCGATGATAATGGTTTTCACGGTAGTCGTATGGATTACTATCACCCCGCCAACAGTTATCTTAACCGTCTACTGGAAGATCGCGAAGGTATTCCGATTACTTTGTCACTCCTGTATGTGGAGCTGGCACAGCGAATTAACCTGACGTTGGTGGGAGTGGGAATACCAGGTCATTTTGTCGTAGGTAAGCCGCAGGACGACGAGTTGCAATTGATTGACGCCTTCAATGGTGGGGAATTACTGACACCTGACGATGCGGAACGTCTGGCTGGACAAAAGTTGAGCGACGAGTATTTTGTGGCTTCCAGCAAACGTCATATTCTCGTTCGAATGCTGCGCAACCTGCTCTCGATTGCTCAGCATGAACGTGACCCGCATGCTTCCCTACGTTATTTGGAGGCCATGCTGGCCATCGACAGTGAGATGATTCGTGAACGTGGGTTGCGTGCTGTGACTTTGGCGCAGACCGGAAACCTGCGCGATGCTTTAAAGGATTTGGATTGGATATTGGAGCAATCGCCCGAAGGTGTGGATGTGGGAGCTCTGCGCCGGATGCGCGAGCGATTCGCCGAGCAACTAAGGTAGGTGTGACGTTTGATGCAACCCGATTGGCGCAGACTTTATCCGTTTGATTCGCAGACCATGCGAGTCGATGGTTTGAATTATCATTATCTGGATGAAGGCGACGGTGAGCCGCTGTTGATGGTTCATGGGAACCCCACTTGGTCATTCTACTGGCGCAACCTGGTCATCGCGTTTCGAGATCAATGTCGTGTGGTGGTGCCAGATCATATTGGCTGTGGAATGAGCGATAAACCGCAACGGTACCAGTACACGTTGCAACAACATATTGATAATTTGTGCCAACTGGTCGAACGATTGGACCTGCGACAAGTCACCTTGTTGGCTCACGATTGGGGGGGAGCGATCGGTTTGGGAGCTGCCTTGGCACATCAAAATCGCTTCGCACGAATCGTACTGTTCAATACCGGCGCTTTTCCACCACCATATGTGCCATGGCGAATTCTTTGCTGCCGTATCCCTTGGCTGGGAACCTGGGCGATGCGTCGCTGGAACTTGTTTGCACGTAGCGCTCTGACCATGGCGACTGAATGTCCCCGGACGCTGTCACCAGAAATCCGTGCAGGATTGTTGGCACCCTACGATAATTGGCAGCGACGCGTGGCGATTGATGCCTTCGTCCGTGATATTCCGCTATCCAGAAGACACCCGACATTTCCCGTTTTGCAGCGCATTGAGAATCATTTGCCTGAGCTTTCGGACCTTCCGGTCTTGCTGGCTTGGGGAATGAAAGATTGGTGTTTTCGTCCCGAGTGCCTGGAACGTTTGCAGGCGGTTTTCTCTGCAGCGGAAGTCCACCGTTTGACAGACGCCGGCCATTATGTCATCGAAGATGCCTGCGATGAAATTATCGCCATTCTGTCGAAGTTTTTTCAGCAGCACCCTGTTGCCGGAAAGGGCTTGCAAGTTTACACGCCGTGAAGTCGAAACGATACGAATTGGACGAGCCGGTAGGAAGCATGTCAGGCGGTATCCGAACCGATGAACCGTCGGAAATTAGTGAGTTGACGGTAGGACAGTGTGCCACGTGGGCGTGTTTGCTCGAAGTGACGGCTCCTAAACCTGGGAATGTCCACCGTGGTGCCGACTTCCAGGACATGGCTTTCGGCGATTTTCTGGCGAGCGCGATGGCAATTGCTCCCGCCATGGATGCCGCACCGACTCGGAAACTTGGTGACACGATCCTGTCAGCTATTCGGGCGACGCGAAACGTTGTGGCGACGAACACAAACCTGGGAACCGTCTTGTTGCTGGCACCGATGGCCAGCGTTCCCAGGCAAAACGACATCCGCCAAGGAGTTGCCAACTTTTTGGAACATTGTTCTGCACAGGATGCGCGTCAAGTGTATGCAGCGATTCGACTGGCGGAGCCAGGAGGTTTGGGGCGGGTAACGCAATATGATATTGCTTCGGACGTCCCCGATGATTTGTTGACTGCCATGTCGGCCGCGGCAGAACACGACCTGGTGGCTCGGCAATACGTCAATGGTTTTTGCGAAGTCCTGGATGTGTCCGTCGCGGGAATGGTGCAAGAGTGGGAATTATGTGGAAGTTTAACGCAGGCCATCATTCATACGCACTTACGTTTGATGAGTGAATTTCCTGACAGTTTGATTGCGCGCAAGTGCGGTGATAAAATCGCTCAAGAATCGGCCAGGCATGCTACGAGTGTGCTCAAGAAGATTCAGTTAAAGGACGAGTTTTGGAACGCGGTGGCGGATTTCGATTTCTGGCTTCGAGCTGATGGGAATCGACGCAATCCAGGCACGACAGCAGATCTCATCGCCGCAGGACTTTTTGTGGCGCTTCGGGACCAGTTGATTACGCCCCCCTTTCGTTAAGGCTATTTCTGATGAGTGAAGAAAAATACCGAGTCCGTGTCACCAAGGACTATTTGGTGTTCTCGGCGGCTCACTTTATTACCTTCAACGGTAATGTTTGCGAGCGACTTCATGGGCACAACTATCGTGTCGCGGCGGAGATACATGGGCCTCTCGATCAGAATTACTACGTGATTGACTTTATCTGGTTGCGCGACACATTGCGTGACATTGTGGAAACCTTGGACCATCGAATGTTGTTGCCCACCGAACACACTGCCATTCGGGTGTGCGAGGAGGATGGGGAGGTGGTCGTTACATTTGAGGACCGCAGATGGGTTTTTCCTCGGGGTGACTGTGTGTTGTTGCCGGTTTCCAACACGACCGCCGAACAGCTTGCCAAGTACATCGGTGACAAGGTGTTGCAGAAGTTGCCGGAAGTGGCAAATCAAGGTTTAACCCGGTTGATCGTATCGGTGGACGAGAATGAAGGACAGCAGGGCATCTGTGATCTGTCATGCGACAGATCAAGTTGAACGCTGTGGTGGCTAGCCCTAAGCTACGGCAAACAGTCGCCGAAACGACTGTTTGCCCTGCGTCCTACTCTGACCCTTGTGTACGTCTTTCTAACGTTTCATGGCCTGGCGCAAATGCGCGTCAGGTCTCAAGACATACAATTTCGCATCGTCAATGATCCAGGATGTGGACCAAGTTCTTCCATCGTCGCCATTGCATACATTGAAGAAAAGCGAACGAAAGCGTTCACAACGGTATCCATATGGATACTGAGAGGTAATTAGGTCGTCTTCCGTTAGATCATCCACACCTGGGCTGGCATAGTAGTGGACCATGCCATCCGGTGTGAAGGACATTCCGAAAGTCCACCAACCGGTTTGTTCGATTTTAGGGCCTCTGAATGTGATGCCTCGTTGATTGCCCCGAATCGTCAAAAATGCTGTGTCATAATCTCGTTTACTTGTCTCTTTGGGCTCGAAGTTGATAAACATTCCGGGCCAGTACGGTTCGTTATGTCTGCTGGAGAATGCACCACGCATGGACGTTTCACAAGCGGCGCGAATAGCAAACGTTGGTCCCCGTCGGTTTTCCCATTCGTCGACGGGAGGCATGAAGACACGTACGACAAAGTTGGGTGTTTGTGAGGCAGGGATCTTTTTGCCGAGCCGGGAGATTACATTGCAAATAAAATCGTCTTGCTGCAGCCGGTAGCTTGGCGCATTCGGAATGCCAGTTCGTAACGACCGCAGTAACAACGCATGTTCACTGCCGTCTAATCCTCCTGTCGGAGTAGCAACGCGTTGAATGACGTCAGGTTGTCCTCGTTTCATTCCTTCGAACCAGCGACCATTGCTGGATTTTCCACCAGGTGTGCGTTTTCGTCCGTCGATTTCTTCGGAACTCTTCGGAAAACGATGTTTAAAGGTCCAAGACTCCTCTTCGAAATTGTCGCCAACTTTAACTAAGTGTTGGCCCGTTCCAGGTATCACTGGATCAGCGGCTACCGCGTTCACGAATATCACGGTACCCAACAGGATGGAAGTATGAATGATGGACGACGAAGATAATTTGGGGAAAGTGTATGGCATAGAACGATTTCTCTTTTAGGTGTCCGTAGAACAACAAGCAGCACATACGGAGGACATCGGAAAGAGGCTGGCAAATCGTCCAACGAAATGAAGAGATAGGGGTGTGGTTCGAGCCCAGACAAGCGGTTCTTGGCGATCGTGGAAAAATTTCCGACGGAAATCGCTGTGTTCCTCATCCGAAAAACGTTGAGGATTCTCGAGCCGTCACATGTGTTGCGACTGCCAACATGGTCAGGTTTGGAAGAACTCGTACATTCGGAACCAACGGAGGGTGTGCGAGTTGTGTCTGTGAGTTGTGTTTGCAGGTACCGAACTTCCGTTTGGCAAGAAACGGTCCTCACTTCGTAGGTTTGGCGTTCAGCCAGCGAGCGTTCGCGTCTCGCTACAAACCGATCTCAGGTTGGTCGCTCCATAGAATGGACTGGAACGCTGAGTTACGCCGTTTGCGGTGCTTCCTTCTCGCGGAAAAACAGTGCGAACAACACCATGATCACCGCTGCGGTGACACACGGAATCCACCAGAATTGGCTCCATTGACTCAAGCTTTCTGGCCCCTCCAGTGTGATGAACTGATTCTTGAATTTTTGAGCCAACTGGGCACCTATTAGCATGCCAACGCCTTGGGTGACAAGTACCAACAGGCCTTGTGCCTGACCGCGAATCTCAGGGGATGCCTTGCGATCGACATAGATGAATCCTGTTACGAAGTAAAAATCATAGCAGATTCCATGTAGCAGGATGCCAGCCATGATCATCCAAACGACAGAATCGGTGGCCCCCAACGCGAACAACGCGTACCGCAGTACCCAGGAGAGCATACCAATCAACAGCATCCAGCGAACGCCCAAGCGAGCGAAGCAGAGCGGCATCACCAGCATGAACACGATTTCTGCGATTTGTCCAAACATCATGTAAGTTGCTACCTTTTCCATACCGCTGTCAGACACAATTATTCCCAAGTGAGCGGAGTCAATGAAAACGGGCGCAAAGGCATAATATGCTGCTAAGGGTGCACAGATGAGGAATGAACAAATGATGAACACGGCGAAAGAGGGTTGTTTCATGAGGATGAGCGAGTCCACTCCGAGAATCTCGCGCGCCGAAGTTTTTCGGCCTTTGGCCGGTGGTGGAGTGTGCGGCAAGGTGAAGCTATACAATCCCAACAGAATCGCCGAAAAACCAGTTAAGTAGAATTGAACCGCGTTTTTATCAGCGGCCAGTAAACCGCTCACGACGAAATTGGCTACGATCCAACCAATGGTGCCGAAGACACGCACCACTGGAAACTGTTTTTCCTGGTTGGTTAGGTGGTGAAAAGACAACGTGTTGGTGAGTCCCAAAGTGGGCATGTAGCAGAGCATGTGGATCAATAACACACTGATAAACAGGGTTGTCGACGCCGACGAACCTTCGGCGAACATGGGAGCCGCAAACATGACGATGCCACCAAGGATGTGTAATACCCCCAATACACGCTCGGATGCGAAATAACGATCTGCGATCATCCCCAGAAAAAACGGCGAAACAATGGCAGCGATCGGGCCCACCGAATAGGCTGTGCCGATGGCGTCTTTCAGGCCGTTTTCATACATGTAGTTGCCTACGGTGACGTACCAGGCCCCCCAGACAAAAAACTGCAAGAACATCATTATCGACAGACGTGGCATGACCATAGACGGTTGCATCGTTTTCTCCTGAATGGGCTGTAGCCAACCGAGATAAGAGGTTGGCATTGTAATTCAACGGTTCACGTTATGAAAGCAGACTACGGACGCTTGCCGGTGCTTCGGCTTGATG
>JAKVBZ010000007.1:0-53673 GCA_022448645.1 Pirellulaceae bacterium
AACATCGAGGTTCGTTCCAAACCCAAAACTTTGGTTGTTGGATGCCAAGTTTTTTGAGGGAGGTTAAGAACGAATATTTTATTGTTCCCAATCCAAGTAGACGGGACAAGAAAATTGAAAAAATTTAGTTTTAAAAAAACACGTGACTGAGTGATTTGGTCGCTCAGACACAAGGGGTTACAACTTTTATTTTTTGGACATCGAAAGGACTAAGAATTATGAAATCTCAATTGACAATCGTTATCGCCGTTTTGATCGCTTGCTTCGCTTTGACCACGTCTGTTCAAGCTGGTGCAGTTTTGGTGGTTCATACTGACTCGAGTGCTTCCGGCACGCCTGGAAGTATGGAACTACACGTTGGAAATACTGGTGCTAGTTTCCCAGGAGCTGGTAGCATCCTCGCTCAGAAGGAGTGCGACAACAGTGGATGCAGTGACGTTGCTAAAGGCGCAGCCTCTGACAACGGTGGCTCCATTTCAATTAGCAACTTTTCGATTGAGTCAGCTTCGGGAGCTCTCTCGGTGAATGCCGGTCAAGCACTTCCTATCGTGCTTGGATTAGGTGGAACGGCTCTTTTTCAGAATAACGCCAATCTTTACGCCGAAATTGTTAATCCCGGTAATGCGAATAAGAGTTTTGCTGATGGTTCGGTGGTCGCAATCGACGTGGACCTCACAGGAGCGGCCGGACCTACATGGAGCACCGGCGGTGCGATGGACTTGAAAGTACCTTTCCCCGCTCAAGGTTTCTTCGGTCAAGTCGCTTACATCGGTGTTGTTCCTGAACCGACCAGCATCGTCATGCTGATCTGCGGTCTGGGTATGCTGCTCATCGCCCGACGTAGTCGGTAGTAACGAAGACATGGCATCGAGTCACCCTAGTCTCTCACGATGAGAGACTAGGAGGCTCCTGCCGAGTCGCCACACAGCAGTCGTTTATCTTTCGGTTGGTTCACACAGTATTCTGATATCGGGTACGCCCTGGGGAATGAAACGGGTGATATCGGAGTGGTCGATTTGAGAAACACTCATCGGCCAGCATCCGAGGAATGAGAACAACCAATACACACGTTCTCGATGTCCATAGAACGGTGAACCCCGAAGCCTCCTGCTCCCCACAGGAGGCTTCTTTTTTTTCTTGCTTGGCATCTTAAAAAGTCGCTTGGACCCCGGGCCCGAGTGACGCAACAATGGTGTCCAAACTACGTAACGGTGTTGGTTGGCACGCTTGCTGACGTAGTTTCTCCACCTTGTGCATCTAATTGAGGCCATTTGGTAGAGACATCCATTGGGCGGAACCGAGAGTTGTGGTTAAACTGCAGGTTTTCTTCCCAAATTCTATGGACCCGCTGTGAACCGACATACATCGTCCTCAATACCGAATAGCTCAGAAAATCGGGCTTTGGATGTCCGCGTCCTCGGTTGCTCCGTAATCTTGGTGGTTGCCACCCTGATCATCTATTCCAATTGTTTCCAAGGACAATTTGTACTGGATGATCGTGGGCAGAGTATTCTCAAAAACCGGACGATTCAGAACCTGTCGAATCTAGGCATGGTACTTATCCCACCAGGCGACGCTACCGTCACCAGCCGCCCGTTGCTGAATCTGACGTTGGCTATCAACTATCATTTTGAGAAAACGGACTCGACAATTGGCTACCATGCTGTCAACGTCCTGATCCATGTCATCAATGGATTGCTCCTGTTTGGCTTGATACGACAAACACTGCTGGGACCTCGCTTGGTCGAAAAGTACGGAACCCATGCGACAGCATTGGCGTTTGCCTGTGCACTTCTGTGGGTAGCCCATCCACTCTGTACTTCATGTGTAACTTACATCGTGCAACGGGCCGAGAGTCTGATGACTATGTTTCTGTTGGGCACGTTGTACTGTTCTTATTGTGCTGATCGCAGCGTGGCCTATCGGAATTCCTGGAGTATTGCGGCCTGGTTTGTCTGCCTACTGGGGATGGCCAGCAAAGAAGTCATGTTTGTGGCGCCTTTTCTGGTACCGATCTACGATTGGGTGTTTGGACGAGATCGTTTCAAGCAGCTTTGGGAGCGGCGCGCTGGTTTCTACATCGGATTGGCCGTCACCTGGTGTATGTTGGGCTGGACGATGAATCTCGGCACCCGCCAGTCGATCAGTTTCAACTTTTTCGGCCAACATCCGCTCATTGACGTCACTTCCTGGGAATACGCGACAACACAAGCGCCGATTGTGCTTCACTATTTACGGCTCGCGATTTGGCCACATCCGCTAGTTTTTGATTACGATTGGCCCATTGTGCAGTCACCTTCGGAATGGGTGGTACCGGCGATCGTGCTTATCGCGTTAGGCATCGCCAGCGTGGTTGCGTTGTACCGCCGCATGCCCATGGGATTCACGGCTAGCTTGTTCTTTTTGATGCTGGGGCCATCATCTAGCTTTCTGGTGATCTATAAAGAAGTGGCTGCCGAGCACCGCATGTATTTGCCGTTGGCAGCCGTGATCGTGACGCTTGTCATCGGTATTTGGACGGTCGCACAGGCCTGGCTGCAGCGGATCAATCTCCCTCGCACATTGGTTGTTTTGCTAGCCTGGACTCCTGTCATGCTCGTCGCCTGTGTGCTCGGTTGGTTAACCCACGAACGTAACCCGTTGTTTCACGATCGTTTCGATCTATGGGAGCAGACAGCTGCCAATGCGTCTCGCGGAGCCCGCCCGCATCACAACTTCGCCATGATGTGCGGCAAGCGAGCTGACGAACGACGTAGCGAGGCGGATGAATTGGATCGACAAGGTAAGATCGATGAGGTCCAAGCCTTGTTGAAAACGGCCGATCAATACGACAAAAAAATGTTTGAGCACCTGAATCGGGCTATCGAAATTAAACCGGCTTACCCAGAAGCACACATGAGCTTGGGGCGCGAGCTGCAACAGAGATCCCAATTGGATCAAGCCGAGAAGCATTACCGTCAGGCCATCGATTTGTTTGGCGATCGGCCCGGAAGATTCCAGGTGACTTTAAAGCTGGCCAATCTGCGGATTTACCAAGGCCAGTATCAGGATGCAAAGCAGCTACTACAAGGATTGATTGATGCCAATTCGTCTTTTCGAGTTGTCTGGCAACGGTTGGCTGAAATGTGTGCACTGGCACCGGACGAGCAGGTGCGTGATGGCGATCGGGCAGCCGAAATGGCTCAGCCGTTGTTGAAACAGGGGAAAACTCCACGGGATGTAGAAATCTATGCAGCAGCACTGGCTGCACAAGGTTCGTTTACCGAAGCGACAGAGGTTGCCGGCAAGATCCTGGAGTACTACGAGCAGGAGGGGCATTCGCCGCGAGCTGCTATCATGCGCAAGCGACTCGCTGCCTACAAACGCCACCGCCCTCTGTACTGGAAGACGGGGGATGCTGCGAACTGAGTTCTACGAATCAGCTCCCATTCGCATCAGCATGGGTCCGGCGACTTGGTGAAAGCCAGCGACTTCGGATCTACGGCAAACTTGCATCACGATTTGCACGCGTTTACCATCTGCCGCTGTCAATTCAAGAGCGACCATGTCTGCGGTAATGGGTCCACTGTGTGTCAGCGAAATGCCTTGACGTGAAATGTCCCGTGTGACGGCAATAAAGGCTTCCTCCTGTGGACGAAATTGGTCATCTAATGGTTGGACCGCGATGGTCTGGTTAAGCGTTCTTCGGCCCGCATGTCGACGTTCTTCGAAGTCACTACTGTTTGGTTGAAGGTCGGTAACGTATTGCAAAAGTTTATTGGACGGAGACGCCAGAGAACTGCGATCGAAAGAAATAGCTGCCAGCCGAACATTGTCAGCGATATTTTCTTGTGCAGTGAGATCCAAAAATCCAGAGGTTTCTGTACCACAGCCGACACAAATCCAGCGGGCCGCTATTTCGCTGGGGCCTGCAGCCAATAGTGGCAATAGGGCACTACAAGAACGGCATTTACCTGCATCGGTAGCGTTGTCCGTGGGTGGGGTATCTATGGAAGTTTCGCTCATCGATCTTTTCCAAATCTAAACAGCACTCCAAGTGTTGATGTAAATCCAGGTTAAAGTCTAGATCACCATTCTCGTGCATTTCACGGTTAGCCGGTCATAACGATTGTTCCACTGGGGATACGCCAAATGGAGATATTCGCGCCACCGATCGTGTCGCCTGCTGGCCATGTCGTTCTCGCAACCATTGTTTCCAGCTTGAGCAAAATATGCGGGCTATATTGTTAATAACGCATCGCCTTGAGGGCAACTGTGTGACACAAGTAGATACCCTGGCTGTTGCGCAGTGGAAAAGGAAAGGACTTTAGCTACCCGGTGTCCACTTGGGCATAAAACAAGTATTGAAGCCATTCAGCGGTAAGGAATCACATGCATGAGTGAACCGTCCAGCTTATTGGCGTATTTGGATCCGGCCACCGGTTCACTTGTCATCCAAGCCATTATCGCCGGCATGGTGAGCTTGGGCTACGTATTTCGCAAGGTTCTCTTGAGTCCTTTCTCACTGTTGTTTGGGAATAAGTCGGAGTCAACCAACAAAACCCCCTCGGCATAACGTTATGGATGCGATGACCTCGGCAGAAACCTTGTCCAGTCATTTTACATCGGATCAGATCCTGCCGGCATCCTTCCGTGATCCTAGTGGATTCTTATTCTGCAACCCCGAAGGGGACTTGCTGCGACAAGTCAACCGTTGTTTTGCGGATGACTTTCGACATTTTGTGGATAGTGGTTTATACGCCGATCTCGCCAAAGATGGCTTGATCATTGACCACGAAGAATTATCTTTGGATCATTCGCTCAACGAGGATGCTGTTCGCGTTTTACGTCCGCGTTTGTTGCCGTTTGTGTCTTACCCGTATGAATGGTCGTTCAGTGCCCTGCAGGATGCAGCGTTGCTAACCTTGGAACTACAGCGACGGGCCATCCAGGCGGGAATGTGTTTGAAAGATGCATCGGCGTATAACGTTCAGTTCCATGGAATCAAGCCCATATTCATTGATACGCTATCCTTCGAGCGATGGTCGCCCGACACTCCTTGGATAGCGTACGGCCAATTTTGCCAACACTTTTTGGCTCCC
Organism: Pirellulaceae bacterium; assembly: GCA_022448645.1. The sequence goes on from JAKVBZ010000007.1 coordinate 5,082, forward strand.
TTGGCCCTCATGGCTCGCAGAGACATCGATTTACAGAAATTGCTGCGGTTGCACATCGATGGCATTCCGTTGCCGCTAGCGTCAAAGCTGCTTCCTTGGTCGACTCGGTTTCGTCTGGGAACAGCCATGCACGTCCATTTGCATTCACAAGCTGTGAAACGCTTTGAAAATTCAGATCAGCCAAACCACCAACCCAAAGCACCCCGTGTGTCCCAACATGCTTTGCTGGCGCTTGTGGAAAGCCTGCAAAGCACGATTGAAAGTTTCCGTTGGCGACCTCGTGGCACGGAGTGGGCAGATTACTATGAGGACAACAGTTACACGGCGGCCATGTTCGATGAAAAACAGCAGGTGGTCGATTCCTGGTTGGAACAAATCCAACCTCAATCTGTCTGGGATTTGGGTGCCAACTGCGGTGTCTTTAGTCGGTTAGCAGGACGACATAGCCGATATACCGTTGCGTTCGACATTGACGGGGCTTGCGTGGAACGGAATTATTTGACCTGTCGGCAGCAATCTGTTGAGAACTTGCTACCTCTGGCAATGGATTTGACGAACCCCAGTACAGCTCTCGGCTGGGCACACCAGGAGCGGATGTCGTTGATTGGGCGTGGACCTTGCGACACCACGTTGGCACTCGCTTTGATTCATCACTTGGCGATTTCCAACAACGTACCACTACCGCGCATTGCTGATTTTTTTGCTCGGCTGAGTCGTGCACTGATTATCGAATTCGTACCCAAGTCGGACACTCAAGTTCAGCGTTTGTTGCGCAGTCGACGAGATGTATTTCCCGATTACCAGGAACTGTCGTTTACCGAATCGTTTGGGCAGTATTTCGACATCATTCAACGTCACAGTTTACGAAATAGTGGTCGGGTGTTGTTTTGGATGAAGAGCAAACTGTTCACTAGAAGCTAGTGCTTCATGGCCATTTGACGGCAAGGCTTGCTGGGATGTCCACAACGCTATTAGTAGCTAAAGACGAAGCTTGCACCGTTTCCACGAAAGCGAGTTTGCCCCCCCTTCATCCTTTTCTGGCGGCTGTCTTTCCCGTCATCACGATCTGGTCCGGAAATATCTGTGAGGTCACTTGGGTCGAAGGATGTGGTGTGGTTCTGGTGGCACTGCTGACCGCTACCTGCATGTTTGTTGTCGGCAAGCGGATTTTCAATACGCGCGAACAGGCTGCGCTCGCCGTCACGGCTGTCATGATCATGGGTGTGTCCTATGGTTTCGTCGATTGTGTCAATCGGTGGTTTGGCCAAGTGGGATTTCCGTTAGTGATCAGACATTACTTGGCCGTGCCCTGTTGGGGAATATGCTTGGCCATCGTATTGAAATGGATTGCTGATCACATCAACGCCGTTCAGCGGATGACAACTCTGGCAAACGTTTTCACGGTGACTCTTGCGGTGATGTCCGGATGTTTGATGGCGTCGGCTGTCGCAATCAGCCCTTGGATCTGGGAAGTTCCCCATGACGGCGAATTGAAAGCGGCGGGGGGCGTTCCGTTACAGTGTCCGGCAGAATCGCCTGATATCTATTTGCTCGTGTTTGACCGGTATGCTAGCCAAACGGTATTGGCCGAACAATTCAATTTCGACAACCGTGCTTTTTACAAAGCATTGTCCGAGCGTGGCTTTGAGACCTTTCCGAACAGCTTTGCCAATTATCCCAAAACCGAACTCGCCATGAGTGCCATGCTCAACATGCGGTATCACGGCGAGCGTGTCTGGCCCAAATGTTACTATCGCGACATGCTCCAACAACACGTCGTGGGACGTCTACTAACGCAGCAGGGATACCAATATTATCACCTTGGTAACCTTCATAATGGCATACGGTCCAATCCTCATGCCGACGTGAATTATCAGTTTTCGCTGATGCCCACAGAACTGTTAGAGAATCTGGCGCGAATGACACCGTTGGCGGCCGTTCGACCTGTTGTTCCCGACGAGCAGCAAACGCTTGATAAATTCACCCAGATAGCCGAAATCTCATCGCATCCCGAGAAAAAATTTGTTTACGCGCATTTCTTAGTGCCTCATCCTCCTTGGAAGTTCGATCGTGATGGCTTTTTCGTTTCAGAGAAAACCGTTGGCGAGCGTTCGGAAACGGAAAACTACCTACAGCAGCTAGAGTTTGCTAACCAGCAAATTGTCGCAACGATTGATCGCATTCGCTGTAACGCCCCGCGAGATACCATTATTATCTTGCAGGCGGATGAAGGCCCCGAATTGCGCTATGCGGGAGACCATGACCAGCCTTTGTCTGAGCGAATTCATCAACGAAGTGGCATCCTGTTCGCCATGTATCTTCCCGATCGCAAAGTTGGAGAAGTGATGGGACCATCTCCTCCTAGCCCGGTGAACACATTTCGGATGATCTTTCGTGAATACTTTGGAGCGGACCTCGAGTTGTTAGAGAGCCGCTATTTCTATTGGGATGCAGAGAATTATTACGGCAAACCGAATCTAAAAAAACCGTGCCGATTTGTCGACGTTACGGAAATCGTTACATCTTTGTGATTTCCCATCCAGTGTCTGTTATCTGCTGGAAAATCTGCTTCGATCGGATCGTCGTCATCAAAAATGGTCAGCTGGTCGAGCAGGGAGCTCATGCAGAGTTGCTAAGTTGTTGCGCGAGGCATGATCGTGCCTCGATGTCGAGCAAATTCAACGGACGTTGGTGCGGTAGGCTCATTCAAAGTTTGTCGAGTCCCAGATTAGCCAGTTGTTCTACCGGAATGAAGCCGTCCGAAGTCCAACCGCGTGCTACGTTATATGCGGCCACGAGTGCATCGAGGCGGGATGCTGTCATCTTGGCCGTTGGATCATCGGATAATGCTTCCTCTAAGAATCGCGTGGGTAGGGTGTCCTCTTCGGGTTGCCAGCCGGCCTGCATGTTGAACAGCTTTTTGGCTGCGACAATACGCGTGGCTGTTTTTTGTATCTCTTCGGGTGTTATTTGCCAGCCGGTCACCAGTCGTAACATGGTGGCTGATTCGGCATAGAAATCGTCAAAGACACCTCGCAGGAATTTGCACAAAATAAGTGAATCCATGAGTGCAGCGCGGTTTTCAGTGTCTACGGCTAGGACAGCAGCCTGTGGGCTCACTTGTCGCCGGTCCACTTGGTCGGAAAAGTCAACTTCATAGGCTCCAGACCGATTATGGTCGGCACCTCGAGTGCCTACGGCAAATCCCAAAGCCATCGTCTGCAACGCACGAGGCTCGTAGCCCGGGATCTCCAGGCCTTTGACTTGAGGTGCAAACGCAATCGCATCCTGGCCCAGCTGTTGAGCCATGATGCGGCTTCCCCAGCTCATCATCTCACCAATTTCTTGGCGACAACCGATGAGTTCGATGGCGCGCAAAACGGCTTCGTCGCTGCCGAAACGTAGCCAGTCGATTTCTAGAAGCTGCCGTTCGACGCATTCCATGGCAAAGGCGATGGTGCCTCCGGTACTGATCGTATCGAGTCCCAGCTGATCGCAGCGTTGCGAAGCACGTAGCACGGTATCGGGATCTTTTACGCCGCAAAGAGGTCCCAGAGCGAATAAATTTTCGTACTCCACGCGGACCCCTTCCTGTGATTTTCCGTCCGCGCTACCAAGAGAATAAATGTGCTCGCACCCGATGGTACAGGCGGCACAATAGGCCCGAGTACGTTCACGTGCCACGGACATGGTTTCCGGAGCCAATTGTTCGGCACCAGAAAAAGATCCTTGTTGGAAGTTCCGTGTGGGAAGTGCTTTCAGACGGTTGAAGACAAGCAGGTTGGAGGCGGTTCCCAATTCGCGGTACTTGGCCGTCGCTGGACCAAAGGAACGCTGAGACAGTGATCGCGAGTAATCGCCCAATCCCTTTGCATCCGACCACGAGGTCCTTTTTGTCCCCCGTACCAGAATGGCCTTGACATTTTTGCTACCGAGAACGGCTCCAGTTCCGCCTCGAGCTGCATGACGTCCATCGTGAGACAGAGTGGCAAAACGGACCAAGCGTTCGCCTGCAGGTCCGATCACCGCGATCCGCCAGCCGGATCCAAAACGATCGCACAAAGAATTTGTTGCTTGGTCACATTCCATGCCAGCCAGTTCCTGCGCGTCGTGGAATTCCACTTGGTCATCCTCAATCGTGATGACGGACAGTTGTGACAAGCGGCCAGTAACGACTATGGCATCGTAGCCACACTGTTTGCCGGAAATCGCAAAGCCACTACTGGCAAGCGAGTCGTTGATGCGGTTTGTCAAAGGGCTCTTACACACCACGGCAAACTTGGCAGAAGTCGTAAGTGGGCTGCCGACTAGTGGACTGAACGAAAAGCAAATGGATGATTCCGGTGCTAGTGGGTCCAGGGAGGCGGATTTTTCACGTAAGAGCAGGTAGGTACCCAATCCGCTCCCACCTAAAAAATTCCGCAGAACTCCTTCATCTATTTCGACACGTTCCGCAGCAGGCGAATTGAGATCAATTCGCAGATAAGCACCGTGATAGCCGTAAAAATTCGATGCCATGAATAAGAAAACGAAAGATTGTCTTTGAACAGAGTTTATCCACCAGCGTCGGCGGACATGATGAGCAGCGACTGACCGGTCGCCACCAAGGTTTCTGGGTCTTCTACAAACTGGTCACCATCGAGATTCACGGTAATGCCACGGCGGAGTTGGTCGCCGTGCAAGCACTCGTCGGCAAACATGGGGAATTGACGTCCGACATCGAGTAAAATATCACCCAGTCGGGCTGTGGGTGTATGGATGGCAACGTCCACGCTTGACGCACCGGTGCGTTGACGGGGAATCCCGTACAACTCGACGTGTACTGTCATGACGTTCCCCCTGGTCATTACCTGACAATCATTCGAAAAACGAATAGCAGCGCGACAAATCCTGACACGGTGCCCGCGAAGAATACGCTTGAGACCGGATCATGATCACCTTCTCGAGAAGCATACCCTAGGGCTCCCAGCACCGCCAATGTTGCTAGAAATGTAAAAAGCCCGTTCTCCAACCAACGCGCAGATGCAAAACCCACTGAAGCACAGGACATGAACAAGACCATCTGTTTGAGTGAAAACTGTATCCGCCAGGAAGGTGAGGAAGCCAATTCAGCCTCGGGTGGTGAGTCCTTCGCCAACTTCAAAAGGTCTGGATCCACGAATTGTGCTTCCATTTCGTCGCGTGACATACCAACGACTGGCTGTAGGTGATAGTCCACATCATCCTCTGCATCCCAGTTGTCCGAGGATGTTGGTAGATCTGATTTGGATGTGTTCTGAGGATCCATCATGGAAACAGATTCTTGAATCAATAAACTTATCCGCGCCGCGAGGGTGAAGTCACGGGACATGAGCCATCGGCCATAGCGACGTGTGCCGTCCGTCATTATATATTACTGTCTACCATACCGTCGAGGTTGTCGATTGCCATGAATATCCTAGTTTGCCCTTTTGGAAGTGCCGGCGATGTCCATCCGTTTATTGGGTTGGGCGAAGCTCTAGCCCGCCGTGGGCATCGAGTTCAGGTGATCGTGAATGCTTATTTTGAATCGTTGGTACGGGGCGCTGGTTTGGAATACGTCGAGTTCCATTCGGCTGAAGAGTTCCTGGAGTTATCTAATCATCCAGATTTGTGGCATCCACGTAGAGGGCTATTCTATCTGATCCGCAATGCAATCCTTCCAGGGATGCGGCCACAGTACGAATTGATCGCTTCTCATGTCGTCCCAGGCGATACGATTATCATTTCGTCGCTGATGGGTTTTGGGGCTCGAATTGCCCATGACATGTTAAATGTGCCATTGGTTTCTGTACACCTTCAGCCGGCAGTGTTTTGGAGCGACTCCGACCCGCCTCATTTCGCTGGTACGCCTTCCTTCACGCCTCGCTGGCTGAGAAGGCTGATGTTTCATTGGGGGGAAAGGCTTTTACTGGGTCCCATGTTGGGAAACGACACCAACGCCTTTCGAAGAGAACTGGGATTGCCACCAGTACGACGTTTACTGAGTCGATGGGTTCACTCACCGCAGGCAGTGATCGGTTTGTTTCCAGAGTGGTATGCGGGGATTCAAACGGATTGGCCGGAGAATACCCACCTAACCAGCTTTCCTTTGTGGGACGAGCGAGGCATCACGTCCGTGCCGGCAGACTTGGAGGATTTTTTGAATGAAGGTGATCCCCCCATTGTTTTTACTCCAGGTTCGGCGATGAGATTTGGTGAATCGTTCTTTGCGGCAGCTGTGGCGGCTTGCAGCCGCCTGGGTCGTCGAGGCATCTTGTTGACTCGATTTGGCGAACAGATCCCTAGACAACTTCCAGCAGGTGTACGCCATTTTGATTTCGTGCCGTTCAGCCAGATTTTGCCTCGTGCGGCTGCGGTGGTCCACCACGGCGGGATCGGTACGACAGCTCAGGGCTTGGCCGCAGGGATTCCACAACTCGTGATGCCGATGAGCTATGATCAACCAGATAACGCTGCACGGCTTGTGGACCTTGGCGTTGGCGACTGGCTGCTTCCAAAACATTTTACAGCAGATCGTGTTGCCGAAAAGCTACAACGACTATTGATATCGAAGGATGTTTCCGCGAGTTGCACCCAAGTCCGATCGTGGGTGGAGGATCAGGATGGATTAAGCATGGCATGCGATCGCATTGAAGAGCTGATGCTGCCTATGTTTTAGGAAAGAGCTTGGTGTTATTCGGCCGTGCTAGGCTGCCGAGCATGTGTTGCCCAAATCCCGACTCCCCAAGCGAAGCATACGGTCAGCGCGGCCAGCAGGATGCCGATTCCCCAGCGAAAGCTGGTTGGTTGGTAATCAAACTGGATGATCGACTCTCCAGCGGGCAATACAACACCGCGCAGGACGTGGTTGACTCGGTGAACCGTTAATGGCTGATCGTCTCGCGTAGCCCGCCATCCTGGATCCCACATGTCGGCCAGAACTAACAATCCGGTGGTTTCCATTTGGGCGCGCACAACCAATTGTCCGGGTGTCTCATACTCGATCGTTCCTGTTCCTCGAGATCTTTCGGGGACCTCGAGGGGTTGTTCTACGAGTGCCAGCTGATTCCCATTGAATGACGCTGCAGCTAGATGCTGCAGTCGTTGCTGATCGTCAGCTACCAGTTTCACTTGTCGCGGAACGAAAACTCTGGGCAGCGCACGAGGGTTTTCGATGACCCAATAATCATCGCCTACCAAGACGGTTCGAATATTGGGTGCAGGACGGCCGCGCAGAATGACATACCGGACGTTGAGCAAATCCATGACCGGATGCATTCGCAATGTTCCGGTACCTTCAAATTGAAGCGTTGGCAAATACATTTGTGTCAGAGCGTACGGAACCTTCGGTGTCCGTTCGTCCATCGCCAGATTCATGACTTCGATGAAACGTTTCGGATCGACGCCATCATAACCGCGAATGTCGCGCAGACCGTTCGCTTCTGACAGACGAGCCGGCAGGCAGTTATAGCCAACGACACGACCAGGTTCCAACGCGGCCAGCTTTTGAAGGGTCGGAACAGGAGGAAAGTAGAGAGAGCGGTCACATTGTGGATTGACATCGCGCCCGAGGATAAGCGGTTCGATCACTAAAAACATTCCCAGAACCATTCCCAGAACCATGCCCTGCTGCTGGACGAAGACGATGGCCAGCCAACCTACCAAAGTCAACGCGGCAATCCCTACTGCTGTCCACTGGCTGGCGGAGAAATTGGCTTGTATCGTGCGGACATCCTCCATGGTTTGAATGACGCTGTTGGTGTTTCCCGATTGAATGAAGTTCTCCATTTGAGTCGCCAGTGGTTCGGGTGGATGGGTGGCGCGTTGCGCACTCCATATCGCCAAACCTAAGACGAGTGTGGCGGGCAAGGCATACCACCACCTGGGACGAGTGAATTGTCGCCAGATCGCGTCTAATCCCACAACCGACAACGACAGGATCGCAAAAGATGCGGCAAACACTAAGCGATTGAACGACAGCATATTCAATCCAGGAAGTCGCCAGAGTGAAATGAGACCCGGAAGTTTTAGTACCCAGCTTAACGCAATGACTATCAACACGATCCAGCCTAGATTACGGGACCATTGTCGGCGGTTGGTCCAGGCCAACGGTGCCAGCAAAAGTGCGGCCGCGAAACCCGCATAAGAGCTGGCGGCACTTTCCAGGCGATTACCGGTGTCCAAGTAAAGGTTGTCGTGTTTGTTGTGGCCGTAAACCAAGGGCATCACGGTTTGTGCGATGGCATGCAACCCAGTGGGTGGACGTTCTTCAACTCCCGATCCGCGTTGTTGTATGCGATGCCCCGTACGCGAATACTCGACCATGGGCAACAAATATGGGGCGGATAGCATCAATCCTAAAGCCCAGCCAAGTACCAGTGCCGTAGCTGAACGCGCTACGGGGGCTATGGCTTGGCAACGTCGACCATGGTCTAACAAATTCCAGATAGCGTAAAAGCCGCTCGCCAATAACACTAATCCACCTACGTCGACTTGCCCGGTAATGATGGTGAGCCACGTTGTCGTGGCCAGACCAATACCTCCCCATCTGCCAGGCCGATGGATGGTTGAGTCGATTGCCCAGAACAACCAAGGAAGCCAAGCGACGGTGTATGACATGGTGTAACCCTGCCACAGGATAAGAAACCCGGTCAGCGGAAAGCACCAAGCTCCTAAGGCTGCTGGCCAGTACTCCACTTCTAAAGTCCGACGAAAAAACCAATACGCACCCAGACCAGCGACCAAGCATTTGGCCACGTGCATCCAGGCGAGTGTGGTCGGACTCGGGATAGCATGGTATATCCATTGGAACGGTGAGTACTTTGGCCATTTGGTGATCGGAGCTCCCAAAAAATAGTTTGGGCACCACAACGGCAGCCGTCCCTTTCGGATTTCTGATGTGCAAAACCGGCGAGAGAATTCGAGAGACAAAACCTGATCTGAAAGAATCGGATTGTGGACAGGCAGATGAGCTTGGTATTCTTCTGTGGGCGGCAAGTATTGATTGGGCCGAGCCAGCAGGTCGAGCGGGAGGAGGACTTTGTTGCCCGACAAGGATGCTCCGTACATGATCCATTGCGGAATCATCAGGCCTGCCAGGAGAATCAGCCCCCGTAGCCAACGAGATGATGGGGCAGGAACGGTTACTCCCGGAGTGGCCGGGTCCCGATTCGGCGGACGCATGGCCGCTAAGGTGGGGGGGCGAGAGTCATGAGAACGCGGTGACATGTGATTCGTTTCCTGACTGTCAATCAGTTTTGGTGTCCGTCGAAAATGATAGCAAAGAGTCAATCTGGCGGCGACGGTATTCTCAAGCCAATGACGCTGCTGTGGTTCCGGATCCGGTTGTTCCTCCGTTCTGGCGGATTGCTAAAGGGAGAATAGCCCCCAGCCAAAGATGCTGGAAATCCTGCAAATTCTCGATGAACGCTGGCGACTTTGGCTGGGTAGTAAACAATGATAAACCTGCCCCCTATTTTAACTCTGCGCTTTCACACAAACAAAGTCTGGAGCCATGTTGCTGTCCCAGCTAAAATCGCCAGTGTCATGTCTCGCCATTCGCTTATCATTCTTATCTTGATCCTCCTGACTTGTGGCATCTATGCCCAGGTTCGCCAGCACGGGTTCATTGACTATGACGACCCAGGTTACGTGCGCGACAATCCGATCGTTCAGCGGGGACTGACTGCCGAGAATCTGTGGTGGGCCCTGACAACTCGCACAGAAACCAACTGGCATCCTGTGACGTGGCTTTCACACATGCTCGATTGCCAGGTGTTTGGACCAAACCGACCGGGATGGCACCATTTGGTCAGCTTGTTTTGGCACATTGTCAATGTGGTGTTAGTGTTTGCTCTCTTTTCACAGACGACGGGCAGGACTTGGCAAGCAGCATTCGTGGCCGCGCTCTTTGCCACACATCCGTTGCATGTTGAGTCTGTGGCGTGGATTGCCGAGCGAAAGGATGTACTGAGCACCTTTTTTTGGTTGATGTCGTTGCATTGCTATGCGCGTTATGCATCGCAACGCGCATGGTTGCCTTACGGTGGCTGTCTTCTTTTCCTAGCGATTGGGCTGGCCACCAAACCAATGTTGGTAACCGCTCCTTTTTTGTATCTGTTGTTGGACTACTGGCCTTTGGGGCGTTGGTGGTCCGATCAGTCATTGTCAGAGCCGTCGGAAAAGAGCAGACGGCAAGAGATGGCTGTTTCTCCGAAGAGGGGCGTTGATAGGAGTCTCGGTAGCCAAGATGCTCGACTGAGTGATCAGTCTCAGACCAGTCGCCAAGCATACATTGCGCCGAATATAAAATGGCTGCTGATCGAAAAACTCCCCATGTTGGTCCTCGTGATCGCTTCTTGTTTGATGACGTATCACGCGCAGAAGGTAGGTGGCGCAGTAGCGCCGCAGCCGTCGGGACATCGTTTGGAGAATGCCCTAGTCTCTTACGTGCGTTATCTTGGCAAAACCTTTTGGCCGCAAGATCTGGCTGTGTTGTATCCGAATTTGACCGACATGTGGAATCTTTGGCAAGTTGCCGGCGCGCTAGCGCTGTTGCTTGTCATTAGCGCCGTGATTCTACAACGATGGCGTCGCCGATATTTAACGGTGGGTTGGTGCTGGTTCCTGGGTACACTGGTGCCTGTCATCGGCATCATCCAAGTGGGACAACAAGCGATGGCCGATCGTTATATGTATTTTCCCTTGATCGGCTTAGCTGTCATGTTGGCTTGGGGCGGTGCTGACCTGTTGCAGGCACGTCCCAAAATGCGGCCATGGGTAACCACGGTGGCTGTTGGAGCGATTGTGTGTTGTTGTGGGTTGACATTCAGGCAGGTTCAACGGTGGCGACAGAGCGAAAGTTTGTTTGTACATACGCTGGCGGTGACGCAAAATAATTATGTGATTCACAACAACTATGGTGTTATCCTGCAGGATCAGGGAAGAAACAACGAAGCGCTTGATCAGTATCGGCGGGCTATTAGTGCCAACCCAGATTATGCGGACGCACACTATAACCTTGCTCGAGCTTATCAGGGCCAGCAACAATTCACATTGGCTGTGGAGCATTACCAACTGGCGCGGAAACTGCGTCCCCGCGACGCGAACACGCTCAACAATCTGGCAGGGGCGTATCATCTGATGGGGCAGCTTGACAAAGCCGTCGTGCATTACCAAAAAGCACTAGACATCAACCCAGAGCATGTCGAGTCAACCTATAACCTGGCATCGGCGATGCGCGACAAAAAGGAGTGGGATTCGGCCATCGAGCTTTACCAGCGTGTTGTGCAGCTGAAGCCCGACCATTTTGGCGCTCACAATAACTTGGGAGTGCTGTGGCATCTGCGAGAGGAGTTGGTTCGAGCGATTTACCATTATCGACAAGCTTTGGCCATCAATACCAATCATGTAGAAGCGCATATGAATTTAGCGGTGGCATTAGAAGCACAAGGGAAACGTGCCGAGGCGCTGCGACACGTTGAAATTGTGTTGAAAGCGGTTCCCGATCACAAAAACGCCAGCCGTACCAGGCAGCGGTTGCGGCAGCAAAAGACAAGTCCTGGCCAAGCTGATCAGGATCATTAACTTCATCTGTTGAGCAATTGTAGTGGATCGTAAACAGGAAAAAGTAGACGGAGCTTCTTGGCTTGACCGGCCATGGACTTATGGCATTGCCATGTCAATGCTTGTGTTGGCCACTTGGGCAATTTACTATCCGGTTAAAGATTTCGACTTCATCAATTTCGATGACCCTGGTTACGTGTTTGAGAATCCTTATGTATCTCAAGGGTTGACATGGGAAGGGGTGAAGTGGTCTCTGACGACAGGCGAACAATCCAACTGGCATCCGTTGACGTGGTGGTCGCATATGTTGGACAGCGAGCTCTACGGTGTGGAGTATGCTGGTGGGCACCACATTACGAATGTGTGGTTGCACGTGGTTAACTCGGTGCTCGTCTTTATACTTTGGCAGCGCATGACGGCCGCTTTTTGGCGTCCCTTGTTTGTCGCCGCGATCTTTGCACTCCATCCACTGCATGTGGAATCGGTAGCCTGGGTATCGGAACGTAAAGACGTTCTCAGTGCTTGTTTAGGATTGGCCAGCTTGATTGCTTATGCCGAATATGCTGGCCACCGACGAGGGAACGTGTGGTTGGTGATCACTGGAATCTGTTTGGCCTTAGGGTTGATGGCGAAACCAATGCTCGTCACGTTGCCTTTCGTGATGCTGCTGCTCGACATCTGGCCTCTGCAACGATGGAAATTGTTTACCAACGATGTGTCTGGCGAGACCACCACGGTACGCCAGCCCCAACGTTCGCGGAAGAAAAAGACACGCAGGAACGAATCGGTTGTCCCACAAGCGCGGACTGCCACGGAAGCTGGTCCCAACCTCAATCACCACCGTCCGGTGTCTGTATTGTTTCTGGAAAAGCTGCCACTATTCGTCGTGATCGTAGGTTCTTCGCTAGTCACATACATGGTGCAACACCAAGGAGGAGCCGTGGGGACGGCGATTCCTTGGCAACACCGATTAGCAACGGCGGTGATAGCCTACGTTCGGTACCTATGGAAGACTTTCGTACCCACGCGGTTAGCACTGCTTTATCCAAACCATGAAGATATGTGGGCGGCTTGGCAAATTGCTGGAGCTGCGATGGTGCTAGTCATCATCACTCTGTTCGTCCTCCTGCAGAGGAAGAAACGATATTTGTTGATCGGCTGGTTCTGGTTCCTCGGAGTATTGTTTCCGGTGTGTGGCATCATACAAATCGGACTGCATTCCCTGGCCGATCGCTACATGTACGTGCCCATGATTGGGATACTGGTGATGGTCGCCTGGGCCGCCGCCGACCTCGTGTACCGCTGGCCCCGGAGAAAAATGTTCTTTGTGATGGTGGGGTTGTCGGCGTGCGTTGCCTGCATGTCGCTTTCAACAAACCAAGTCCGTCATTGGCAGAACAGCTTCACGCTGTACAAACACACGGTGTCTATCACTTACCACAACTATGTGATGCACAACAATTTAGGGGATATTTTCCAGCAGCGCGACGATCTAACGAGAGCTATCCAGCAGTATCAGTTGGCCGTCAAGAGTAATCCGACATTTGACAAAGGGTTGACCAATCTGGGAAATGCCTTGCGTATCGCAGGTGACGTAACGGCAGCTGAAGATTATTTGCGCCAAGCGATAGATGTATCACCGAAGAATGCAGTCTGTTTAAACAATCTAGGGATTTTGTTGCAGGAAACGGCGCGCATGCAAGAGGCGATTGACTGTTACCAACAAGCTTTAAAGCACGATCCGCACTACAATTCTGCATTGAACAACTTGGGTGTAGCTCTTTTCCGACAGGGGCGGTTTGATGAGGCGCTAAGCCCCTTGCATCGCGCCATACAAATTGACCCTCGTGATGGTGTGTGCCACAACAGCCTGGCAGCCGTTTATCAGTCGCTGCGGCGGTATGACGAAGCCATTCAGCATTGCCAGATCGCATTACAAATCAATCCGCAGGATGCCAGCGCGCACGGGAATTGGGGTATCTGTTTGATTGAACAAAGCCAATTGCAAGCCGCTATTGATCATTTTCGCCGGGCTGTAAAAATCGATCCCAATGACAAGATCGCCCGTAGCAATTTACGCGCAGCGGAGGCGAAACTACGGAAAGAATCTTCAGATTGACTTGCACTAGGAAATGATTGAAAATACGATAGTCAGAGTATTACGGTGATACCCGGGAGGACTGTGAAATGTATCGAATCGAAGTTGGCGGTTCGAGCTGGCGTTGCGACGGAGTCAAACGCCGCAGTTTTGTCCAAATTGGCGTGGCAGGATTGGCCAGTTTTAGTCTGCCCCAGATTCTTCGCGCCAAGCAAGTCTCGGCGGCCTCAGGGATCCCAAACCGTGACACATCGACAATTTTGATATGGCTTGATGGTGGGCCCAGCCATCTTGATACCTACGATATGAAGCCGGAGGCCGCTGCCGAATATCGCGGGATTTGGAAACCAATTTCCACGAACGTGACCGGCATTGAGGTCACCGAACTGTTTCCTCGCCAGGCTAAACTGGCCGACAAATTTTCGATTGTGCGGTCGATTCACCATGATAACGGCGACCATTTTGCTGGTGGCCATTACATGCTGACGGGACGGGGTGGAGTCAACGGTGGGCAGAATGCTCCTAAGTTTCCTTCCATCGGATCGATCGCCACCAAGTTCACGGGTCCACGATCTCCAGGGTTTCCACCTTATGTGTCTGTTCCGTTCGCCAGCAGTATTGGTTTGAGACCTGGTTATTTTGGCGGGCATTTCTTGGGTAGCCTTCATGATCCGTATCAGCCCGGAGGAGATCCTAACGCCGATAATTTTTCAGTCAAGAAGTTCAGCCCGCCCACGGACATCACGATTGACCAATTGGGCGATCGACATGCGCTGAGGCGATTGATCGATGGATATCGCCGTGACGTCGAGCAGAGTGGTGCCTATGAGGAAATGGATGAATACAAGCGTGAGGCGCATGAAATGGTGTCGAGCGGTGCTGTCAGCAAGGCTTTTCAGATTGGCGACGAGGATGCCAAGCTACGCGAGCGATATGGCCGTAACGGCTGGGGGCAAAGCACGTTATTGGCACGGCGACTGGTGGAAGCCGGCAGTACGTTTGTGACTGTTCATTATGGTGGATGGGATCACCACTGGGACCTAGAAGGTTCGTACAATGACATTTTGCCCCGTGTCGATACTGCTGTGTCAGCGTTGATCGAAGACCTCAGTCAACGTGGCTTGCTGGACAAGGTATTGGTTCTTGTGATGGGCGAATTCGGACGTACTCCAAGAATGAACAATGGACACAATGGCAAGGGAACACCCGGCAGAGATCACTGGGGGCGGGCACTGAGTTGTCTGGTGGCTGGAGGTGGCACTCAGGGTGGCCGTGTCGTAGGAGCCACCAATTCACGGGGTGAGCATCCGGTGGAGCAACCGTTACGTCCGTCCGACTTGCACGCTACGATCTATCAAGTCTTGGGGCTCGATCCACAGCTGCGCTTTTTGGATCAAAACAATCGTCCCGTAGCGGCTATCGACGACGGCCACGTCATCGAAGAACTTTTCTAGTGTTTCCTGACATACGAGGATCTAGGTCTCCAGCTTGCCTAGATGATTGTAGCTTAGGCCACCGGCCCGAGATTTGTGGCGCCAGGTGCTGGCGCCTTTCCCGGAGAGAAACGCCAACTACCCGATGCTACGGATAGAGCATTGAAGTGTGCTTCGTTGCGGTCCGATCGACCTCCCGCCGTGGTTCTAAGACGTCAAGCGTTCTGCCAGATGGTTTTCGCTACCGGCATCTGTTAGCCTGCGGTGGCGCCCTTCGAAAAAGTAGGTCAGTTGCTTGTGCTCGAGTCCCAACAGTGACAAGATGGTGGCGTGCAGGTCGTTGGTATGCACTTTGTCTTCGACCGCGTGAAATCCTAATTCATCCGTGGCACCGACGACTTTACCACCCCGAATTCCGCCACCTACCATCCAAGCGGAGAAACCATAGGGGTGGTGGTCGCGACCATGATCGCCCTGCTTAATCGGTGTGCGGCCGAATTCGCCAGCCCAAACGATGAGCGTGCTTTCCAGCAGACCTCGCCGTTTTAGATCGGTCAACAAACTAGCGATGGGACGATTAACGCTTAGGCGGCCACTGGCTCCTCGATGACTTGTAGCAATTCCTCGCGCCAGACTTGTACCGAATTGGGGGCTTCGATGACCAGTTTTACGCGTCGTCCAGAGGCTTTTTCCACGCGAATCCGCAGGCGAACGTTTTCCAAGAAGAGTTCCTCACCACCGTCCAGATTGTCTAGCGAATCGCAATGAGGCTTAGTTTGCAATGATTGTAATCCCACAACGATCGACTCACCATGTTTTCGTTCCAAGATCAGTCGCTGTGTACGCTCTGCGAGCATAACCTATACCCTCCTTGTATTATTTTGGTGAATGACGGACTCAGTGTAGCCCGATCATTTGTCCGAAGCAACACGAGTTTTTTGGCAGACTTAGGCATATTTAGGCAAACATGTGTATGCGTGAGCCCGATTGATTCGCTGGTATTTATATGGTAAATACCATGTAACTATGGCCAAGCCAAAAAACGCTATTCCGACGCACAAGTTGACGATCGCCACCACGCCTCAGGTGATTGAGGTACTCGATTGGTTGGTTCAGCAGGGTTTTCACGGCAAGTCGCGGTCGGAGGTGGCAGAAGAGTTACTTCGTCGCACTTTATTGAAAGAGCACGTAGAACCAAACCGTTTCGGGCCAGACGTTTCACCAACGCAGAAGCCGGCAGGGTCCAAGCCGCGATAGTGTTTTTGATTCTTGATTTTGGGTTTTCAACGTAGGGAGACATTACCCATGTCCAACGCCAGGACGGTAGAGGAACACATTGCATTGAGTGTCGTGGAGGCCGGAAGATATTTAGGTGTTAGTGCCGACACCATTCGCCGTCTGATTCGGGCAGGAACGTTGCCACATGCCCGGATCGGCAACAGTATTCGGCTGCGGCGCAGCGATTTGGCAGCCTACTTGGATGCCCAGACGACACGAGAATGGAAACCGGTTGACGGACGCGGCCGGAAGTCTTGAGCGTGGCAGTATTGTCTGAGAACTTTCTGTTCGCGGCTGATCAGGTTGCCAATCCGAGGTCGCGGAGTGGTGACAAGCACCCTTGTGATGAGAGCCTGCGACGTGGTTCAATGATATCAGAGACGCATTAGACGCTATGATGATTGTGGTTCCCACTACAACGGATGCCGTGGGAGACAGTCCTTGAGGGGCTCATTCAGCAAGCTCGTATTGGACACCGGGATTGTCGCGAGCTAAATAGACTGAGGAGTATCGATGGAACAGACACCGCAATTTGAGAACTCGTCTGGTACCCAGACATCGTCCGACGAACCGGCACCCGCTTGGCAGCCACTATCTGCGATCGAGCGACGAATCGTCGGAGTATTGATCGAAAAAGCAAAAACGACCCCCGATTCCTATCCGTTGTCTTTGAACGCGTTGACTACCGGGTGTAATCAAAAGAGCAACCGTTCGCCTCAAATGAATCTTGATACGGACGACGTTGAAGAATCCATGGAGGATTTGCGCACCAAAGGTGCCGTGGGTGTCATTCAGGGTGGTGGTCGAGTGATCAAGTATCGCCATTACATGAAAGAGTGGCTTGCCGTGAGTGGCGTCGAGCTTGCTGTCGTGGCAGAGTTGCTTTTGCGTGGTCCGCAAACGATTGGTGAACTAAGAGGTCGGGCTGCCAGGATGGCTCCGATTGCCGACTTGAGTGCGCTGCGTCCCGTGCTGGCTTCCTTGGAGGCTAAGAATCTTGTTGTCGCGCTAACTCCAGAAGGCCGTGGACAGATGGTGACTCATGCACTTTATGCCGACAGCGAGTTGGAACGACTGAAACGCGAACATGGCGGCGGCGGATCCGTACAAATCCAAAATGCGCCCGCGTCACCAGCTGCTGTAGCAAGCAGTTCTGTTCCGCCGGCTCCGACCGCCCCTGCGACACCTGTTGCCACGAAACCGGCGGAAACATCGAATAACGCTACAGCTTCGTCCATTTCGTCCGAGTCTAGTAGCGATCTATCAGCATTACGCAATGAAGTACGGGAACTTTCTGCCGAGGTAACTCGGTTGCGAAAGGAGGTCGAGGATCTGTGGGCCAATCTCAGATCGTAGATGGTGTGCGTGTTATTTGGTGTGTGCTTCTGGCTGCAATCACACTCAGTGCCGGTATGCCAGCTGTTGCACATCCGCCTGGGCCTTCGCGCCATCGACACTTGGCGGATCGTGAGCCGAATCAGACTCTCAACCCAGAAGAAGAAGCCTTTGTCCACACTCCAGCCGGATTTCAACAGGCTGGAGAACCTCGCACGGTTGATTCGAAGGATGTGGCAAAGGCGATGTTACGCGTCAAGGTAGTGGATGCCGATAGCGGTGAACTGACTGCGGCCCGCGTCAACATTGTTGGTCCCCAGGGAAACTTTTACGAGCCTCTCGAAAATGGTTTAGCGGCGTGGAGCCGTCAGCATACGGCTGTAAATGAGACTCATGGTCCCAGCCGCTATTACGGTTGGTACTTTTACACCTTGGGGCAATTCGCCGCGCAGGTACCGGTTGGGGATGTCCGGATTGAAGTCTGGAAGGGGTATGAATGCCAACCAGTGCGCCGGATCGTGAATGTGTCGGCCGGAGAGTCGCGTGATCTGACAATCACGATGGAACGCACGGTACCGATGAACGCCTATGGGTACTACGCCGGCGATACCCATATCCATCTAAACCGAACGAACTCCTATGACGACGAGCGGGCGCTGGACTTGATGGCTGCGGAAGATATCGAGTACGGCTTCATCCTGTGCATGAACGAACCGTCTCATTACTCCGGTCTGATGCCGCGTCAGATTTGGCCACAAGACATGGGATTCGGCAAATCGTCTGTACAGACGCGCGGGCGATACGGAATCGCGTCGGGCCAAGAGTACCGTGCCCGTACCTATGGGCATATTTGCTTATTGATGCACGAACGTCTCGTGTTGGAAGGATTGACCATCAATCCAAACGAATGGCCAGTTTTTGGACAGATCGGAGAACAGACGCGCCAACTGGGTGGCTTTTCGTTCCATGCTCATGGTGGTTATTCCCACGAGATTTATGCCGACTATGTCCAGCAATTGACGGATGGTGTCGAGTTGTTGCAGATGGCCCATTATCGGGGCATAGGTTTGACAGGATGGTACCGAGTGTTGAATGTGGGATATCGGTTTCCTGCTGTGGCTGGAAGTGATTTCCCGTATTGCCGGTGTCTGGGCGATTGCCGCAATTATGTGCGGACTCATGACAGGCCAGACTTCGTGGATTGGGCGCGTGGGGCTGCCGAAGGACGGAGCTTTTTTACGACCGGACCGTTTGTGTTGCTGGATGTTGCTGGTCATCAGCCTGGCGATACGATTGAACGTCAAGCCACAGATCAAACGCCGTTGCCAGTACATGTGCGATTACGTTCGGAAGTCACGACAGTGCAACAGTTGGAACTGATTGTGAATGGTAAACCAGTCAAAATGATTGAGGTTCCGACTGCAAAACAACGTGGTCAATGGTTTGAAGTGCGTGAAACGATTTCAATAGACCGGCCATGTTGGATTGCCGCTCGAGCTTATAGTACGTCTGCGACCGGACGACCGGATGCTGAAGCACACACCAATCCCGTCTACGTCTATGTTGATGGCAAACGACCTTTTTCCTCCGAGGATCGAGATTGGCTGTTGACCAAGTTGGACAAACGTATTGAGGCATTACAGGAACGAGACTTTCCTGAAAAAGAGCAGGCGATCGAGTATTTTGAGACATCCCGGCAGCATTTGCTCTCACGGGAGTGACGGGCACTACCGAAAAAAAAGGTGCCATTTGTGCTGCAGTACTATCCGGACTACGAATACTCGCTTGCTGCAACTCAGTTGATGCTGGCCATGCTTGGTATGGGGGCTACGCTAACTTGGCAAGATTTTTGTGGGATCTTGCAACGTCCTCAAGGCATCGCATTGGTGCTGTTGAATCAGTACATTCTATTTCCTCTAGTTGCCATCGTTCTTTGGTGGACATTAGATCTTCCCACGGGCATCGCCATCGGCTTGCTGTTGGTGATGGTCATGCCCAGTGGTTCGGCCTCCAATATTTTTACGCACCTGGGCCACGGCAATGTGCCGTTGTCAATGACCGCAACCGCCGCTTCCACGGTCAGCAGCCTGTTGTTCACTCCTATTATTCTGCGCGTCTTTGTATCCAACCTGTCGGACGATTTTCGTATGCCGATCGGCGAGATCATGATCCAGATTATCGTGTTCATGATCTTGCCGTTGAGTGCCGGCATGATCGTAGGACACTATGCTGTGAAATCCCGAGTGTGGATATCGCGCTGGTTGATTCGCGGCAGTCTGTTGGCACTGGCATGTATCGTGATCGGTGCTTTGGGGAGTGGACGCCTGGAGATCTGGCAATATGGCTGGTGGCTGCCGCTATTGCTTTTGTTGTTTGGTGCTGCCAAATTCTTTTTTGCAGGCAAGATTGCCAAGTGGGCAGGATTTTCAGCCCGCGATTCATTTACCATGGCCATCGAAGTTGGGTTACGCAACTGCAACTTGGCTGTCCTGCTGTTGTCGTTCTTGTTCCCGGCTGATGATCCACAAGGCGCATCCTTGGGGAGCGCGGTATTATACGTGGCATTATTCTACGGCGGGTCCACACTGTTCATTGCCGTGTATCCCATCATTCGCCGCCGATTGACGTGAGGTGCGCAGGGCTTGTCAGAGATCAGAAACCACTTCAGGCAATGCCAACGATTGGGTCGATCCTGATTCGACGAGATATTGCCAAGTCGGTTCGTCCAGGAAAACACCTTCGGCAGACTGACGACGGCGTTCATTTTCTGGCTCACCTGGCAACTTCACAGCCGGGCTGTCATCACGAGGTGGAACCGATCCGACGACGTCACAGAATACTTCGAGATCGGACAGGAATTCGTCGTGTGCCCGAAAACAATTGGGGTCTAACAAAATTAACATCAATGAATTAGAGCCTTCATAGGTTGGCATGCACGGAGTTCCCGATCCGGTAAGCATCCCTGCCAGAACATCACAGATGAAGCTCAACCCATAACCTTTGTGGCCTCCCAGAGGCAGCAAACAGCCTCCGTCGTAAAAGTCGTTGGGATCATTCGAGGGGTTACCATCGCTATCCAGGATCGTGTCATTAGGTACAGACTTACCAAGTCTTTGAGCTACACGAACCTTTCCTTCGGCCCACATGGACGTGGCAAAATCGACCACGATGGGTGGTGCTGGATGTGGGCGCGGGATGGCAGCTGCGAACGGATTCGTTCCCAATGCCGCTTGACGACCTCCAAAGGGCGCGACACAAGGCGGTTTACGCATGCCGTTTCCCCAGGCGAGTCCGATCCAGCCTTGTTCAGCAGCCCGTTCCGGATAGTCTCCCATTCTTCCAAAGTGAAACGTCCGGTGCATTGCGACAGCAGCCAAACCATTTTGAGCTACCATTTCCAATGCCACGTCCAGTGCATAATTGGCAGTCACTTGACCGAAACCTTGGTGGCCGTCAATCAAGGCAGTGACAGGTGTGCGTTTGCTGACTTCTGGCCGTGCCCGAGGATCTACACGTCCTGACTCGACTTCTTCTATGTATTGTTGTAACCGCATCAATCCATGGGATGCGTGACCTGAGGAATCGCCTGCAACCAGGTGCTCGCTGACACACTTCGCCGAATCTTCTGGAGCACCAGCACGCTGAAAGATGGCTTGAACAAAATCGATCAGTGGTTGTTTGGAGATGGTGGGCATAGTGATTCTCTTGGCTGGTGGACAGTTTGGAAGCACATGATTATCGCAGGCATTGTGGCGACGTCCAGTAGCGAGGTTGAGCATCGCTTAGGATATTTTGCGATTCAGAAGAAAACTGAGTATTAAGAACACAAGGGCCGACGTTCCTACGGCAAGCAACGCGGGGTGAAACCCGCCTATGGTTTGTCCAGCCAGCCAGGTTTCTCCGAGGATGAACACCGTGTATCCACAAATCATACTAGCGAATGCTGCCCACTTATGCGGGCGCTGGAAGCGTATCCCCAAGTAAGTTGGGACCAAAACGGCTGTGCCACTTCCGGACAGCACAGATAGTTTCAAGATGAAACTGTCCTTGTTCAGTCCCAAGGCGAATGACACGAGAAAGACGAATAGGATGGCAAGTCTAGCGGTGCGTAATTCGTTGCGAGCGCTGATCTGAGGAACCAATACTCCCTTTACCAGATCGCGAGACACGATTTGTCCCATAGCGAGCGCTTGGGAATCACAGGTCGACATTGAGGCTGACAGCGAACCGAGAATATAAAAGAAACCGAACACGGCGGCGAAAGATCCACCCGTCGATACCACGTCGACGACGACTTGTCCGGCGATGGTTTCGTGGAGCTGTCCCAGACCGGGGTGCGCGGCTGCGCCTCCCAGCCCAATCACCAATGCGGGCAGATACATGATCACCGGAAGGAAGGCCATGCCGCCCACCATCCACAGAAAGCCGCGTGGACTGGTTTGAGCCAAAAACCGCACGGCTGAAGAAGGATGGGCAATCGGCCAAAGACCATAAAACACACAGAGAGAAAACAACATGGGTGTCGTGTAAAAACCTTCGGGACCAGGTGTCGACAAAAGCGACTCGTTGCCTTGCTCTGTCAATCGATCGGCCAACTGAAACAGATCGCCGTCCCAAACTCGATCCACAAATAGCCAAGCCAGTACGGCCATCCCACAGACCGAAAGAATGAATTGAGTGACATCCGTCCACACAATGCCACGAAAACCTCCAAGTTCTGAATACAGCATCATGACAAAAAGAATCACCCCCACACTTTGGATGTAACCAACTCGGCCATCGGTGACACCTTCGATCAGCCGGCCAATGCCCACGAGTTGCAAGGTTAAATGTGGAATGACAAACAAAACTGTGGCGGTGAAGACGAACAGACCCAAGCGGGGCGAGCGGTAGCTGTGCGATACGATCTCGATTGGCGATGTTGCTCCGGGGAATTCTTGTGCCCGTCGCCACAGAGCCATGCCAAAGAAGAGGATGCAGGCGACTTGAAGTAACTGAGAGATCACGATGGCGCCGAACGCACCAACTCCGTGACGGTAGATGAAGCCTGGCATGCCAATTAAGGTAAACGCACTATATACCGTTGCCGCATAACTCACTAGGAGTAACAAAGGGTGTAATCCTTGACGACCACGTCGGCCCAGGAAGAAATCTTCACCATGGGAATGATCGCCGGACGATTCATCGCCTTTCGTCCACCACAGCAATAGTAACAAGGACCCTAGATACAGTCCGATTCCAGTCAGAAGCCAGTAAAAGTTCAGGGTCATACCTGTTACGATTTGTCAGAAGGAGCACCGATCGTTGCCAGGCCGATCAGGCACATGCTGCAAACACAACCAACGACGATCCAAAAGCAGACAACGGACGGCAATGGTAAAGTCACCACGAATAGTTCAGTGGTTGGTGCTGAAAAAAAAGGCGCACCGAACACGGCGGTAAACAATCCTATTACGAAAAAAATCCACAGGATGGCACGCAGGTAATGGCTCATAAAGGAATGTCAGTCTAATCCGTGTCTCAGTACATCCGGCAAATCCGTCAAGTGCTCAATGCTTCCCTCGTTCATTGCCACACGAAACGCGTTTGCTGCCTGTTCCATGGCTGTCAGAATGTCGGGGCAGCGGTCAGAAACATCATTGGCTTCGTAACGATCGTCTGGTTTGGCATACAATTCGGCACGGTGTTGGTCTGGGTCATTGAGTTCTTCCGACGGGTTGATTGTGACGGTAGATTTACATTGCCAGGCCGGAGTCCGAAATAGGTATTCGTTGTGGTGGATGGTGAGCGCGCGTTGGTCACGGGGGCCCATGGCGTTGTCGGCTAGTTGTAGTGCGCTACGGCTGAAACTTGGAATCGGTGTGTGAGCGGTTTGAAACCAGTCTGTCAGCGTCGACATCACGTCTGACGGTTGTACAAATCGCTGGACACGACGTAGTCCACCATTGCCGGCTGGGCGCCGTAGCAAGAAAGGTATGTTGGCCGTCTCGCTGTACAGAGCTGGTGCTGCATCTCCGACAATTCGATGTTCTCCCAGAGGAAAACCGCGTGGTGATGTCAGCAGTGTCAATAACGGTATTTCGTTGCGTTCATCCAATGCCGATACGAGACCTGCGAGGCATTCGTCCAGCAGAGAAATCTGTCCGGCATAGGCGTGGATGATGCCCAGAATGTCATCGGGATCATAGTCTTCGGTCAATAATTCTGCGGGAACGGTGGTGAATTCTAGCGGCAGAGGATCGTCTTCTGCAGTAAACTCCTCTCGATATGCCTGGGGTGCATCCCAGGGTGCCGCCATACCTTGAGCGTGGATCCATAACAAAAACGGAGGAGATAGTTCGGACAATGTGGCGAGGGCGGCCGAAAATAAGTTGGCCAAGCCCGTGTCATGAATGTCTGTAGCCTGCGAGTCGGCGTTCGTGACGGGAACTTCGACTCGTTCGCGAAAACATGAAGCCAAAGGATGGTGGGCTACCTGAGGTTCGTCCGTGACCAGTACCGTCTGAATTCCCTGGTTCGTCAAGACATCGATCAGGTGGAATGCGTCAACGCTTGCGTTACAGGATGCATGCGATCCTGTCCAATAGGATTGATAAGTCGTGGTTAATTCTGGACTGTCAGCGATGGCGTTCTCGAACAACACACTTTCTGTCGCCAACTGATTGACCGCGGGCGTTTCCACCCACGTATTTCCATAGGGTCCCAGCCATGATGTCCCCCAGCGGTCGACGACACAGATTAATGCGCTGTGATGAGAATTTGTCATCCTAGAAAACTCAGGAAATGAACCTTTTCAGAATGATCGTCCAGTTGGTACCAGACACCAGTTTAGGGGCAGTGGCCGTCGTGTCCAAGGACGGTGACAAGACATTCAAAATAGAACGGGGAGAACGTGCTATCAGATTCGATATCTCCGCCTTTTAGCGGGAATTCCTGTGTGCTAAAATAAGATGCGTAAATAGTCAGGTGCACCTTGTTAGGGTAGGGGGTGCGGGTCGGACGGACAAAGGAATCACTTCTCTTCGACGCGTTGGACCCACCGGGCAGACTACCATGTTGATCCGTGACTTTTCTGAACACCGAGACCCACCACCACTGCTGTTGACGCAGCAGATCATTTCGTTGTCGGCGCGAGCGTTAAGTGGCGTCACGGCTCGTTGGGTAGATTGCCATGCGGATACCTGTCAACGTGTTTACTTTTCTAATCATACGAGCCATCTTGACGCGTTGGTGATTTGGTCATCGCTGCCGCGAGAGATTCGCACATTGACTCGACCGGTTGCCGCAGCCGACTACTGGGGACGTGGTCCCTTGCGACGATACATTGCCCGCGCCTTCAACGCGTTGCTGATTGACCGTCGGAAGATCAAGGTGCACCAAAGTCCGGTTGATCTGATGATTCGCGAAATCGGTGATTCGTATTCACTGATTGTTTTTCCAGAAGGTGGACGCAATACGAATTCCGAAATGGGTGAGTTCAAAAGTGGATTATATTATCTGAGCAAGAAGCGGCCCGATTTGGAATTGGTCCCGGTGTACATCGAAAACTTGAATCGTGTTCTACCACGTGGTGAATTCTTGCCTGTTCCACTACTAAGCTGTGTCACTTTTGGTCCTCCCATTTGGTTGGAAGCCAGGGAGCCAAAAAAAGATTTCCTCTCCCGCGCACGGACAGCCGTTCAACGACTCAAGGGCGTCTAAGAGGAAAGGTGACGTGTGAAGTACAATGTTGCTGCGTGAGGAACCTACACAGATCCTGCTTGCTGTGGTGCTCGCTATCCTGGCGGTCTGTACCATTATCGGTCAATTGCTGAAACGGCAACCAGACAGTGCGATTCACCCGGCTGTCGTGCGCACGTTGAATTCCAGGATTCAAGCCTGGTGGTTACTTTGTGCCAGTGTTGCATTGGCCTTTCTGATCGGACGTGCTGCCACCATCGGGCTGTTCTTCGTGATATCTTTTTGGGCATTGCGAGAGTTTATCACTCTGACGCCTACGAGATTGGCTGACCATCGAGCACTCTTTTGGGTGTTCTTTCTATTGGCTCCTTTGCAATACGTGCTGATCTGGTTGGGGCCAGAAATGTTCGGCTTGTACAGCATTGCTATTCCGGTGTACGGATTTCTGTTCATTCCAGCGCGCATCGCTTTGTCCGGTGACTATAAGCGTTTTTTGGAACGCGCCGCCAAGATTCAAGCCGGATTGTTGATTTGCGTGTACACGCTGAGTTTCGCGCCGGCCTTATTGGACCTGGAGTTGGTTTCCTACAATGCCAGTTCCGTCCAGGCTGCTCAGGAAGAGACGAATGCCACTGAAGTTGACGTCGCGTCGAATGTATCGACTGCCGGGTTGTTGTTCTATTTCCTGTTGATCGCTCAGCTGAATGAGGTCATGCAGTACTTTTGGAGCCAGCTATTGGGGCGACATGTGATTGCTCCCGAGATCAATTCCAGCCGTACCTGGGAAGGTTTTTGTGGAGGCGTCGCCAGCTCGACGCTCGTAGGCATTCTGTTGTGGTGGGCTACCCCATTTAACTATTGGCAATCAGCATGCATGGCAGCCGTCATTGCTATTTTGGGTTTCGCCGGAGGTATGACCATGTCTGCAATCAAACGAGACCGTGGCGTGCAAGATTTCGGTACGCTTGTAGAAGGACATGTCGGTGTGCTCGATCGCATCGATTCTATCTGTTTTGCGGCACCGGTCTTCTATCACCTCACGAAGTATTTCTTTACCTCGGTCTAGCTGATAGGTTGGACGAAGGTTGCGAGAATGGTGGCCCGAACAGTGCAATTGTTTCGAGCCGTGAGAATGTGCCCGTCATCCTGAAATTAGCGAAGGATCTCAGTGAGATTTGCTCGTCCCGAGAATCTTGGGATGCACCGCTTCTTGAGAATGATACGAAGCTATGATCGACTGAAGTCCCGATCGTGTGAACTAGCGCAGCACGGTCGTCCGTCGGGAAAGTGGCGCATCAAAACGGACCGGTTGGCGCTTTTCAGACCGACGCCGACCGTCACGACTCCACTCCAACAATACTCGTTTGGAAGATGGATCGTCAGTTGACTGGACGATTGGAGACGTGTCGGAGGCTGAGATACCCGCAGCCTGTTCGGGCGAAGCACTACCCAGTGCAGGCTGGAAAGAACCGATATCCACAGGATGGAATACGTTTCGCTCTTTGGGCGATGTTCGTTGTCCGGAAGCGCGCCTGTTTTGTCGCACGTACCAGCTCTGATTGGTATTCGGTTGAGGGGAAGGTTGTACTTCCGTTGTACGACGATCGGTTGTGGATCGCGGGCGACTAGCCAAAATTCCCGAACGCAACCCACGAGATTGTTGATCGTTTTGTGCCCGGTATACCGGCAGAGTTTCGGATGCTGCAGGTGTCGTTGCCGAAGCAACCTGTACGGAATCATCCTGCTTCACAGCAAGATGGTCTGGGCTGCCATTGCCTACCCAGGCGAGCCAGCTGGCCTGCAATATTCCCAGTGACGCATACCCATAATATTTTTTGGTTGCCGCCGACCAATTTTTGGTTTGCATGCCTTCGCCAACATAGTCAACAAATTTGCGTTTGCCACCTTGCCCGATCAAATATCTGGCTACTGAGTACCCCTGTGCATACAACGGCAAGATGTCGTGAGGATATTCTTTCATGACGAACATGCGGTTAAACGCAATCCCACGACTGTGTGGCCGCGTTGTCAAAAACCGGATCAGCATGTGTTCCTGCTTGGTGCGTTCCGTGGTGTGCTCGACGGTGGTACAAGCACCTTCGTCTGCCCAACGAGGGAGTGGTCGACCGAAATGCGTGGCAAAAATGGTGTGTGTCACTTCATGCGGCAAGACACTATCCATAATTCGCTGATGCGGGCCTTGGATATTCATCCGCCAACCATAAGGCGTGCCTCGTTCAAACATGAAGCTAGTGGCACCACCGGAGCCCTTGTGAGGAGACACGTCTGCTGTGATGGGACAGGGCTGGACCCACGCTGGTAATTCGTGTCCCAGCCATTCCAACGCCAAATCGTGACGAAAAACCTCTGCCGCATCACCAATTTCTTTCGCGATTTGAGGCGTGGGTGCGTGCACTACAAAGTTGGTGGTACGGTAAGCGGCACCCAACGAACTAATTACCGCGAGTAGACAGACGGCAGGCCAGAGGCGAGCTTCCATGCTGCGCTCCTATCTCAAAGGATGGGGGTCGTATCACCGGTTCTTGCGGTGTTGGCCGCCGAAGGCGACGTTCTCATGCGGGTGGCAAACGTCACGCCAACGGCTGGTTTTCTTACAAGTTGGCAATGGTTGGTGGTGTTAGCGGCTACCATACAACACATTCATTTGCATTGGCCTTAAACGTTGTACTCCCCAATCCATGACTGGTTTGTAAAGTTTGCAAAGAGTACCCAATCCGTGTGCATTCAACTAGGCCGTTTTTTCCACGTCGGGAAGCGGCTTGAAAACATGTGCCGAACGATGCTAGCGTCCGGATTTCTCTGATAATCGCGGGCTAGCACCCGGTGTTGCTCCGTTTCGAAGGCGCACCCTTCGGGAGGGGGCACTTTCGCGCATGGGGTGGCAAGTTTGTGGCCGCATGTCGAACTTACCGCAGTAAAACCGTATTTTCGTATGTGGTCATCTGAAAGGAGTGAAAACGGTTGCACAAAGCATGGATTGCCTTATTGCGATTGTTGTTCGCAACTTGACTAGACTTCGATTAAAACGGTAAATGTTGTGGCAGGGTATCTTGGTCTTGGTATAGGAACCACTCAGAGCGCAGAGACTGCCAAGAGTTGCGGATCTCTGCGTCCCTGCGCCTTCTGCGGTAAACTGGATCGTTGTTATTGACCCATCTCCCGACGGCGATACCATGTAGGTTCACGCCAAATAACTTTTTGCATCTCTATGATTGTAGATCTTTCAACAGACGATCTTGGCGAATCCTGCTGTAACACAACATCATGAACAAGGACCACAAGTCACTGGGGCGAGGAAAAAATCATTCGATGTGGGTGACATGGCGAGGACGGGCGCGGATCCCTGCCGTTCCATTGACGATCATCCTTGCAGGTCTGATTGGCGTGACGGCTGGGTACGGTGCCGTATTCTTTACGTGGTTGATTGAACAAGTAAGCAGCTGGACGATTGAACCGGCTTTTCAGTCGAGTTTCTCGCATTGGTTCTACGGAGTTTTACTGTGCGTCATACCAGCCGGTGGTTTGTTGTTGGTAGCGGCAATGACACGCTATTTTGCGCCGGAGGCACAGGGGCATGGTGTGCCCGAAGTATCGCTGCCGTAGCCCGCAAGGATGGAGTTATCCGATCGCGTGTTTCCATCGTCAAGATTTTGGCTAGCGGGTTTTGTATTGGCACTGGTGGATCGGTAGGGCGCGAGGGCCCTATTGTTCAGATCGGATCGGCTTTGGGAAGCCTGACAGGACAGCTGTTTCGCTTGTCGGCTGGGAACATGAAGGTGCTGGTTGCGGCGGGGGCTGCGGCCGGCATCAGTGCAACCTTTAATGCACCATTGGCTGGTGTGATGTTTGCCAGCGAAATCATTTTGGGTAGTTTTGCAGTCGAGAGCCTGACTCCGATTGTGATCGCTAGTGTGATCGCCGATGTTGTACAGTCGCAGGCAACATCCGAAGGATGGGCACCCGCCTTTGGGAATCTTCACTACGAGTATCTGGGATCCTGGGTGGAATTGCCTTCTTATCTGTTCCTGGGTTTGTTGTGTGGATTGGCTTCAGCCGGTTTCATCAAGGTACTCTATGCGTTGGAAGAGTTTGCAGAAAAGCAAATTCCCAACTGGTGGCGCCGTGCCATCCTGTTGGGCGTTCTGGTCGGTGTGATCGGTACTCTCTACGAGGTTGTCTTGCCGCGGATAGCTCCGGTGGAGGATCGTCAAGTCCGAGCACCCGTGCTGATGGGGGTAGGCTACGCTGCCATCGATCGCGCATTGCATTTGCAAAGTGAGGAAAAGCCTGTCGTGGCGCCCGTTGATTCCTCGGAGAGGACCGAACTCGAACCAAATGCGGAAACGGCACAGCCGGTGCAGGCCTTAGGGAAGCGATCGATGCGCAATGAGCTTTTTTGGCTCATCCCACTCATTTTGTTGAAGCCATTACTGACGGGTCTTACCTTGGCTGGCGGGGGTTCTGGAGGCATCTTCGCGCCGTCGTTGTTCTTGGGCGCGGCGCTGGGAGGTTCTTTTGGGCTCATCTGCAATCTTTGTTTTCCCGACTACAGCGCCAATCCAGGGGTCTATGCGATTGTTGGAATGGGAGCAGTGGTGTCAGGTACGACGCATGGCCTGCTGAGTGCTATCTTGATTGTCTACGAGATGACAGGGGACTATCGCATCATCTTACCGATCATGTCTGCGGCGGGATTGGCTAGTGTCGTCGCACGTATTATCGATCCTGAAAGTATCTACCACAAAAAGCTCAGCCGACGCGGCGAATCCATTGCTCGTGGACTCGACATGCATCAACTTGAACACATTCGCGTGCGTGATGTGATGACAAAAACGTTTCCCACCGTATCGTATACCGATGACGTGACTGAAATTGTGCGTGTCGCACGCGCCAATCCCAACATCGAAAGTCTCCCCGTAATGAATGCTCAAGGGCAGCTTATGGGGATCATTCGTCCGGAAGATCTCCATCGCGTTCTTGATTCCGATATTTCACCAATTTTGATTCAGGCTGGTGATATTGCGTTAATATCGCCCCTGTCGGTCTCTCCGGATGAAAATCTGCTGGAAGCGATGCGAGATTTTGGGAGCCGTGATGTTGAGATTCTGCCGGTGGAGGTCGGTACTGGAGACTCCCGTAGGTTAATCGGGCTGTTGTTGCGTGCCGATGTTATGAGTCGTTACCGACAAGAAATGCTGGTGGCCACTGAGGTGCATTGAATGGTGTGCTTTTCGGGAATCTGCTGTATGACGGTCTTGCTGGTGTCATGAACAGACAGTGGAAGCGATATGGTTGACGTAGGAAGAGTTGATAGACGACCGACAAGATATCTTGGAATACGTCGGTACCAGTCAGGCTGCTCGAGGCCAAGGTTAATGCGCCGGTTCTACTTATAGATCCAGAGGAATCATCATCGTCACAAGTGTGTCGACGGGGCCCCTCGCGTCGCAGGAAACAACGTCTTGCGCAACCGAAAGTGCCCGCATATCCCTTGCGGTGATTAGAGCCAACAAAAGATTTCGCCAATGAGAAGGGGGCCCAGAGAAGGGGGCCCAGAGAAGGGAACCGGCGACAAACACTGGCTCACGTTTTCTCAACGTGAGCCAAACGCGCTTTCTTACGATGATTCTTTGTTTAAATCCAAACTGCGCCAACAATACCAGCAGGCGATGGTGGCGTACGGTCGCCACGGTTGGGCGATTTCCTGGCAGATCGCTTTGTTGGGGAGATCATCCAAGTCGTACATTTTTCGCAGCGCCGAACGAATGCCCAAATCGTCATATGGTAAGACATTCGGTCGCCCCAAACAAAACATGAGGAACATTTGGGCTGTCCAACGACCGATTCCGTTGACTTGAGTCAATTGTTCGATCACTTTTTCGTCCGACAACCTACCAATTTGATTAAGCTGTAACTCGTCGTTGGCAACTTTGCGTGCCAAATCTTTGATGTAAGTGGCCTTTTGTTGCGATAGCCCGACCGATCGAAGACGTTGTACTGTTAGTGAGTTCATCGTCTGGGCACTCACTTTCATGGGCGCGACGAGATCTTCGAGCCGTTGTCGGATTGACCGGGCGGCGTGGCCAGAAATCTGTTGAGAGATAATCGATCGCACCAGCGAGTGAAAGCGACCCGGTTGGAGCTTTAACTGGCAAGGACCTACTTGCTGAATCACGTTTCGTAGAATGGGATCGTTAGCCCGTAGATGTCGCAGAGCTGCCCGAACGACTTGAGGTGAAAAACGTCTCATGGTCCTGTTCATTCGCCGATCGATTCGAGCTCTTCCCAAGTTGCGTATTTTTGTGCGAGTTCCGCTTCCAGGTCCTGCAATCGCTGGCTTTCACGAGCGATGTCGTCTCCTGGCTGTTGATAGAAGTCAGGTTGAGCCATCACGTCGTGCAGCGTAGCAATTTCGGACTCTAAAGATTCAATCTTGGCCGGCAATTCGGCCAGCTGTCGTTTTTGTTGAAAAGACAAGCGTTGTCGCGAGGGTTTGGGCGTGGGATTTGTGGCTCGTGGTTTAGCGAGTTTCGCGGGCGGTTCGCTTGCCGTGTCCACAGGCTTTTGTCTTTGCCAGTCGTCAAAACCACCGACATACTCTTTGACACCCTGTTTTTCAAACACGATGGAACTGGTCACCACGTTATTCAAGAATTCTCTGTCATGGCTGACGAGCAGAACGGTTCCTTCATACGACACCAGTTTTTCTTCTAGCAACTCGAGCGTTTCGGTATCCAAATCGTTGGTCGGTTCGTCCAAAACGATGACGTTGGCCGGTTTGGCAAACAATTTGGCCAACAGCACACGGTTGCGTTCTCCGCCGGACAGGAATTTAACGGGTGTCCGAGCGCGTTCTGGGGTAAACAAGAAGTCTTGTAGATAACCCATCACGTGTTTTGATTTTCCGCCGAGCTGAATTGTATCGTATCCATCACCCACGCAGTCCTGTACGGTTGCCTCGTCGTGCAGTTGGTCCCGCAGCTGATCGAAGTAAGCAATTTGCAGGTTGGTTCCCAGGCGAACACTACCGACTTGCGGCGCTAATTGCCCCAGAAGAATGCGTAGTAAGGTGGTTTTTCCAGCGCCATTCTGGCCGATGATCCCTACTTTGTCACCACGCATGATTGTCGTGGAAAATGATTCAATGATAGGTGCGTCTTCGTAGGCGAATGAGGTTTCTTTTAATTCAGCAACTAGATTCCCACTTCGTTGCCCTTCCTGAATCTTTAAATTGACTTTACCAGTGGACGAACGCTGTTCGCGACGTTCCTGACGCAACTGCATTAATGCTCTTACTCGGCCTTCGTTACGAGTTCGACGAGCTTTAATGCCTTGGCGAATCCAAGCTTCCTCTTCTGCCAGCTTCTTATCAAATAAAGCATTTTGTTTGTCTTCTGCAGCCAGTGCGGCTGCCTTTCGTTTAAGAAACGTGTCATAGTCGCACGACCAATCGAAAAGTTGTCCACGATCAATTTCTAGGATGCGGACGGCCAGTTTGCGCAGAAACATTCGATCGTGAGTAACAAAAATCAATGTGCCTGGCCAGCGAGCGAGAAAATCTTCCAGCCAAGCGATAGCATCAATGTCGAGATGGTTAGTAGGCTCGTCCAGTAGCAACAGATCTGGATTCCCGACAAGAGCTCGCGCCAGTAAGACTCGGCGCTTCATCCCAGATGATAATTGTTCAAAACTGGCTTGTCCGTCCAATTCCATCCGTGACAGGATTTGTCGGACAGCCTGTTCGGCTTGCCACGAGCTATCGTGTTGATCATCTACAGCCGGAGCACAGTACCCTTGAACGACAATCTCTTCGGTCGAGCCTCGTAGGTGAACGGGTACGTCCTGATCCAACATGGCGACGGAGGCCTGCTTATCGATGGTGACGTGACCGGCATCAGGTTCGACCTGTCCCGCAAGCATCCGCAGCAGCGTCGTCTTGCCGGTACCGTTACGGCCCAGTAGTCCAATCCGTTGGCCCGCTTCAACCTGGCAGTCAATGCTGTCCAGCAGCAGTGGTCCGCGATATCCAATCGTTAGATCTTGAAGCGTAACAAGCGGCATGATCACGTCGAGACTTGCAGCGACTTCCATTGAGCAGTGCCGACGTCGAGCACCCGTTCGTCAGGCCAGTGCTCCAGTGGCTGATAGTTTGGATGGCCACCTGGCACTGCGCGGTAAGGGTCGTTATGACGAGTGTTGTAGCAACAAATCAACGACCAGCGCGGATCGGGACTGCGGTTCTGATCCGAACGGTGTAATAGGTTGCAATGGAAAAACAGTGCATCCCCTGGATCCAATTCGACATACATGTGCTCCAACCGATCCAGTAGCGCTGTCACTCGTTCTAAATCAGCTCCGGTTTGACCGGCCGCCTGGCCATGTTCGATCCGCCCGCAGTGGTGTGATCCACGTAAGACCTGCAGGCAACCGTTGTTTTGCGTGGCACGGTCCACGGCGAGCATACAGCTAGCCATGTCAGGATACAGGCAATAATTGTTCTTGTACCAATAACCGTAGTCTTGATGCCACTCCCAAGCGCCACCGACATGCGGTTCCTTAACCATCATCTTATGGTGAAAGTGATAGACTTCATCGGACAGCAAGTGCTCCATCGTGCCGGCGATGCGCTCGCACCTCACGCAGGCACTGTAGATGTTGTTGTCCAACTCATTGTGAAGTCGTAATTTGCTGACACCGCCTTCCGTATCCAATCGACCTTGGGCATTTTCCATGTCACGATC
Source organism: Pirellulaceae bacterium (assembly GCA_022448645.1). The sequence continues at coordinate 39,233 of JAKVBZ010000007.1, forward strand.
TGCGCGGGCAATACGATACAACAGATCGGTTTCTGCTGAGTCCAACAAAGATCGCACGAGAAGAAACCCATCTTCTTGGAACTGTTCGACCTGTTTTTCGGAAACGCGAAAGAATGTCATGTCACAAAATTTCTAGATGCGGTTTCAAAACCTCTTTGTTACTTATCCATTCTAACTCCGACGTGTCAACGAGGTGCGGCTAGCACGTCGATCGTCGTCGCTGACGCGTCGGATTACCATAGTTTTGAAACCACGTCTAGGGCGTCGACTTAGGAATAGTTGGCTTAAACGATAGGGTTTTCTTCCGGTCAAGACTTTGGTGCCTTGCCAGAAGTGTCTGCATGGCGGCCACTTTATCTGAGCGTTCACGCGCCAAGTTGTGTTTTTCGTTTGGGTCCGTTGATAGATCAAACAGTTGAGTATCCCGACCCTGCTTTCTTGGCCTGACAATCAACTTCCAGTTACCGTCACGTACCGCCGAGCCATGAGCAATTTTCCAATAAAAATCGCGTGAGGCCAAAGGCGTTTCTTGGTGTCGGATTGATGGCCAAATGTCTTGGCCGTCCCATCGCAGATCGGTTTCCGGTGCATAACCGGCTAACGAAGCCAGGGTAGGCATCCAATCCACTATGTGGCAAGGCTGTTTTACGAGATGCGGTTGTAATTCGTTGGGCCAATGGACAATGGTCGGGACACGAATGGCACCTTCATACAACTGGTGTTTCCAGCCTCGTAAGGGACGATTGTCGCCCAATACGGGGCAATCAAAATATTTTCCAGGATAGGTCCCCTTGTCCTGCCACTTGTGTTGCCCGCCGTTGTCTGACGTAAAGATGACAATTGTGTTTTCTCGTTGACCGGTGCGGTCAAGCGCGTCCAGCATTTGGCCGATGGCGTTGTCCATGTGTGTGGCACAAGCCGCGAAATGCATACGCGAATGGCTAGACTGGTCATATTGTCCTTCGTAACGGCCCAGCCATTCCGGAGGTTCCTGTAGCGGCACGTGCACTGCCGTAAACGCAATATAAATAAAAAACGGTGTGTCGCGTTTGCTTTCGATCCATTGGATTGCTTGTCGGACAAACAGGTCGGTCGTATGGCCTTCTTCTTCGATCAGCTGATCATTGCGATGCCACGTACGTGAAAAGGGTCCTTTCTTATACAAATGTAAGTATTGATCGACTCCACCAGCCAAGCAGCCATAGGAATACTGAAATCCATGTTGCCGAGGACCCCACTGCGGTAGCGAACCCAAGTGCCATTTTCCCGTGATGCAGGTCTCGTAGCCCTGAGTTTGCAAGGCTGTGGCCAATGTTACTGTATCTTGGGGAAAGACTCGATTGTTGGTTGGTCCGACACAGCCAAACCGACTGGGGTAGCGACCGCTGAGTAACGCTGCTCGTGTGGAGCTACAGACTGGTGTCACGTAATGTTGGTCGAGCACGACACCGCTTTCGGCTAATTGATCGAGATACGGAGTCTCGATTTCCGAACCATGAAAGCCTACGTCGTTCCATCCTAAGTCGTCAGCCAGAACAAACAAGATATTAGGTCGCTGTGCCGCCGAGATGGGCTGCTGGTTGCAGGCTATCAACCATACGAAAATGCTGAGTAGGGCACAAACTACAATCTGCAGACCGCAGGTGGTTGTAGGTCGTTGGCGAGTTACCATTCGTGAAACGGTGTAAGATCGGCGATTAAACATCTGGCAACAACCATGGTTTTCGATATTCAGGACGTGTGCGAAAAGAGTTGGCCTCGTCATCTCCTACGAAGGTTTCCGTGTTCGGATCTAGGATGACTTGCCGTCCCACACGCCATGCCACATTGGCAGCGTGAGTGAGTACGGAAGATGGGTGTCCTACTGTTTCGATGTCCGCATTTGGCTTTTGCCGGCTCTTTACGCAATCCAGGAAATTGCGCACATGGGGATCTGCACTGAGACTCCCCTTTCCTTCCGCGACCAGTTTTTCACGTTCCGTGTATGCTTTCCAATGTCGATTTCCGAACACGATGTAGCCCTTGTCACCGTAGATAATCGCACCCTCACTCAAGTCGCCGCCGCGTGTGTTGTAGGGAGTCCAGATGCGCATTTCGTAAGTCAATAGCCTGCCAGCTTGCTGATCGTTTTGGCTGGGATATTCGTACGTCACTTGTAACGTGTCGGGCCACTCTTGAGCATCGCTGAAATACCATTTACCGCCCGTGGCGGTAATCTTAGTTGGTAGGCTCACGGGCGACTCGCCTTGCGCTTCGAGTGCTGCATTGAGTGCCCAACGTGCATAGTCGAGCCGGTGGACACCATCGTTCCCCAAATCGCCAGTTCCGTAGTCGAAGAACCAACGCCAGCTTCCGTGGAATCGACGAGGATTGTACGGTCGCTTGGGAGCAGGACCCAACCAGGTGTCGTAGTCGACGCCGGCTGGTGGGCGGGTATCCGAGGGATAGCCGATGTTTCCTTGTTTGGATGATTCCCAAGCTTTTGCCACCAGCACTTTCCCCAAAGCTCCTGTCTTGATGTATTCCATGGCCTCGAGAAAATGGGCGCAGGACCGCGACTGGGTACCGAGTTGAACGACTCGCTGCTCCTTGCGTGCGGCGGCCACGATGGTCTGGCCTTCCAGGATGTTATGTCCATCCGGTTTTTCAACGTAAACGTCCTTGCCAGCTAGACACCCCATGATGGTTGGGATCGCGTGCCAGTGGTCGGGAGTACCTACGACCATGATGTCGATGCGCGGATCGTCAACGATATGACGAAAGTCCTCATACGTTTTAGGATGGTTACCGTTGTGTTCTTTGACGTATTCCACCGCTTGGGGAATGCGTCGTGAATCGATGTCGGAAAGTGCAACGATGTCGACATCCTTTTGCGCGGAGAAATGTTTTAACAACAGACGGGCGCGTCCCCCCACACCTACAAAACCGGCACGTATTCGTTCGCTAGGAGCAGATTTGGCAATACGACCATGGTTACACACTGTCGCCACTGTTACCGCTGTGCTGGTTTTGGCGAGAAAGTTGCGGCGTGAAGTCTTGCGACCATTCATCAGGTCGGTCTTTCGTTTACGATTACTCGAAGTGTGAAATGCCCTGTGTTGGTCTCATTGTAGCTAATAACCCTCATGAGAGTAGTCAGAAAGCTCTCTGAATTCAGATCCATTTTGGTAATGGTGCTATCCGGTGATGAACACGCTTTTGAATGAGATCAAGGCATGGCTTCTATTTATTCAGGAATTCGACGGCTATACTAGATCGCTCATTTGGCGCGTCGCGGACACAAGTTGAGAGTGTGAACAGATTGTTGTCGGCTCCAACAGAGTGCAGGATCTTGGTGTGACCTACTCGTGCCAGGATTCTTCGGGCGCAACGCTTCCTCAGAACGTTACCTGCGGACACAAGGCAGGCATTGATGATTTGCTATTTGATTCGACAATGGCTGATGCTTCTCGCTTTTGTTCTCTCGCTACCCCACACTGCCTCCTGGTGCTTCGCAGAACATGATGCACGACCCGTGCCAGAGCACATTCTGCGGCTTCCCTATGAGCGTCGCATGTGTCGGCTGTATTTTCATTGCTTGTCGCCTGTGGTTTGGGATGGCGAAAAGGAATTGAAACGTGAACCAGCTTACGGTTTATCTCCCGAGGAATTAACAGACATCGTTGCTGACATGGGTACCGAAGTGTGGTCTACGGCGACAACGTGGCCGGATCATGGTGTCTATTGGCCTTCCGATATGGTGAAACGCGTCCCTGCAGAGCAGGTGCCAAGCGATTTTCTGCCAAGGATCATCGAACGAGGACATCAGCGGGAAATGATGATGTTGGCTTTGGAGCAACTAGCTGAACCCGAAAATCAAGCACTGTCCGGCGAAATGGGGAAATGGGTCGTACGTCCCTTGGAAGGACACCATTGGGGACAGATGAGCTACAACTCACCGTACCTCGGCTGGATGAATCGATTCATGCGCGAATACGTTGAGGTGGGAAAGCTAGACGGATTCTGGCTCGATTCGGCTGAAGGTGCTGGAGATGTCGGGCCTTTTGGCGGTGCTGCCTATCGACGTGACACCGGGAAAGACCCACCATCTAAGATCGATTGGGACTCGCAGGAATTCAAAGAATGGTTTGCCTGGCGGTACGATCAGTCGATCAATTTCTTCAATCAGGTTCCAGAAAAATCGTTGCAGTACAAGCCTTATACGGTGTCGCAGTTGAACTACCATGCGCGGCCCATGCAACGTCGCTGGGACGTCGCCCATCCGTTGCGCCATTTAGGCGAAATCAATTTCTACCCTGCCATTGAAGGTGAAAGCAGCATCTATTGCAAAGTTGCCCGTGCGCTGACTCCCAGGACCGAGATGTGGATGTGGGCGCATTGGCATGTAGCCGAGATTGCTCATGGTGTGCTGCCGTACTGCGATCCGGATCGAGCCATCGCCAAAGGCTTACGATCCATCGCCCACGGACTGTGTCCCTGTTATGGAGGACGCGGTAGTGACATCGTATTGTGGAAAGAGACCGTGAAAGCCACCTTTGACGAATTGAAGCAAAGACGGCCTTTCATGGATGGCGAAACCGTTAAGTATGCGGCTGTGCTGGTTTCTCAACAGTCTCGTGACTTTCATGATCCCATGGACATGTGGAATGGAGCGATTCGGATGGCGAGCCTTCAAACCAGCCAGCACCTACTCACCGATGTCGTTTTCGACAACGGGTTGACGCTTGATCACCTAAGTCAGTATCCCGTCGTCATTCTTAGTCGATCCACTTGTCTGTCAGACGAGCAATGCGATGTGTTGCGTGAGTACGTGCGCCAGGGTGGGACTTTACTAGCAACCATGGACACTTCTTTGTTTGACGAGTGGGGCAACCGTCGAGACAATTTTGGGTTGGCGGACCTGTTTGGAGTCGATTATGTCGGGCTTCACGAAGAAGCGGCTCAGATCCTGGTATGCCAGTCAGAGGATTTGAAAAAACGATTCGGCCTGTTCGTCAACTTTGTGGCGCCGTCGGTCGAGTTTACACTACGTGAAAATGTTGAGGCAGAGGTGTTATTAACCAAGAGCTCAAGCTTGATTTATTCGTTGAGCGTTAAGTCGCACGAATTTGATTCGGGGATTCCAACGGTGATCCGGCGACGTTTTGGAAAGGGAACGGTGTACTATTGTGGGCCAGATATTGCAGCGGGATACGCCCGAGACAAGATCCCCCAGGTTGCCCGGTTTGTGAGCTATTTGCAGCTTCAGAGCGTCCTTCCGCCCGTCGAGTTTACCGCTCCCAAACTGTTGCAGGTTACGGCCCTGCGGCCCGAAGAGAAACGAATGTTCGTTCACCTGGTCAATATTACCGCATTGGCACCCACCTCGGACCAGATGGCTCCGTTGGCGAACATCGGTTTACGGGTGCACGATGGCAAAGTACAACGAGCCTCGTTGGGTATCGCTGGTAAAGATCTTGTGGTGGAAAACAATGCCGTGAACGTGCCCGCGGTCGGTTATGGCGAAGTGGTTGTCATCGATCTGGAATGAACGTGGCGAATGATATTGGTGTACTGTGGCATATGATTTGACGGATCAAAAGCTTTATGGAACAATCCCAAATTCATTTTTTTGACTGGTGTGTCGTCGCCTTGTATCTAGTCGGCATTGCCGCCATGGGACGTTACTTTGCGCGGCGCCAACGCGATACACAAGATTTCTTCTTAGGAGGCCGACAGTTGCCCTGGATGGCGGTTGCTTTGAGCGTCATGGCATCGTTGGCTTCGACCGTGGGCTACCTTGGTGATCCGGGCGAAATCATTCAGTACGGTGTGGGGATGTTGTGGCGTCAAGTCGGTTTGCCGTTTGGCGCTGCCATGACAATCCTGGTGATTGTCCCGTATTTCCAACGTGCCCGAGTGACCACTGCTTTCGAAATCTTACGCCAACGATTTGGAACTCGAATGGAGCTGATCGGAGTCTGTGTCTGGGCCTATATGCAGGTGGCGTTTCTGGGACTGGTGCTGTTGCTGGCGTCGCGACTCATTTCACAAATGACCGGTGTCCATAATGTGCTCGTGATCAGCGTGATCGGTTTGGCAAGCCTGCTCTACACGTCGGCCGGTGGCATGCGTTCGGTTGTTTGGACGGACGTGATTCAATTCTGCATTTTGGCCAGCGGCGCCGTGGTGACGTTGGCGGTGATCGCCTATAAAACTGGCAGCGGCTTTCCTACCTGGTGGCACGAAGTGTCCGGCGCCACACACGAACTTCCACCTTGGTACAGCACAGATTTGACGGTGCGGCACACGGTGTTGGGTGCGGTCCTTTTTCGGCTGGTGGTCGATTTCTCTTACAACACGTCGGAACAGGTGGTGGTCCAACGATATTTTGCCACACGACGAGCCAAATTGATGATGTTGGCAAACTATTGCGCTGGGGCTGTGTTTAACCTGGTCATTATCTTTGTCGGTGCGTCATTGTTATTTTTTTACAACTCCGTCGAAGGCGCACTACCGGCGGGGGTTGCGGAGGTTACGGATCCGGACTTTGCCGATCGAGCTTTTCCCTACTTCATTGCCAATCATCTACCTATTGGTTTGACAGGATTAGTGATTGCGGCCTTACTCGGTGCGGCGCAGTCCACGATAGATTCAGGCCTGAATTCGTTGACAGCGGTGATTTCGCGAGATATTGTGCCGAGGTTTCGCAAGCGGAAGCAAGAAGCCGAAGAATTAAGATTCGCTCGTGTGATGACTAGAGTGATTGGTACGGCGGTGATCTTAATGGCCATTGTCACTGACAATATACCTGGGTCGAATAATATTGTTGACCTGGCGCAGAAAGTTGTTCATTTGGGACTGGGGCCTATGGGAGCTGTCTTTTTGGCGGCCATGTTCCTGCCCTACGTAGGCCAACGCGCCGTGCTGATAGCGCTTTTCGCAGGCATGCTGTGGGCATTGTTTTATGCCTTTGAGTGGTTTGGTATGGACGTGTTAATAGTTGGAGAAAAGATGTGGTGGACGTCCATATCGCCATTATTATTATTGCCCGGGTCTTTCTTTGTCACGGCGGTGACAGCGGCGGTGTTAGGAGCGATGTTACGCGATCCATCTCCCACTTGATGGTAGCGGCTGCTGGTTAGCTACCCACCCACCTGTCGACTGACTTCGACGTATGCCATTTGTAATTGATGAGTAATGTTTTCCATCATGGCTGCTTCTTCGGTGGTCAGGTTCCCACTGGTCTTTTCTTCCAAGATGACCAACGTATCGATCATGTATTTGGCAAACGGAAGATTTACTGGTGGAGGCTCATTTGGTTTTTCGGGATCTGGTATTTGACCTAGTCCAACGGTGGCTTGAGTTGCGAGAGTCATGATATGAGCAGCAAAGGAGGCAGGTGGTAGTTCTTCCGCCGGATTCTGACCATCACCATCACTACCTGGCTCAATTTCTTGTTGCCGCAGTTGTTCCTTTTCGGATTCTATCTGCGATTTCCAGTCTTCGTCGATAATGATTTTCCGTGGTTCTTCGCTGGAATCGTTCATAATTCTCGCCAGGGATTAGTGAAAAGGGGGTTTGTGAGTCTCAGTACACGCAATTTCCAGGTTGGTTACTTCTACTGCACTGGGTGACGTGAGGAACGACTGGGTGGACGTGTTTAAGTTTTAGCTACAAGTCTCATATTGCCTATAGGTATTGAGACCCGAACACCAAAACCTAACGATTGCCATTTCTAAGTATCGTGATTCTCGGGAACTCAAATGGGTGCTGCAGTATGAGGATTCGAGTTAAGCTTCGTCGACAGGTACATCAATTTTTGCCGCTCGATCAGCGCGTGTTAGGTGACGTCCCAGGGAGGCCTCAATGAATCCGGCGAACAATGGATGCGGATCCGTTGGTTTTGACTTGAATTCAGGATGGAACTGAACCGCAACCATCCATGGGTGTTCCTTCAGTTCGATGATTTCTACCAGGGTACCGTCTGGGCTGGTACCGGCGAATCGCATGCCATGGGCTTGGAAACTTTGGCGATACGCATTGTTAAATTCGTAACGGTGTCGATGACGTTCTTCGATAGTGTCAGCTTGATACAGTGAAGACGAATGGCTTGTGGGATCCAAAGAAGCCGTTTGCGCTCCTAGTCGCATCGTGCCTCCCTTCTCGACGATCGACCTTTGCTCATTGAGCAAACAGATTACTGGATGCGATGTTTCCTTGTCGAATTCCGTCGAATTGGCATCGTCTAATTCGGCTACATTTCTGGCGAATTCGATGACGGCACACTGCATTCCGAGGCAAATACCGAAGAACGGAATCTGCCGTTCTCGTGCAAAACGTATGGCTTCTATTTTGCCTTCGATGCCACGTTCCCCAAAACCACCTGGAATGAGGATGCCGTCGTAGCCCGACAGGATCCGTTCAGGGCCTTCGCGTTCAATTTCTTCACTTTCCACGCGGCCAATGCGTATCTGAGCAAGATGGTGTATGCCAGCATGATCTAACGACTCATAGATTGATTTATAGGCGTCTCGATGTTTGGCGTATTTCCCCACGACGGCAACGCTGATCTCATGTTCCGGATTCCGCAGTCGGTGTATCAGATCTCGCCACCGGTTCATATCCAACAACTCGGCATCAAGTCCCAATTGGTTCACGATTAGGTTGTCCAACTTGTTGTCGACCAAACTCAGTGGGACTTCATAGATAGAAAAGTCCTTGTCCTTTTCTTCGATCACCGCATCGATGGGCACGTTGCAGAATAAAGCGATTTTTTGTCGGTCTTCGTAGCTAATGCTGCGTTCCGTGCGGCAAATCAAGATGTCAGGTTGGATACCGATTTCGCGCAGCTGTCCGACGGAATGCTGTGTTGGCTTGGTTTTTAGTTCGTCTGCTGCCTTCAAGTAGGGGACTAGTGTGAGATGAATGTACAGGCAATTCTGTTTGCCTTGATCGAGTGCAAACTGTCGGATCGCTTCCAAGAAAGGTTGGCTTTCGATATCCCCTACCGTGCCACCGATTTCGGTGATGACTACATCGACGTCGTCGTCTGCCAAGCTGCCGATGACCGATTTGATTTCATCGGTGATATGGGGAATCACCTGCACGGTCTTTCCTAAGAATTCACCACGTCGTTCTTTGTTAATTACCGATTGATAAATCTGCCCAGTGGTGTAGTTCGAATCCCTTGTCAGCGGACTGTTCGTAAATCTTTCGTAGTGGCCCAAATCCAAGTCGGTTTCACTGCCATCGTCCAATACATAGACTTCGCCGTGTTGGTAAGGGCTCATCGTACCTGGATCTACATTGATGTATGGATCCAGCTTCTGCATGCGTACGGTCAGCCCACGTTGCTCCAGCAACATGCCGATCGAAGCACTGGTGAGCCCTTTGCCAAGAGAGCTGACCACACCCCCGGTCACAAAAATATGTTTGGTCATAATCAAATCATCCATGAAAAAGGATGGAAAGTCTGGCCAAGGTGTACCAAGAAGCGATGGGCTCTTGGAAACGACAGGACGATGAATTTAAGCTGTGCGGATTTAAGCTGAATCCGCCACCCGTTAATTCTAACGCGAGAGGGTCCGCTTGACAAAGGCCCGATAATCGTCGGCCGTATCAATCCCCTGCACAGGATGATCTACAACTCCTACGGCAATCACGTGCCCTGAGGAAAGAAATCGTAGTTGTTCAAGATTCTCCAATTTTTCCAAAGGAGAACGGGGGAGCTTAGAGAGTTTCAGTAGAAAGTCGCGACGATAGGCGTAGATACCCAGGTGTTGATGAAAGAATGGTGGATCGTGACTCAGTAGCTCGGCATTCCAATCTCGGACACACGGAATAGGACTACGGCTGAAATAGAGTGCATGGCGGGCTTCGTCACAAACCACTTTGACACACGAGGGATCGCGCAAAGCTTCTTCACAGCGGATAGGAGCTGCCAAAGTCGCAATGTCGGCCAAAGGATCGTTTTCCAGGATGTCGATGACATAGTCGATGGAACGGCCAGAAATCTCCGGCTCGTCGCCCTGGACATTCACGAAAATGTCGATATGCGGCATCCCGGACGCAACCTCAGCGACACGATCTGTGCCGCTGGCCGCATTGGGATCGGTCATGATCGCTGTGCCGCCAAAGTTGTGCACATGTTGGAACAATTCTTGATCATCCACTGCCACGCATACGTCAAGTGGATGGCTGGCTCCGCGAGCCGCCTCATAAGTGTGATGGATCACCGATTTGCCCGTCTCTTGCAGTAGCAGCTTGCGTGGCAGCCGAGTGGAGGCGAGGCGTGCTGGAATGACGATGTAGCTGGTTCGATGTATTTGAAGGCGAGAAATTGGCTGAGCCATGGACGGTCCTCCGTGACCAACGAATTGCATGTGCCAATACATACACCAAATCTACAGTTTGCGTATAGATCATCTGGCCGGCATATCTCGTACCACCCGCCAAATCGTGATCACCGTTGAGAATACTTGATAGGTTACGGACTCCGTCCAACATTTGATTGTCCGCGTTTCGGTAATCGTGCCTAAAATAAAGATAGAACTGGTTTAGGACTCACGTATGCGGCTTAGCTTCGTCCAAGAATCGTGAAAGGCAATTATGTGTGGAATCGTGGGATACGTTGGTTACCGAGATGCGAACGATTATCTCTTGGAAGGCTTGCGCCGGCTGGAGTACCGCGGGTACGACAGTGCTGGCATCGCTGCCATTGATGAGGGGGGTGAACTGTCTATCACACGGACTGTTGGACGGATTGAAGCGCTGGCTGGTGAAATGTTGGACTCTGAGTCTGCACAGATCGGCATTGGGCATACTCGTTGGGCGACCCATGGAGCCCCGACGAAGGAAAATGCTCACCCACACATCGGTGGCCAGGGTGAAGTCACGATCGTGCACAACGGAGTCATCGAGAATTATCAACCGATCAAAGAACGCCTACAGCAACAGGGCTATGAGTTTGCGTCAGCAACCGACAGCGAAATCATCGCCCACCTCATTGCCAGCTGCTTGACCAAACAAGACTTGGCAAACGGAGAGCTACGCGAACACTTGGAAAGTGCGGTCAAGGCGGCTGTCAGCCAGTTGCAAGGCACGTATGGGTTGGTGGCGATGTTTTGCGACCATCCAGACATCATTGTCGCCGCTCGCCTAGGAAGTCCCCTGGTGATCGGTGTGGGCAAAGACGAACACTTTGTCGCCAGCGATGCGTCGCCTTTGGCAGGCTATACTGATAAAATCGTCTACTTGGCAGACCACCAGGTTGCCACGATCACAGCTGATTCTCTGCAGGTCAGCCATCGCGATCAGGGGCTGGTACAGCACGATGTTCAGGTGCTGCCAATTTCAGAAGCGGACGTGTCGCTGAGCGACTATTCGCACTATATGCTCAAGGAGATTTTTGAGCAGCCGCAGTCTTTGCAGAACGCGATGCGAGGACGTTTGAATAACGATGATGCCACGACGGTTTTCGGTGGTCTCAATCTGTCCCCGCAGGAACTACGGGGAATCAACCGCATTATCCTCACGGCCTGCGGGACTAGCTACCATGCGGCATTGGTGGGGGAATACCTGATCGAAGAGCTGGCCCGCATTCCTGTAGAAGTGGAATATGCGAGTGAACTTCGCTATCGTAATCCGCCGGTCAGTCCAGGAACGCTTGTGTTTTCCATTACCCAAAGTGGAGAAACGGCAGACACGTTGGCGGCACAACGCGAAATGAAGCGGAAGGGGCATCCGACACTGTCGATCTGTAATGTGGTGGGTAGTACGATTGCTCAGGAGGCGGATGGTGGTGTTTACCTGCATGCCGGCCCAGAAGTAGGAGTTGCTTCGACCAAGGCCTATACGTCGCAATGTGTCGTATTGGCAATGTTGGCCGTTCATTTCGGTCGTCTGCGGCATCTAAGTTACGCTCAGGGACGCACCATTATCGAACAACTTCGTGAATTACCTGACAACGTAGAGAAAGCATTGAGTTGTTACGATGACGTCCAGCGTTTGGCACAGAAATACTTCCAGTGTGCGAACTTCCTGTATCTTGGACGCCAGTATAATTTTCCTACGGCGCTGGAAGGCGCTTTAAAGTTGAAGGAGATCAGCTACATACACGCCGAGGGATATCCAGCAGCGGAGATGAAACACGGTCCAATCGCGCTGGTCGAAGACGAAACCCCCAGCGTTTTCCTCGTGCCAAAAGGATTTGTCTATGACAAAGTCATGTCAAATCTGGAAGAAATCAAGGCTCGTGGTGGACCTGTGATCGCAATCGTCGGCGAAGGCGATACGCGTGTTCGTGAGATTGCGGATGATACACTCGAAGTTCCCAATGTTGACGAAATCTTGCAGCCCATCGTCAACATCATTCCGCTGCAATTGCTTGCGTATCAAATCGCTGTTTTGCGCGGTTGCGATGTGGATAAACCGCGAAATCTGGCCAAAAGCGTTACGGTCGAATAGTCGAAGTGTGCCCTTGAAAGCACTGCCCGGCTCTGAATAAAATCGTTCCACCTGCATTGTGAACAGGTTTTCCACGGAACGAGATCATCATGACCGCGCAGATAGAAGAACAAATTAGTCGTCACTCCCAGACTTGCACACGCCTGATCGACGAAGTCGGCCGAGTGCTCGTCGGCCAGGAAATGCTGGTTCAACGCCTACTCATTGGATTGCTTTCCGGTGGCCATGTGCTGTTGGAAGGGGTTCCAGGGTTGGCTAAAACACTCGCGGTGCGCAGTTTGGCTCAAGCCATCGACACCGGATTCTCGCGCATCCAATTCACCCCCGATATGTTGCCCGCCGACATTATTGGAACTCAAATCTTCAATCCCAAAGATGTTTCCTACCAGGTCAAAAAAGGTCCCGTGTTTTCCAACCTGATCCTGGCGGACGAAATCAATCGGGCTCCTGCCAAAGTTCAAGCCGCCCTGTTGGAAGCGATGCAGGAACGACAAGCAACGATCGGGGGCGAAACTTTTCTTTTGGAAGAACCCTTTCTGGTGTTGGCCACACAGAACCCCATCGAACAAGAGGGAACCTATCCGCTTCCCGAAGCCCAAGTCGACAGGTTCATGCTCAAGGTCGTTGTAGATTATCCTTCGCGTGAAGAAGAATTAAAGGTGGTGGACCGTATAGGCAGCGGCAAGTCCGTGCCCGTTATCCAAGCCGTGGCGTCTCCAGCCGACATCATTGAGGCACGGGGTGTCGTCGATAAAATCTGGGCTGACGATAAGGTCCGTGATTACGTCGTCGACTTGGTTCGTGCTACCAGAGATTCTCAGCAGTCACGCGCTGCAGGGTTGGAAGGCATGATTGAATTGGGGGCCAGCCCGCGCGCATCGATCTATCTCATGCAGGCCTCTCGAGCGCACGCGTTTTTGCAAGGCCGCGGCTACGTGACGCCGCATGATGTCAAATCATTGGCGCTAGATGTCTTACGACATCGACTTGTCCTCACGTATGAGGCCGAAGCCGAAGGGCAAACAGCTGTTGGTATCGTACAACGCCTACTGGACAATGTGCCTGTACCATAAGGTGCCTGTACCATAAGGTGCCTGTGCCATAAGGTGCCTGTGCCAAAAAGATCTTCCCGAATGAACATGCCAACGATCCTCGACCACGCCCTAGCCTAAATCATTGAGTTGGGTGAAGAAATCTAAGAAAACTTAACATCTAAACCGTATTGGAAGGTTGCAGACCCCCACGAACAAAATCCGGGGGCCTTTCTAGTGGTTATTTCGAGTCCGATGTTTACAATTTTGTTGTCAAGTTTTGCAAATTCATAAAATTTCCGGACTGGAGTCTCCAGCCTCAGTGGAAATTACTGCGAAAACTATATTCCCACAGCGATTTTAACAGCCTTGTATCGCAATTTTTCTCGCTATGCTTGCTCGTGACATCATACGACGCGTTCGCGAAATCCAAGTTCGCACAGGTCGCCAAGTGGCAGATGTGTTGGCTGGCCAGTACGTATCGGTATTCAAAGGAAGAGGCATCGAATTTGACGAAGTCCGTCCTTATATTCCAGGTGATGATGTCCGCACGATCGATTGGAATGTAACTGCCCGTATGGGGGAACCATTCGTTAAACGGTACGTCGAAGAACGCCAGCTGACGCTCATGTTGCTGGCCGATATTTCGGCCTCTCAGGATTTTGGTTCGGCCAGCCGGTCGAAACGTGAAGCTACCGCCGAACTATGTGCGCTGTTGGCATTTTCTGCTATTCACAATGACGACAAAGTCGGTTTGACACTCTTTCACGGTGGCATCGAACAGTATATTCCAGCACGAAAAGGCCAAAAGCATGCGCTGCGTGTTGTCCGTGAAGTGCTTACCCATGGTACCGGACAAACCCCCGAGGAACAAAAACAGGCGCACGCGATCCGAAGACGCTGGCGATGGTTGCCATTTGGACGGCGGCGCGCCTGGTGGAGGACTGGGCGGCAGGCGACAAA
>JAKVBZ010000007.1:53683-65319 GCA_022448645.1 Pirellulaceae bacterium
TGGTGCGATGGAATTCCTCATGTCGGTTACCTCACGAAAGGCCGTTTGTTTCGTCGTTAGCGATTTTTTTGACGACAACTATTTATCCGCCATGCGCAACGCCAGCCGGAAACACGACGTGATTGCTGTCATGGTGACCGATCCTCGAGATTTCGAAGTTCCTGGCGTCGGACTGATTACGCTACGTGATCCAGAGACCGGGCGAACGATGACTTGCGATACCTCATCAGCAGCCTTTCGAGACGAGTATCGCCAACTCGCCACACAGCGAGTTGAGTCGTTGAAATATGCTTTACGTGCATCCGACATTGATCTCATCCAAATCGATGCGTCTGGCTCGGTCGTCGATCCTCTCGTTCGTTTCTTTCGTATGAGAGAAAGGAGGATGAGACGATGAGGGGAAATTCGCAGGTTAGTCGTTGCCAATCTCCGTCCATGGGGTTCACACTCGGTTATCTTGGTTGGCTGAGTATTTTATTCGCTTTCGTTGCGTTCCGATGCGTAGGTGTCCACGCGGAAACCGTAGAGAAACAGTCGGAATTAGGGCCCGTCTCTGCGATGGTGCGAGTTGATCCGGCAGAGCCTCTGGTTGGAGACCCCGTAACGCTGACACTAACGGTGATTGCGGAACAAGGTGTGGATGTGCTGATGCCGGAATTTGGCGAAGCGCTCGACCGTTTTGCAATTCTTGATTTCGTGCCACGACAGCGAATTGACGATCAGCAGCGACAAGTCTTTAAGCAGGTCTATCGTTTGCAATCCCCTAGTTCGGGAGAACATGCCATCCCGCCCCTGCTGATCGAATTCGTTGATCAACGTACTGGCCAAAAAGCGGCACCTGCTGGACAGGACGCGTATGAATTGTTAACGGAACGTGTCGGATTCACCGTGCAATCTGTCCTGCCGACTGATGCGACTGCCGATTTGCACCCACCATTGAACGAACTTCCCCTGCACCAAATTTCACCGAGTGATATGGGACTTGCCGTGGGGTTGGGGGGCTTGGCGATCCTGAGTGTGGCTGGTCTCACCGTAGGATATATGTGGTGGAAGCACAGAAAGCAGGTCCGCCGGGAGTCTGCGTACGAGATTGCCGCTCGTCGCTTACAACAGCTCCTCATCCGTCCGCTGGCTACCGAAGATGCCGTGGAGCTGTTTTTTGTGGAACTTTCCAGTATCGTTCGTCAGTATTTGGAAGACCGCTTTGATATGCGAGCACCCGAGTTGACGACCGAAGAATTTCTTGTTTCCGTGAGCGACTCACCTGATCTAAGCGTGGCACACCAACGGTTGCTACGTGAATTCCTGCACTATGCGGACCTGGTAAAATTCGCACGTATGGTGCCCGGGGAGGAGGATATTCGTCAAGCTATCGAACGGGCACGGCAGTTCCTCGACGAAACACGCGACGATTCGCTTTTCTCGGAGACAGAAGGGGATACCGCACCGCAAGCTTCCCTGGCGACAATGACACGGAAGGGTGACTAAACGATGCACTTCGAATTCCGTGATCCGTGGTTTTTGCTGGCCATGTTTTTGGCGCCTGTGGCATTCGTATTGGCGCGTCGAGTTCGTTCGACGCTGCAGTTTTCGTCACTGGAAACGGCGGATCAGGCATCGGTCAGCTGGCGTACCAGGCTGTTACTGGTGCCTCCGCTGCTGAGTACCATGGCCGTTGTTTTACTGGCAATAGCACTCGCAGGACCGCGCACACCGGATGAAGAAACCAAAGTCCATCGGGAAGGCATTGCCGTCATGATGGTTATTGACCGGTCCGGTTCGATGGAAGCAAGGGATATGGTTCGCGGAGATAACTCGGTAAATCGTTTAGATACCGTCAAGTTGGTTTTTGAACAGTTTGTACTGGGTGATGGTGAATCAGGAAGAGGTCGACCGGACGATATGATTGGCCTGATCAGTTTTGCTAGTTTTGCCGACAGCCTTTGTCCGCTGACATTGGATCACGGTAATCTGGTTGCCATGTCACAACAAATTGAGATTGCCAGTGCAGCGAGCGGCGAAGATGGTACTGCGGTAGGTGAGGGTCTTGCACTAGCTGTCGAACGATTACGGCAACATCAGGCAAAATCCAAGGTGATCATATTGTTGACCGATGGAGTGAACAACGCTGGCGAGATTGATCCGGATCAGGCTGCAGATTTAGCCCTCGAACACGGAATTCGAGTTTATTGTATTGGTGTAGGTACCAATGGTGTGGCTCCAATTCCAGTGACCGACCGCTTCAACCGAGTGCGGATGGCAGCCATGCGGGTAGAAATCGATGAAGAAAGTCTCCGTGAGATAGTGCACCAAACTGGCGGACAGTACTTTCGAGCCACCAATGCTCAGGCCCTCGAAGGAATCTACGCCGAGATCGATCAATTGGAACGTACGAAGATTAGTGAAGTTCGTTATTTGGAATATACCGAACATTATGGTGGGTTTGTGAGTGCAGCTTTGGGCCTGTTAGCGTTGGGAGCCATTACCAACAGTTCCGTCTTAAGACAGTTACCTTGATCATACCTTTATCGGTCCGCCTTCGGCTGACCGGAACCGATCAGGGCAATCCATTACCCTGAACATCCTATTAACCAATGACCGACTTTCAGTTTGCCAATCCGGCATGGGGTTATGTTTTGTGGTTTGTGTTTGCGCTGGTGGTTGTATTGTTCTGGTTTGATCAACGCGGCTCAGTGGCCTTGAATCGATTCCTGTCTTTACCGATGCAAGAGCGGTTGGCATTGCGGACTCCCCGAGGGCGGCGTTGGTCAGCCGTCATCGTACTTGGCCTTGCTGCAGTTTGTTTTGTGCTGGCGCTGATGAGGCCTCAGTGGGGATTGTCGTTTCACCGCGCACCCCGCGTCGGATCACAGATCATGATTTGCCTGGACGTCAGCCGATCGATGCTGGCCGAAGACACGGCCCCCAACCGATTAGAACGTGCCAAAGCTGAAATCCTAGATATGCTAGCCTACTTGGAACGTGATCAAGTGGGTTTGATTGCCTTTGCAGGACAAGCCAGCGTACTCTGTCCGCTAACGCCAGATTTTGGTTTTTTTCGATTGATTTTGGACGATGCGGGTCCCCACAGTGTGGGCATGGGAGGAACACGGCTGGCGACGCCTTTGCGGCAAGCTGTGGATGGTTTTCGAGGTGCTAATGAAGCTTCACGTGTCATCATGTTGATCACCGATGGAGAAGACCATGCACAACATGCGGACGAATTGCGTCAAGTCTCTGAAGACGCTTTGGAACGTGGTATCAAAGTTATCGCCATTGGTTTTGGCGATGAACAAGGAAGTAAAATTCAATTCACCGATCCGTTTACCGGTGGTCGAACGACATTGCGGGATGCTGACGGAAACGAGGTCATCACTCGGTTGGACGGAGAAACTTTGAGACAACTGGCGATGACGACCGAAGGGGTTTACATCCCTGCTGGTACCGGATTGTTAGACTTAGAATCGATCTACAACGCCCACATCGCCACTCTTGTACGAGGTCAGTTAGACGATCGTGGTCGTGCCGTTCGCCGAGATGTTTTTCAATGGGCTATTCTGCCAGGACTGTGCTTGTTGTTGATCAGTATCGGATTGGCACACGGAGCCGCCGTTCCTCGGTCCCCCAGCCGATCGCATGTTACTTTCATCATCGTCATTCTCGTTGCGAGTTCGACCGCTTGCTGTCAGGCTGGAGCAGAGGATGACCCGATTGTCGGAACAGATGGGGCGACCACGACGGACGATGCCAAGGTCGACTTTGAGCAGGCAAGTGCCGCTGATACGGATGTTCCCGTGTTGCAGATTCCAGACCGCCCGCGGCAAGCTTATAATGAGGCATTGGCGCGTATGGATCATGATTGGGGAGCGGCCGATCAGTTGCTAACCGCCGCTCGCCGTCAGGCCGGTGATGACAGCGAAGTTCGCTATCGGGCAACCTACAACCTCGGTTGGTTAGAGATTCATCGCGCCGATCAGACTTTGCAAGACAAACCGGAAGAATCGCTAAAGCATCTTGAAGCGGCAGCTGGTTGGTTTCGTGATGCCATTCGCCTCCAGCCTGAAAACGATCAGGCTCGACAGAACCTAGAAATCGTCTTGCGGCGGGCGCTACAGCTGGCGGATTCTCTAAAAAAACAGGACACCACCAAGTTATCGGAACGTCTGGACGCCCTGATTCAAGATCAACGCGAACTCTTGAAACGCCTTCGCGAGCTTGTCGAGCAGACCACGGACGAAGATCTGCATCAAATTCACGCCTTGCAAGCAGATTTTCGCACATTGGCCGTTCGGCAGCGTCAGACATTGTCTGACGCACATGCCGTCGCGGAACAGGCACGTAACGAGCGAGACGCCATTATGGAAAAGAAAGATGAGGAACGTACTACTCAAGAAAAAGTTCGTGCCGTCCAACTGGAAATCTTGCAACAGCACTTCTTTCAAGCGTTGCAACGAATGGGCCAGACACGAAGCCAATTGCGGCGAAAGTCCAGCTTACGTGCTTACCGGCGTGCCACCGCCTCCCAAGTGAGCTTAAAACGTGCTCGGGATCAATTGCGTGACCCGGTTCAAAGATTGAATCCGGTGATTGACGATACCGAGAGACTGGCGCGGGAAACGAAAATATACAGTAACAGCCTTCAAGGTGGAGCCGAACTGGCAGACCAGGGGGCTCTGTTACCAATCTGGTTAGATCGAGAGTATCTAGAACAGCAGCAGCTGCCAACGACCGAGCGTACCACAGAGTTGGCTGGACTATGGGAGGCGATTTTAGCGCAGCAACCACCGGAAACTCTTGGTCCAGTCGCACCTGGCACGACCACAGATCCGAATCAACAGCAAGTTTCTGAGGAAACCAAACGGTTGCTGGAGCAGTTACGGCTGGCACACCCATTGGTTCAACAGGCAGGAGAAGCACTCCAATCGGCCGACGCAGCCATCCAGGAAGATGACCCGGCCACTGCCCTGGATGCCCAGGTGAAAGCCCTGACCGCGCTTACTGAAGCTCGAGAGTATTTTGTGAATCTGAAGCAGTTGATCGAATTGGCTTATACAGACCAACGCCGAATACAAGCATTCGTAGACCCGCCGCAGGTTGAAAATGAAGAACCCGCGACCGCACTAGAACTACTGCCGCTGGCAAGCAAATTGCAAAAGAAAAATATTGACCGGAGCGATCGGATGGCGAAAATTTTGGCAGAGATGTTGAAAGAATTGCCAACTGCTATGGGGCCGCCGACTGCCGATCAGGCTCAACAACAACAAGGGACTGCCCAGGAACGCCAGCGTTTGCAAGTTGCCCAACAGGTTCTGGCATTGGTGCAAGACAACATGCGCCGCGCTGGGGATTTGTTGGGCACAACTGTCCAGCACATGGATAGCACAACCGATGAGAATCCTTCTGCTAACACGGGCGACGAGCTGTTGCCTGCTGTGAACAGCGCTGTTGACCAGATGCAGGAATTGAGGCGATTGTTTTTTTCCATCGTGGAACATCTTCAGGAAACGGCACAGCGACAAATCGAATTGAATGACGATACCGAAGTGGCTCGTACACAAAACGATCAGCCACACGATCAGCGTTTCGGACCGTTGGTGAGTCGCCAGACAGAGTTGGCAAAGATATCCGAAGAGCTCGGTTCGGCTTTGAGGGCTCAGGCCGACCAGGCATCGCAAGCACCGCTGGCCGATGATGCAAGTGATCCGGCACATGCGAGTAGTTCACCAAGCCAATCCGAGGCAATGGCAGAAAAGTTGACACAGGCGAGTGAATTCGTGACTGTGGCGTCCAGTGAAATGACCACGGCCGTATCGTATCTGGATGGTGACGAACCGGATACGGCTGCCAGTCGCGAACAACAAGATCAGGCGTTGGAAAAACTGGCCCAGGCAATCGCACTTTTGGTCCCACCTCAGCAACAACAATCACCACAGCAGCAGGATCAGCAGCAGGATCAACAACAGGATCAGCAACAGAACCAGCAACAGCAGGACGGGGACGATGAACAGCAGCAGGGAAATCCGCGTCAGCTTCTGCAATCCGTACGAGATCGAGAAGCTCGTCGCCGACGCGAGAAATCCAAACGGCAGCAAATTCGAGCTGGCGCCGTCGAAAAGGATTGGTAGATTAAGAGGCACATACTGGGCCGATTAACCCTTCGATGGTCCTGGAATCAGAAGAAGAAACTGGAAGGATTCGTCGAGGAGACTAGGGCAACGAGACCTTACTATACTATTGTGGATGCCATGTATTGGACGACTCGTCATAATCTGCTTGTGCTACTTGTCGTGGTCGGCACAGGCACCCTACTCGTTGGTGATGTTGAGGCAGCGCCCATCGCGCAGGTGCGGGTGAAGGGTGCCCATTTTGTTGGGATTCCTTCTGTGGTAAGCGTTTTGGTTAAAGGTCTCGAGGTCGAACCCGAACCGAATCTACGGCAGCCGGAAACTTCAGCAGGAGTGCAGGCGGTAGTAGCGGGAGTTTTCCCCAGAATCTCGCAGAATATTCAAATTATCAACGGACGTACGACTTCCCATCGCTCCGTGATCTATGAATTTCATTTGCAAGTTGTCGCGGATGAAGCGGGGCGGTATACCGTCGGACCTTTTTATGTCGAGCAAGGCTCTACCGAAGTCGCCCACCCAGCCGTCGAACTTGAGTTTGAGGAAATCACAGAAGACGAAGACGTTCGCATCGAGATCGTGTTGCCGGAGCGAGCTGTCTTTCCTGGCGAACGTGTGCCGGTGGCGGTCCGCTGGTGGTATGGTGGAGAACGAGGTCCCATTCATGGTCTGTCGATCCGGTCACAATTGTTTGATCGTTTCGATTTCGTTGACAAGGAGCCACAGCGCAGAGACAGCTTGTTACCGATTCAGACCGCTGAGGGAATCATGCGGTTAAAGGCGGACGTCACGGAGGAAACGTGGCAAGAACGAGATTACGTGGTCTACACGGCTAAGCGCATGATGATCCCAGACAAGCCTGGAGAGTATGAGTTTGGGCCAGCCGTCGCCACGCGTGAAAAGATTACCAGTTGGGGGCGTGATTTCTTTGGCGAACGAGTTCCGAAGGAAACCGCGCCGACTAAATCCTTGGGACAACCGATCCGTTTAATCGTACGGCCGTACCCTATGGAAGGCCGGCCTGACAGCTTTGCCGACGCTGTGGGAAATGGATTTTCGATCGAAGTGGCCGCCGATCGCACCGTAGTGCGGGTTGGTGACCCGATTGGCTTGCTGATACGCGTGCGTGGACAAGGAAATTTGGAGCACATTTCGCTTCCGCCATTGGACGTCGACGGTGGAATGTTGGCGGACCAGTTTCGTATTCCGACAGGGGATATTGCTGGTACCTTCGAAGACGGTGTCAAACAATTTCGAGTATCGGTCCGTGTGTTGGATGCCAGCGTGCAGGAGATTCCTGCGGTTGCGTTTTCTTGGTTTGATACCGAGTCAGGAACCTACCAAACGACTCATTCTGCACCTATCGCCTTGCGCGTGGAGGAAGCCCAGTTAATTACGGCACACGACGTCGTTTCGTCAACGGATCCACAATCGTCTCCGACCGGATCTTCAGAGCCGCTCGTTTCCACGGATCCCGACGAGAATCAGGAAACCACGAGCACGACGCCCGCTCGGTTATCGGCCTTTGATGTAGATCTTTCGATCGAGGTCGATACGCAGCGTTTGCTTTCCAGCCAACAGATTCCTTTGTACGAGTCAGTTTCACAAGGCGTATGTTACTTGGGAGGGTTGGCATTGTTTACCTTTGCTGTTTGGGATCGTCAGCGTCGGCAAATCGATCCAGGTGTGACTGAGCGGCGTAGATTGATGAAGGAGAATCACCGCCGCATTCGAGCTACCGCTGAGATGTCCTCTCGAGATGCAGCCAAACAAATTGCTGACGCGTTACGCGTGATTGGATCGGGTGCGACTGTCGAGCAACGATCAAAGATTGAACCTCTGATAGCGCAGTGCGAGGAAATCGTTTACGTTCCGCAAGGCGAAAATGGAGATCAGTTACCATCGGATCTGATGGCTGCCGCCGATCGAATTGCTAACGAAATCCTTCAGGAGACGTAGTTTGATGTCGTCCGTGTTTCGATGGTGGCTGTTCGTGTCGGTTTTGGCAGCTGCGCCAAATATGTCAGCAGGGGCTCCCAACACGAATTTGGTTGGCTTGTTGGATGAAGCAACGGAGACTTATCGGGCCGCAATGGGTGCCACTTCTCGTGACGAAAGACTTCATTTGTTTCAGCGATCCGAATCGTTGTTTGCTCAATTGACCTCCGGTCCTGACGGCTTGCAAAGTGCTGGTTTGCAAACCAATTTGGGCAATGCAGCTCTGCAGGCTGAGCATCTGGGGACTGCCATTTTGGCTTATCGAAGGGCACTCTGGATCGATCCTGATTACGAACAGGCCGAGCAAAACCTTGAACATGCTCGTAGCTTGCTGCCGGATTGGGTTCCACGAAACTCGGCATGGGGCGGAAGAGATTCTTTTCTGGGCTGGACACAACGATTGACGCAACGCGAGCGGTGGAGGAGTGCTGCGGCGATTTTCCTGGGTGCCAGTTTTTGTCTGTCGGCTGCCGTCCGCTGGGATAGATCTTTGTGGCGCAATATGGCAATCATTCTGGTGATTCTCTGGTGCGTATTGATAGTTTCGACCCTCTGGTTAGAGTGGCAGGTTCCCTTGGCAGACGCCGTCGTCATTCGCAGCGAAGCGATTGTTAGGGCTGCAGATGCCATGAACGCCCCTGCACGGTTCAGCGAGCCGTTGCCGGAGGGGACAGAGGTCCGTGTCGTAGAAGAACGGGAAGGTTGGGTGCAAATCCAGCTCGCCGACGGTCGCGACGGATGGTTGCGTTTGACGGACCTTGAATTCGTCCAACGATCGCAACTCTAAGTGGCCTGTCTGTATGCTCGTGGTCTGACGATCATGAGGGTTGTATGAATTGGGTAACTACGCTCGCGTACATGGTCAAGAACCGGCCTACTACGGAAGCGGATATGGTTACTCTGGTTATTTGTATGGTGGTTATGAAGGATTTGGCGAGGTAGCAACGGTGGACAGCTATCCGAGAATCCTCTGAAACTATTTAACAGCCAAAAGTGGCGATTACGTCTTCGGGCTCATTCGCTGCATTAGTTGTTGGACGCGCTCTGGATCGACTGGGTTGGAGGAGATTCCATGAATCTTTAGCGAAGATCCGACGATCAATCCGTCTGCTTCGAGTGACAGAGCTTCTACCGAGTCAGCACAGACGCCGCTGCCCACCCATACGGGAGCCCCCTCAGCGGCACGTTTTGCAGCTTGTATCGAAGTGATGGGAGTTGGTTTTCCAGTCGCTGTTCCCGACACGATGATGGCGTCGGCATGCCCCCGTTCCAATATGTCAGCTACTTCGTCATCCAACGTTGTCGGAGCCAGCGGAACCGAATGTTTGACGTCGACGTCGGCAAATACACGGATGTTCTCCGCGTTGTTTTCCTGGCGACGACGCATCACTTCGGCGGCAATACCCTGGATCAAGCCTTGGTCCGTCAGCCGCGCCCCGCACAGCACGTTGACACGGATGAACTGGGCGGCGGCTGCCTGAGCGATCCCCAGAGCGCCCACCCCATCGTTTCGCAAAACGTTGATGCCCAAGGGGATCTCTGGAAACATTTGCCGCAACTCATAGGCAACGATTGACATTTGCGCAATAGTTGCCTGTGGGACGCTGCCGCGGAGGAATGGCGTGTCACCGAAGTTTTCCAGCATGAGTCCGTGTACGCCGCCATCAATCAGAGCCGTTGCGTCGTCGATAGCTCGCTGGCGCACGAATTGCCAATCGCCCGCATACCGTGGTGAACCAACTAGAGGCTCTAAATGGATCATTCCCACCACGGGACATCGAACCGAATGCCAAGCACTATTTAGCAAATTCATCTTATCAAATTCATCTTATCAAATTCATCGTTCGTCTCGGATGACTTTGTTTAAAAGCTGTCCGTTAAAGGCTCCAGAGTCCCTTCCCACCTTACCTAATAGTAACCATCATGATGGACTTCGTGGACCGGGATTGTATTTAGTGGCTTGCGTACAGCCATCTGTCAAGTTACAATACTTGAAATTGGGATTTGCGGCCGCTTGCAGCCTCACTCTGCTAAAGTGCCACCACTTCACAAGTAAGCAATTTTAAACCAGCATTTTGTTTGTTGCTGGGAAGTGGTTTAGCCAGAATGTTTGCCACCGCGGCCGTCCTGTATCGAGGATGGTTACCGCGGTTTTTTTATGTCATGAAGGATGGAAATCTATGTCGCATCAGGCATCTGCTGATTTGAATCGGAAGTCGACTAAAGCTCAGCTGTCTACATTGGCGATTCATGCTGGAGAGGCACGTCAGAAGCCGGGTGGCAGCATGACCGATCCGCTTTACTGCACTTCGACGTACACGTTTGCGGATACCGATAGCGTCATTCGTTTTATCGAAGAAAAACAGATGCGCGAAGAGTACGGACGCTACGGAAATCCGAGTGAAAAAGTTGCAGAGTCTAAGCTGGCAGCATTGGAAGGTGGCGAACATGCGGTACTTTTTTCCAGTGGCATGGCTGCCTTGGTCGGTTTACTCATGGCCAAATTGAAGTCTGGCGACGAGATCGTATTTTTTGACGAATGCTATCATCGTAGCCGCGAGTTTTGTTCCAAGCATTTGTCTCGGTTTGGTGTCACGACACGCGAGGTGAAAACGGGTGACTATGATGCCATGGAAGCTACCATCTCGGATCGCACAAAACTGATTGTCAGTGAGTCCCCTACCAATCCTCACTTAAGCATCATTGACTTGGAGCGATTTGTCGACATCGGTCGTCGTCACGGTGTCGAAACTATTATCGATGCCACTTTGGCCACTCCTTTCAATCTCAAACCGCTGCAAGCAGGTGTCGATTATGTATTGCACTCCGCCACCAAATACTTGGCTGGCCATAATGATCTTTTGGCCGGCGTGATCGTGGGGAGAAACGAATCACTGGAACCCGTACGTAAGTTGCGTGGAATTATGGGAGCCGTCAATTCGCCCCACAATGTGTACCTGCTGCTCCGAGGACTCAAAACGTTTGAGTTGAGAATGCAGAGGCACAATGCGAATGGTCAGGCGGTTGCCGAATTTCTTGCCGAACATCCTCGTGTCGAACAAGTTTTTTACCCGGGGCTGGAGAGCCATCCGTACTACCAGATCGCACAACGGACGATGTCCGGATTTGGAGGGTTGGTAACGTTTCTTGTTAAAGACGCCGATTGGCGCGAAACAGCGAATGTTGTCGATGCTGTAAAATTGCCAAGGATCGGTCCCAGTCTGGGCGGTGCAGAATCGTTGATCGAACAACCGCTGGTGATGAGCTATTACGAATGTACCCCGGAAGAGCGCCGTAACTTTGGTATTCCGGACAATATGATTCGCATCGCCTGTGGTTTGGAAAACGCAGAGGATCTCCCCAAACAGAGGAAGTAACGTAAAGCCGATTTCACTTTCCTATCACTTCCTGGGCAAGGCTTACATGGATAGATTAAGCTCAGTGAGAAGAGAGAGCATGGTATAGTTTTCATTGCTTGGTTGGGTTGTTGGCCTCTCTCCTGGCCCAAGGAGTGCG
>JAKVBZ010000007.1:65329-126031 GCA_022448645.1 Pirellulaceae bacterium
CGATCAGGCGCTGGGAGCCACATAGCTTGGAAAGGTCCCCAGTGATGTGCACTGAGGACTGTTTCGAATTGTTAGGGATCCACACAATATGCATTTTCGCACGCGCGCTATTCATGTCGGCAATGAACGGGAATCGCAGACCGGAGCGGTCGTCCCACCGATTCATGTCGCATCCACTTACGTGCAACCCGGTGCTGGGGAATGGGGAGAATTTGATTATTCGCGGAGCGGGAATCCGACGCGTAAAGGATTAGAAACAACGCTGGCATCCCTGGAGTCTGGTTGTGGAGCACTCGCTTTTGCTTCCGGAATGGCCGCCACACATGCCGTGACCATGCTGTTGGAATCAGGTGATCATATTGTGGCAGGTACCGACGTGTATGGCGGTACCTATCGCTTGTTGCAAAAGATCGTCAATCGTGCCGGAATCCAGGTCTCGTTGGCTCCCAGCCATGATCTCGAGCAACTAGAGAATGCCATGACACCAGCCACTCGGTTGCTCTGGATCGAAAGTCCTGGAAACCCACTGATGTCCATCACCGACATCGAAGCTTGCGCGAAGTTGGCTCATGCGCATGACGCGTTGTTGGGAGTGGATAGTACATTTGCCACACCGGTGTTGACGCGCCCGCTCGAACTGGGTGCCGATATTGTGATGCATTCGGCGACTAAGTATTTGGGAGGCCACAGTGACGTGTTAGGCGGAGCCTTAGTGGTGCGGGATCATGAATTGTTCGATCGCTTATATTTTGTGCAGAATGCTACGGGCGCAGTCTTGGCTCCGATCGATGCATTCTTGGTTAGCCGAGGCATCAAGACGCTCGATTTACGAGTTCGGGAGCATTGCCAGACCGCGCAACGGTTAGCCGAGTACCTGCGGCAAGATCCTCGCGTCCATCGCGTGCTATATGCCGGATTGCCCGATCATCCTGGCCACGAGTTGGCCAAACGACAGATGAGTGGCCTTTTTGGCGGCATGATCAGCTTGGAGGTGCATGGAGATTTTGCCACAGCGAACCAAGTTGTGGAACGCACGAAGTTGTTTCAACTCGCAGTCAGTCTGGGAGCTGTCGAATCTCTTATTGAACAACCTGCCGCCATGTCTCATGCGAGTTACGACGCAGCTGACCGCGCAGCACACGGAATTTCTGATACATTGATCCGCCTTTCAGTCGGCTTGGAAGATTTCGAAGATCTGCGAGTTGACCTCGATCAGGCTTTGTCAGCCGTGTCGGTGTAGCACGACTGACCGTAGCTTGGGGATCCCCTGCTTAGCAAAGAATGCATGAGCGGTAGGTTCATACTTCGGAGAGAACGACGTCTAACATTCGCAGTGGCGCCTGGCGAATTCTACGGATTTACTTCCAAGCCCTTAAGCATTTTGTCAAAATCTTTTTCGTTTTCGTCGACCGTCTTTTGGGGGCCGTAAAACTTGATGTAATACGTACCCACTTTCTGGGTGCTGATAACGGCTCCCAGCAAACGAAACCCGGGTCCGGAAGGTTCCTTGCGAAAGCGGCTGCCTTTGTAGGTGCCGCGAATTGAGATTCTTTCGATCTTTTGCCCGGCGATTTCTAACTCGTCTCGCTCTGTTTCGGCGTTCGTATACTGGGACATCCAGCGTTGGAGATTGGGTTCGACACCGCCACCCAATCCACCCATCGTCACACGTCCGCCTGATTTGTCGCCTTCTGCCGATTCGACAGCGAATTCGGCTGCCACAATACCCTTGAATTTGGGTTCTTTTTCTTCCCAATCACCAGGAGCTGTTAAGCGAACCTTGCCCTCTCCAAGCTTGACCGGGTGGCCTTCGTTGTCTTCGCCGAGTGCTGAAAGAGGATAGAGTGCAAACAGAGTCAACAACCAAACTGTTTTGCTTATACGATTCATCATATTCTCCCATAATGGAGTTATTTGCGATGTTCCAGTATCCACTTACACGACCTCAGTCCAACCTACTTCAAAATTTCAGGTTAGGTTGATTATTCTAATGGGACGCCAACCGCGCGCCCAGAAGCAACTCTAGGACTCTTCGTCGACATTCATTCCCAATTGGCGCATTTTGCGATAGAGGTTCGACCGATGAAGCCCCAAGCGGCGGGCAGCCTGACTGACATTGCCGCCAGACGATTCGATGTGTTTCTTGATGTATTCCGCCTGAAAATGTCCGGTGGCGGCTGCCAACGTGAAATCTAGCGGCAACGTCGGAGACGTCTCGCCACCTGGAGCCAATATGAAAGCCAAGTCCTCGGCGTCGATCTGATCACCTTGAGCCAGATAGGCTATACGTTCCATCAGGTTGCGAAGTTCTCGTACGTTTCCCGGCCAACTGTGTTCGCGCAGTCGTTTCTTGGCCTCTGCGGTGAATTTGGGGGTCATGCGACGAGCCTTCGTGCAGAACTCACGCAAGAAGTGCTCCGCAAGCAGCAGAATGTCCCCGCCACGATCACGCAGTGCCGGCAACTCAAGCGATACTACGTTTAAGCGAAAGTAAAGATCTTCTCGAAAATTTTTATCACGCACCATTTTGGCCAGATCTTGATTCGTGGCTGCGACGACGCGTGCATCCGTATGGATCGGTACCGAACCGCCGACACGCACCACGATTTTTTCTTCCAAAACGCGGAGCAGTTTAGCTTGGCCTCCCAAACTCAGGTCGCCGATTTCGTCGAGAAACAAAGTACCTCCTGAGGCGAGTTCAAATTTTCCGGCGCGAGATTCGTGGGCATCTGTAAACGCTCCCTTTTCGTGGCCAAAGATTTCACTTTCTAACAGAGTCTCTGTTAATGCGGCGCAGTTCACGGCCACAAACGGTTCCTGGCGACGATCACTGAAATAGTGGATTGCTTGGCTGACTACTTCTTTGCCTGTGCCGTTCTCGCCCAAAATGAGAATCGCCAGGTCGGTATTGGCAACCCGTTCCACGGTGTTCCGTAAAGTCTCCATTTGGGAGCTTTCCCCGACCAACTTGACTCGCTCCGCCGCTTCGTTGGCCATGTGCTGTCTTGACGACAGTAGCTGCTCGACCTGCTGAGTATTGGCGAGTGCGATTGAAGCGTGGGCTGCCAATTCTGTCAGAGCCTCTTCGTCTTCTCTGGTGAAATTCCCGCTGACTTTGTTGATCATTTCAAACGCGCCAAATAACTCTCCGTCCTTCAGCAAGGGCACACAGAGCAACGTCTGTGTTTCGAATCCCAACTCATCGTCCACTTGGCGATCGATTTCTTCTTGGCCAATTTCCAGATCCACTCGTTGCGCTTGGCCCGATTGAATCACTTGTCCTACGATTCCTGTGTCTTCTGCAATGCGCAATTCACTGCCGTCGACTCCCAGTGCAGGTCGACCGACCAACATCTTGTTGGGCTTGTCCCACAAAAAGATGCTGGCTCGTTCTGCGTTCAACAGTTGAGTGGATGTCTCGGCCATCTGCGTCAACAAAGCTTCCATTTCCAACATCTGGTTCCATTGGCCCGCAATTTTCAGAATGGCTTCGAGTCGCTTGATCCGCTTTTGAGAACGTTGCTGAACACGTACCACCTGCAGCGACGTTCCTAACAATGCAGCAAGACCATCCACATCGACAAGCGCGTCCACACCGTGTCTTGTTGTGCGCAACACGAGAAGTTCGCCGTCTCCCGATCGTCGAACGAGTGGGGCACCGAACCAACCGGCTTCGCCTGACGGCAAGTCGTCGTCCAGGACATCTGCCAACCAAATCATGGGGAGTTCGCTGGGAATTCCCGTTTCTGCTAAGCGTTTCCAGTTACCGCGATCACCTTGGATCAGCACCGCGTACTCGGCCTGCATGCAATCGGCAATCAGCGGCAATGAGCTCTCTAGAAAGCCAACCTCGTTCACCGCATGGCCCGTCAGGGACAGCAATCGTGCGGCTGTTTTCACAGCCGAATCACTGGATTGAATACGGAATTCCGTTCCGTCCAAGCGAAGATTCATTTCGTCCGTTCTGTCTGGTATCCATATTGATGATGTCAAAGTGATGACATATTCTATCTCAGAGTACTCACGACAACAAACGCAAACACGATTGTAACCGACGATTTGTGTCAGGCGGTGACCGCCAGGGAAAAACGGGTTACAACTAGCGGTTGATGGCTGTGGGCAACTGATAGACAGATGACCTAATGTCTGGCACCCCAGTTTGCGTGCCTGCCGATTTTTGGATCCTGCTGGGGGTGAGCAGGAAATGACAGGAGAGACAAATATGAGTTTGTTCGAGGGCAAAAAGGGACTGATTTTGGGTGTGGCCAACGAACGGTCAATCGCATGGGCGATTGCTCGGGAAGTGATGAATCAGGGTGCTGAGTGTGGTTTTTCGCATCTCCCAGATCGTCCCGATGACGAAAAAAAGAAAAATCGTCGACGCGTGTCGAAATGCACCGACGATTTTTCTCAGGCGAAGTTCTTGGTTCCACTCGACGTACGAGATGACCGTCAGATCGCCGAGGTCGTTGGCCGGGCTGCGGAAGAATTCGGCAAGATCGATTTCCTCGTTCATTCGATTGCCTTTGCCGACCGAGATGACTTGATGCGAGATACTGTAGAAACCAGTCGCGACGGATTCAAAATGGCGATGGAAATCAGTGCCTACAGCCTGATTGCTGTAGCCAAAGTTGCCAAAGATGTTATGAACGAAAACGGTTCGATTTTGACGATGACTTATTTTGGTGGTGAGCGGGCTGTTCCTGGCTACAACGTGATGGGGATCTGTAAGGCCGCTTTGGATTCGATCGTTAAATATCTGGCGTACGACTTGGGGCCCGCAGGTATCCGAGTGAACTCGATTAGTGCGGGGCCTCTCAAGACGTTGGCAGGAAGTGCTGCGGGAGTTGGCGAAATGCTCAAGCTGTACGAAGGAATGGCTCCGTTATGTCGGAATGTGACACATGAAGAAGTCGGTCGGACAGGTGCCTTTCTTTTATCCGAAATGTCGACGGGAATCACCGGAGAGACCGTTCATGTGGATGCCGGTTACAATGTGATGGGTTCTCCTGGCCGATGGTTGGATCAACTGCAATCGAATTCTGAATGAGCTGGACGTGTGCCTGATCCCAATGGTCTAAGGACGGTGGTTGCCATCGCTGTCGTACAGCGCGATGATCAATTCTTAGTGGGTCAGCGATCCGCCGAATCAACGCTGGCTGGATATTGGGAATTCCCTGGAGGAAAGGTCGAGCCTCAGGAGACACCAGATCAAGCTGCGGTGCGAGAATGCGTTGAGGAGACAGGAGTTGAGATTCGAGTGGTGGCACCCATCCTAACGCAGCCGTTCCAGTACGAATTTGGTGAGCTGGAACTTCATTTTTTTGATGCTAGACCAGTCAATGAAAACATTGTTTCGCCACCTTCGCCACCTTTCGTTTGGGTAGCACGTGATCAGCTGGCACAACTCAAGTTCCCACCGGCCAATGACCGATTGTTGGAACGTTTGGTTCTCGCCAACTAGGATCATTTGCCTTCAATGAACGAATCGCAACATAAGAAATTTAACCTATGAGCAATCCGTTTCGATTCACGATTGTCGGCTCTGGAAACATCAGTCGTACATACGTTATGGCCTTAGAACGAGTGGCCAATGCGGAATTGGCTGCCATGGTTTCACGGTCGCTCAATCGGCCAGAGTTCTTGCCCGATCATGTCCAGGTATTTCGCTCGATGGAAGAAGTCGATGTACCGTTTGATGCGGTCATTTTGGCGACACCCAATGGCATGCATCACGATGGCGCTGTCGCCGCCGCGAAGCAGGGGAAGCATGTGCTTACCGAGAAAGTCCTGGAAATCACTACAACCAAGATGGACTCTATGATCGCAGCCTGTGAAGCTGCCGGCGTCTCTCTGGCCGTGACTTACCAGCGCCGAATGAGTCCCGACAACGTGGCCGTCAAAGAGTTATTGGATTCTGGACAACTAGGTCGCGTTTTCGCGGTGGATTTGCGTGTAAAATTCTATCGTGATCAAGCTTACTATGATTCGGCCGAGTATCGTGGAGGATATGCCATTGACGGTGGCGGACCCTTTATGCAGCAGGCGGCTCACAATGTCGATGTTTACTGTTGGTTGTTCGGCATTCCAGATCAGGTTGTCAGCATGCTTGACACGTTCTTGCACGATATCGAAGTTGAGGACCACGGTGTGGCGCTCATGCACCACGTTAATGGTATGATCGGTACAATCACTGCGTCAACCTGCACGCAACCGGGATTCGCTCCCTGTTTAGAAATCCACAGCGACCGCGGTTCTATTGTGATGGAGAATGATAACATCGTTTTCTGGTCGATCGACGGGGTTCCGAATCCGGCTGCGCGAGATGACTTTGAAGTTCACAGTGGTGCCGACAGTGCCGCCGTTGATGATACAGCGGGCCATGAAGCGATCCTGTCTGACTTTGCTGAATCCGTTCGAGAGAATCGTGCTCCTGCCGTTCCCGCGACTTCGGCTCGACTGGCTACCGATCTGATCTTGAAGATTTACGAAGCCGATTTGTTGCGGCAGTCCAAGTCGTAACTGTTTGGTTTCGCGTATTGGTGAGAGGCATTACTTTGGCCGACACATAGTGCAAGGAATCTATCGAAAAACATAGCCTCTCTTGTTAGCTTGATCCAAATTCGTGTAACGCGCGGATGTTACTGTTGGCTTGTCTAACAGTTCATTTCTTGTTCGGTCGGCATGACTGGGCAAGCCAACTGTGGCATCCAACCTGCTTCTTCAGAATGACACCAGGGAATTGCCTTCCCTCGCTATGTGTGGCAACACATTAGTTTACCCGTCCTATCACCGCGTAACCCACTGCATCCTGTATCTAGTTGAATGACTCGAAACTTCACAAGTTCCATTCAACCAAAAGCCGAAGTGTCTCTGCCATCTCCGGCTGTGTGCTGATCCATGGTTTGGCCCCCTTACAGGGTACAACCCGCAAGACCATTACCAGCGGAAGTTGCCATTTTTGAGTCGATGAACAATACTGAACAGTATGTCTATTCGTTTGATTGTTGCTGACGATCATGAAGTCGCCCGCGTTGGCATGCGCGAGCTAACTGCCGACACGGAAATCGATATCGTGGGCGAAGCCGCATCCGCTGATGAAGCGGTAAAGTTAACCGCCAAGCTACAACCACACCTCGTTTTGCTAGACGTGCGGATGCCAGAAGAAGACGGGTTCATGGCACTCGGGCGGATTCGTTTCGATCAGCCGACGTTACCGATCTTAATGTGGTCAGCCTATGAAAATCCGGCCTATGTGGCTCGCGCCTATGCGCTAGACGCTCATGGGTACGTGCTGAAGACGGAAAGCGGCAAAAGACTGTTGACTGCTATCCGTACGGTGGCTACGGGCAAGGTGCTGTGGACGCGCGAGGTGTTGCGCCGCACTACGGGAGCGCTGGCGACACCTCGCCTGAAGAACGATGTACCCGTGCCTTTAACTTTGCGAGAATGTGAAGTGTTACGCCAGCTGGCTTTGGGATTGACCAATAAGGAAATCGCTTCCTCGCTGCACATTAGCTATGAAACGGTCAAGGAACACGTCCAGCATATCCTACGTAAGATTCGCGTCGCCGACAGGACTCAAGCGGCCGTATGGGCGGTGCGCAATGGACTGTTTTAGGTTTGAAGACAGATGTACGTTGGACGTCTCAGGAACGGAATCCAAAGTCGTTTTATCGAATAAGATCGTGACTACTATGACGCATCACCATGAGCAAACATTTCACTGGGCGCTCGTGATGAGTGTTTTTGCTGCGCTGCTTCTGCTGTCGGTAAGTTGTCTGCCAGTCGATGCGGTGGAACAGGTATATGTGAAACTATATGTCGACGAAGAAGAACGTCTGGACGACCAGCGCTGGCAGCATCGCAGTCGGACGAGACTGCATGCGGCCTCTAAGATTCTCGAAAGGTATTCAGGGATTCGTTTTACTATTTCTGATTTTGGCCGCTGGTTGTCGGACAATGAGAAAATGGAATTCGCGGAAAGCTTACGCGAATTTGAGCAAGAAGTAAGTGTGGGGCGAAATGAAATCGCCGTCGGATTCACCAGCCAGTATCGTTTTCAACGAAGACGTCATCGTTTGGGAGGCACCCGAGGTCCATTGCATACACACATATTGATCCGAGAGAACAATCCTCGAGCTATCGAGAACGAGCGATTGGAAGTATTCGTGCATGAGCTTGGACATTTTTTGGGTGCTGTGCACAGCGACCGGCACGATTCAGTCATGCGACCCGTACTGGGAGATGGTCAGGCTCGATCACGTCGCTTTCAGATCGGATTCGATCAGAAGAATGCCCAAATCATTCGTCTGGTCAGTAACGAAGTCCGCTTTCTGGACGTGCGACGATTTCACCAGTTGAGCACGAGCACGAAGGATACCCTGAGAAACCTATATGCGGAAATGGCCGAAACCTTTCCTCAGGATCCCGCAGCTCGGCAGTTTCTACAATTGATCCGCTGAGCGAGCCGCATTGAAATATAGAATTCTAGGCCTGGCCAAGAAAATGCTTTGAGCGCCGGACCTTTGGACGCTTTGCTCATTCGAATACAAACACAGTGTGCAATCGAATGAAGAGGTATTTGTGTTGGGTTGGCAGTAGCGTACGCGACCGTGATCTGGTCTACAGTTCACACTGGCTTGCCGCCCAATTCAAGACGCGGTGCTTTTGGCTGGGCAGTAAACGGGTCAACCGATCATCTCAAAACAATGCGTTGTAAAAACGGACTTAAAAACCCAGCGAACATGTAACCGCAAAGTTCTAAGACTGCTTCTATACGCAGAAATCCGGAAGGTTGCCTTGATTAGCGCCAGAGAGAACCAGGTCGAGGCTCGATAGTCGCGTATGGCGACAGGTTGGCTCGCCAATGATTCGTGTGTCCATATCGGCTCCAAAATCGAGGTCGCGTATCATTGGTCCAAGGCGTTGCCGAAGAATGTGGTCGACTTTGAGAGTGCCCATACCATTTGCGCATGGCCAATCGTTGCCGTCGCTGTTCGGCCCGAAACTCAGCTTTTCGACGCACTGCTTGAGCCGGGTCGTCATGACGCTTGAGTTCCTGTAGATAAAACCACATCTCGGGGGTCAGCGTCGAGATGCTGGGGGTCTCGGAAGAAGAGGTTGTTGGGGGGGTCAGCTCTTCGGATTGAGCCCACAGGGGTACTGCGACGAGTAACAACGTCAAGGAGGTGATCGTAGCAGTCATTTTCATCCGATACTTCCTCTGGTCAAAGTGTATCTTCGTTGTACGAAATACCCTAACGACCCGATTCGGCTACATAGCGGGACCGCATTGAGAAAGATCGACGACAAATCGGGAACCGATCGCAGGCGGTACGAAAAAGACCAGTCAGTCAAAAGGTAGCGGTTAGGGAGACCGTTTTGGGCGGGGAACGCGGCCCCCTAATTTGGCTCCACTTCGTCTTCCTCGCCGTTTAGCCGGTTTGGCGGGTGCATCGACTTCGCTCACCTTTTTTCCGATTGATTCGTTCAGCTGGGTGATGCGGTCACGAAGCGTTGCGGCCCGCTCGAATTCAAGCGCTTCGGCGGCGGCCATCATTTCGGATTCTAGCTCATAGATGTATTCGCGAGTGACAATCTCTGTTTCTTCCGAAGTACCGGACGCTTCATTGGCTTCTCGATGCGCCGCCGCCGCAGCCTCGATGCCCGCTGAAACATTCTTGCGAATCGTTTCGGGAGTGATCCCGTGTTCCTGATTGTATTCCTGTTGCTTCTTTCGTCTTCGTTCTGTCTCGTCGATCGCCCGTTGCATGGAGTTGGTTACTTGATCGGCATACAGGATCACTTTGGCATTCACATTTCGCGCAGCGCGCCCGATGGTTTGAATGAGTGACGTTTCACTCCGCAGGAAGCCTTCTTTGTCGGCATCGAGGATGGCGACTAAGGAAACTTCGGGCATGTCCAAGCCTTCTCGCAACAAATTGACTCCCACGAGCGCTTCAAAGCAGCCTTGTCGTAAGTCACGGATCAGCTCGACCCTTTCGAAAGCATCCAACTCGCTATGGAGCCACTTGCACGACACGCCTTGCTCATTCATATAGTTGGCCAGATCTTCGGCTAGTCGTTTGGTCAACGTGGTCACGAGCACTCGTTCACCCACCGCACTACGTTCCTTGATTTGATCTAGTAAGTGCGGCACCTGTCCGCGCGCCGGAGCTAACTCGATGACTGGGTCGAGCAACCCGGTTGGCCGAATCACTTGCTCGACAAATTCTCCTTCAGTGCATTCCAACTCGTAGGGACCGGGTGTGGCGGATACAAAAACGGCTTGAGGAACGCGCTGTTCCCATTCTTCAAATTTAAGAGGTCGGTTATCGAGCGCGCTTGGGAGACGAAAACCATGTTCGACAAGCGTTTCCTTTCGGCTTCGATCACCAGCGAACATGGCACGAACCTGAGGTATGGTTACATGGGACTCGTCGACAAATAGTAAGAAGTCGTGAGGAAAGTAACTGTAGAGCGTGTAGGGTGGCGTCCCCGACGGTCGTCCTGACAACGGGCGGCTGTAATTCTCGATCCCAGGACAATAACCAACCTCTTGCATCATTTCTAAATCGAATCGAGTGCGTGCGCTCAGCCGTTGTGCCTCCAGCAGTTTTCCGGCACGGCGTAGTTCTTCCAGACGCTCATTAAGTTCAGTATGAATGTCTGCTAGTGCAGCTTTGATGCGTTCATCCGGTAGGACAAAGTGTTTGGCAGGATAGATAAACAATTCTTCTTGTTGAGAAATCACTTCACCGCTTGTAGTATGAATGATCGATAGCTGATCGACTTCGTCGCCCCACAGCTCAATCCGAACCGCGAATTCTTCATACGACGGCCAGATTTCCACGCAATCCCCGCGAACACGGAATTTGCCTCGTTCGAAACTGACGTCGTTGCGGTCATACTGGATGTCGATAAGCTTCATCAACAGTACATCACGATCAATGTGATCGCCACGTTTTACAGCAACCATCATTTCCTTGTAGTCGTCCGGAGAGCCGAGACCATAGATGCTGGAAACGCTGGCGACGATTACCACGTCCCTACGGCTGACCAGAGCGCTGGTAGCCGCCAGTCGCAGTCGATCAATTTCTTCATTGATCGAAGCATCCTTTTCGATGTAGATGTCACGCTGAGGGATGTAGGCTTCTGGTTGATAATAATCGTAGTAGCTGACGAAATAGTGGACCGCATTGTGCGGAAAGAACTCACGAAACTCTGAGTAGAGCTGCGCCGCTAAAGTCTTGTTGTGAGAGATCACCAGCGCCGGTCGTTGAACTTGCTGGATGACGTTTGCCATCGTAAAAGTCTTGCCAGATCCAGTGACACCCATCAAGACTTGTCGCTCAGCGCCTTCCAATACACTATGTGTGAGCGCCTCAATGGCTTGCGGTTGATCTCCTGCTGGAGAGAACGGACTGACGAGCTGAAATTCCACACACTCAATCTATCACATCTTCCAGTAGCGACATACCGAGAATCTCGTCTCGGCGAATGGTTGTCTTTCGACGGTTGGCGCGGACACCGTGATGATGAGAATCCAGGATATAAAGATCGCGTGTGGTCTGAGTTTCACGTAAATCGTGAACATCGACGTTTTTGAGAAGGGTGGCTGCCATCAGGAACTAGTCAGTGCGATCGTCCAGAGTTTCTGGTGTTTCGGGAGGGAGCAAAAAACGCCGAATGTTTTCCAGTGTTTTGGGCCCAATACCTTCGACGTCCAGCAGCTGATCTAAGCTCGTGAAGGCTCCGTGTTGCTCGCGATGAGCCACGATTCTGCGAGCAAGTGTTTCGCCTATGTTGGGTAAGAGTGTCAGTTCGGGCCAGGGAGCGTGATTGATGTCGACTTGAAAGGACATCTGCATGGGTTCGACGGATTCGATCTCAATCAAACGGCCTTGTATTCCACCTCGATGGACAAAGTAGGTCATCATGGTGAGCAATCCGAATAACAAGCATGCGGCGATGACTACTTGTTCAGATCTGCGCAGCCACAATCCGAGGGGACGGGAGAGATGCTGATCTGGTTGCTGGGAAGGTTTAGAATCTGTCATTTCCTCCAATATGACGAGAATGTACCGGGCTGTGAAGAATACTACCCCATGCCAGTGGAAATCGACTTGTCTGTGCGGCCGTGTCGTAGCTTCGGCGACATCGATCCGTTCGTGAATGATGTGTCGAGCCGCATTGGGAACGAAATGTCTTGGGTTGCAACGCAGAATGTCAATTTTCCGTCTGATTTCAGCACAACGGTTGGTTCACAATCAAGAGATTGTGGTACCACTGGCGCATCACTTGGGCAACGACTTTGTCGTTCGCTGTGGTGACTTTGACGAAAAAAAGCAACTGTGGAGTGCTTGCAGCTTTAGGGGATTCTTCGAACGTACCGTCGTCAAGGACGACCAGTTGTCAGTGAATGGTACACATCGAGCTACTGTGAGAGCGTCTCTCAGGACGACAGATGACGTAGCTCTTTAGCTGCCAGTTTTGGGTTTGTAGATTTCCGTGGCAGTTCCCAAATGGACTTCCGCCGCATTCATCAACGTTTCGCTTAACGTGGGGTGAGGATGGATCGAATCGGTGATGTCACGAATCTCGCACCCCATCTCGATGGCCAGGACCGCTTCTGCGATTAGTTCACCGGCTCCGGCACCTACCATGCCACAACCAAGCACCCGATCAGAATCCTGATCGACGATCCATTTTGTAAGGCCATCGATACGGCCGATGGCATGAGCACGTCCGCTGGCTGCCCAAGGGTAGACCACGATCCGAATTTCGCGTCCCTGACGTTCAGCGTCTATTTCAGAAAGGCCGGCCCAAGCGATTTCTGGATCAGTAAATACGACTGCCGGGATTGCGAGCGGATCGAATGCGACACCTCGCCCAAGAATGGCTTCGACAGCAACCTTGCCTTCGTGGGAAGCCTTATGAGCCAACATCGGTTCGCCTGCAACATCACCAATGGCATAGATTGTTGGATCGGCCGTTTGCTGTTGAGCATCACAATCAATAAAGCCACGATCGCCAATCGCAACTTGAGTGTTTTCCAGTCCGAGTTGATCACTGTTTGGCCGGCGCCCGACGCTTACTAGCACGCGGTCGAATTGTTCCACGCCGTATTTGTCGGGTCCTTCGAACGCCACTTCGACCTGATCGCCTCGATTTCCCAATGAACCGACCTTTGTGTTCAGGAAGATCCGACCGTCGAATAGATTGTTCAGCTTTTGTTGCAGTGGTTTGACCAAATCTCGATCCACCCCTGGTAGCAACCCGTCTGTCAACTCTACGACGCTCACTTCGCTACCAAGCGAAGCATAGACGGTACCCATTTCCAAGCCAATGTATCCGCCACCGATGACGAGCATCGATGCGGGCACGTCTTGCAAACGTAAGGCTGTTGTCGAGTCCATCACACGGTCCGAGTCGATGGCGAAAGCGTCCGGCATGGCAGGGACGGAACCAGTTGCGATGATGGCATGGTCGAAGGTGAGCTGCCCGTCGTCGGGAATAGAACCGTGGTCACCGTCCAGCTGCAGTGTACGGGAATCGGTAAAACGACCACGTGCCTGGATCACTCGGACCTTGCGTCGCTTGGCGAGTTGTTTCAACCCACCCGACAGCGTCTGAATCACTTTGTCCTTGCGCGCTCGGACAGCATTGACGTCGACTTCTGGTGGAGAGTACTGCACTCCCCAATCGCTGCGTAGTTCGTCGACTTCTTGAATTACTCGGGCTACATGCAGCAGCGCTTTCGAGGGAATACAGCCTCGCAGCAGACAGGTCCCACCAAGCTTTGACTCGGATTCGACGAGCGTTACCTCAAGCCCTTCGTCTGCGGCGAGGAACGCTGCAGCGTAGCCACCGGGGCCACCACCAAGAACAACGAGTTGAGTGTGCATGTACGCGCTTTGATATGTCTTATGGAATCGATCAACGCGACATGAACTCGACGACGACGTTGGCATCGACCGGCAAGCTCACTTCGTCTGGTCCTGGATTGCGCTGGACCGTAGCTGTCAGAGATTCCGTGTCGAGCGTAATCCAATCGACTGTTTCTGGTGACTGTTCGCTGAGGATACTTTGGTACACATTTTTTAGATTCTCACGGTTGCGAACCGTAATGACATCCCCGGGCCGGACCAAGAAGGATGGCTTAGTCGTTTTGACACCATTCACCAGAATGTGTCCATGGACAATGCCCTGTCGGGCTTGGGGACGAGTCAGCGATAGGCCGGCTCGGCGGACGACGTTATCCAGGCGGCGTTCACAGACTATCAGCAACAGTTCTGCTGTATTGCCTTTACTGCGACTGACTTTGCCAAAGTATCTTCTTAGCTGCCGTTCGCCCATGCCATAGTAATGCTTGATCTTTTGCTTTTCCATGAGCGCCAACCCATAGTTGGATGGGCGGCGGGGACGAGTATTCATACCTGGAGGATGGTCACGACGTTGGAATGCTCGAACCGCACCCCTACTTTCGTAGATCATAGTACCTAGTCGGCGATTTACTCGTGCCTTGGGACCCGTGTAGCGAGCCATCGAAGTTCTCCACAAATATCTATTGTATGGGCGTAATTTGGCAAAACGACTTATTGTCGCGATTTCTCTTATACAAGACAAGGGGGGAAAGCCCCCAAATATGGCAAATCTGGCGGCGTTGTTCGGCGCTCGCAAGGGTCGGTTGTTGATTTTATCAGCCGCACTGCTTTAGGCACCCGTTCTAAGGTATGCGGGGTACGAAACCTTGGATCAGCGTCCTTCCACTCAAGTTTTTATTGTTGAAATCGATAAAATCGTCAGTCTCGGCGGCGGTGCTACGTGGGAGTGTACTGGTCGTTGGCCAGTTGTTCTGCATTGTCAAACACCCGCCACATGTCTCGGGGTGTCCCGCGATAGGCTTTCAGCATGCGATTTCCCACCAACGATCGAGTTGCCATGTCACGAATGTAAATACGGGCCACACGGTCTGGATATTTGCGGGCTGCCGAGCCGTACAGTTCCGGGTCTCGTTCACCGGAATCACCTACCAGGATAAACCGTCGTGTCGGGAATGCACGCAAGATCGAGTGAATCGTCCGACGTTTACTCCAACGGGTTGGTAGGAATAACGAGAGTACGCGAGGGTCTTTTAGCCGCAGTGTGCGTAGGTGAAAACTGCCAGCCGGAAATGAGTCGTCGTGGCAAAAATCATCTAAAGATTGGAACAGTTGCCAGGGACTGGAGGATACATAGTGAAATACGGCACCTGATTCTTCCCAACGCCGATATAAATCGGCCATTCCGGGAATCGATTCATAGTGACGTAAGAACGTGTTCGCGAGCAATTCCCGGCGGTGCGGCACGTTCGAGCGTTTAATGGTATCGTCGATGTCCGAAATGACGCTCAAACCACGGCTGCCGATTAATAGCGATTGACCGTGACACGAAGCGCCATGACTATGTCGTGTAAGGACCTCAAACTGAATCCAGCCATTACGCACATGACCGCGCTGCCGCAACTGATGGACTTGGTCTACAGATAACCGCAATATGCCTCGAAAATGTCCATTACGGCGGGTGCGTCCGCGCAAGCGATAGCGTTTGTCCCCCACTCGAATCACAATTTGCTTGCCACGTTCGTGCTGAGCCAAAAAGCTGCTGACACGTTGTTGGAAGACTTCCGATTGCAGTTCGTGGATGTTTGTCGTCATGGCTCGGGAGAGCATGCGGACCAAAATACGATCTCGCACGTCTTCCTCGCATGGTTCGTAGACAGCACCTCGTATGGTGATCTTCCAGCTACACTCGTTTCGGTCTAGATATCCGTAGGATGGATATATGACGACACGTTCGTGAGGTTCGATTTGCGAAAATTGACTTATCGTGTGGACCATCGCCCGGCACCGTGTCACCGAATAAAACCGTTAGCAATTGTGGCATTTGGAATCGACCTAACTCAATAGACTCGTTGATAACCGGGTCTGTCAAGCTGCCCGCTCGCATCAACGGATTTGTAATATTCTTTGCAAAACTTCCAGTTTTACGTTGGTCGGAATTAACCATGAGGGAATTGTCGACAGTATTCGTACATCGCCATACTGGTGGCGGTCGCCACATTGAAGCTATGAGGTAAGCCAAAAACGGGTATTTCTACCACGTCATCCAGAAGTGGCAGGATTTCGTCGTTTAATCCGGTCCTTTCATTACCCACAACGAGGACGGTTCGCCTCACGAAGGCGAAGTCAAACAGCGACACCGAGCCTGTTGTTTGTTCCAATCCCACCAGGCGATAGCCCTCCAGTTTTAGCTTCTGTAAAACAGGCGCTAACGTACGGTGGAACTCGATCTGGACCTCAGCGGCGGCATCGCGCGTAATACTAGGGTCCATTTTGGGACGTCCGCATGCCACCAAGCGCGATATGCGAAAGCAGCCAGCAGTACGTACAATTCGTGATAGGTTCACGTTACTACGGAGAGGCATACATGCCACTATCAATGCGTGTTCCTGTTCCAGTGGTTGGCGCTGTTTGTGCCTTTGGTGATGAAATTGTGTCATGATCAAGAGAGCGAGTGATGTTTCACGGTAACGGGTTTCAGAAAACGGGCGAACTACAGCCCCTTTTGTGTCGGCGAAGCCAGCGAGCATTCGTGGGGCCAGCGAGTGTTACGAATGCCACTGGGATTCTAGTGTTGCCTCGACCAAAACTCCGAGCAATGCTGTATCTGCTGATCTTGTTCAATGCATGCTGCTTTATTGTCAGCGGTTGTGATCGTCCGACTGAGTATTTCGGTATCACACGCCCGCAACACTCAACCGACGTCTTGTGGGTGAATAATGGTGCGGAAGCTCAGTGGATCGACCCCGGTAAATGTTCGGACAGCAATGGTGGCGAAATTATTTTTAACACGTTTGCCGGTCTCGTCCAGGCACATCCGGCGACGTTGGAGCCGATGCCCGATATTGCTCGGGATTGGGATGTGATGGACGATGGGCGTCGCTACCTATTCCATTTGCGGTCCTCCAAATGGTCGGATGGCAAAC
Organism: Pirellulaceae bacterium; assembly: GCA_022448645.1. The sequence continues at coordinate 82,362 of JAKVBZ010000007.1, forward strand.
CATTAACCGCACACGACTTCGAATGGTCAGTAAAACGGTTATTAGATCCTCGAACGGCTTCTAAATATGCCAACGCGGCCTACGATCTGAAACATGCCAAGGCCTATAACCTGCGAGCGATCCTGGTGACGGGTGTGCCCGACTCGACGCAGCTAGAAGAGTTCAGCAGATGGTCCCAAAGAGTCACATCCGACATGCACGGAGTGGAGATCACGGCGATGGACGCTTGTCCGGATCTCGGTGGTTTTTTTGTCTATTTGGGTGGAGGGAAGTACGTCGAAGGTGATCACCAACGGAGAACGGAGATACGCCGACAAGTGATGGACCGGTTCGCGCAGGTCCGTTACGACGGACAGACGCTAACAGTGAAGACCACGGATAACAACGTCATCGGCATCCAAGCACTGGATGATCTGACTTTACAAATTGATCTTGAGCATCCGGTGCCTTATTTCTTAAACCTTTTGACGTTTTATTCATTCATGCCCGTGCCGCGCCACGTCATGGAGCGTCTGGAAATAGAGGGTGTTAATACCAATTTGTGGACGCGTCCCGAGCACATTGTTAGCAACGGACCTTATCGGCTTTTACGTTGGCGATTTCGGCAGTCGATGGATTTCGAAAAGAATCCCTACTACTGGAACGTTGACGAAGTAAGGACTCCCAACGTACGGATCTCCATGGTCGAAAGTTACAATACGGCTTTGAATCTGTACTACACAGGTGAAATTGATTTTCCGGGAGGGAACACTTCGTTGCCAGCCGAATTCATGGACACCCTGCGAAACTTCAAGGACTTCCGTTCAGATCCCTACCTGGGTGTATACTTTTATTGGTTCAATACCAAGCAGCCTCCCATGGACGACCCCAAGGTTCGGCAAGCATTCAGCCTGTCGGTGGATCGCCAGTCGATTGTCGAGTACGTGACGCGCGCCGGGCAAATTCCGACTGCCGATTTAGTCCCGGATGGGCTGGCGGGATACGAAGGACTGCAGAATTCGCTTTTTGACCCTGAGCGAGCTCGACAGCTGCTGACAGAAGCCGGCTACCCGGACGGCCAAGGATTACCATCCGTCACCCTCATCTACAACACCTCCGAGGGGCACAAACAAATTGCCGTTGCGATTCAGCAGATGTGGAAGGAACATTTGAATGTCGATGTACAGATTCAAAACCAGGAATGGCAAGTCTATCTGAGTAAGTTAGAGCAAATGGATTTTCAGATTGCCCGCATGGGCTGGATTGGGGATTACCCCGATCCCTACACCTTTCTCGATTTGTTGGCTTCTTACTCGGGCAACAACCATTCTGGCTTGGCAGATGCCGAATACGATGCCCTGCTGCAAAAGTCAAAAACACAGCAAGATCCGGCCAAACGGTTGGACATTTTGAGACAGGCTGAACAGCGCTTGCTCAGTCAACAGCCAGTATTGCCCATCTATGTCTACACACGATCACAATTAGTCAAACCTTACATACAAGGATTCTGGAGCAATTACCAGGATCGACACCCGTGGAAATACTTGCGGATCGATCCTCATTGGTATGAGGAATCGGCAGAGCAAGAACTCGAAGCACCACCCCCATTGATCGAACGAGGTTGAGGCCATCTGACAGCTTGATCTGGATGGCGGAATCCGATTTGGAACGATAAATCAGCTCTTCTCATCTTTGACGGCGCTGCCAAACACTATGAAACATTACATATTGCACCGGGTAATGGGCCTCATTCCCACGTTGATCGTGATTCTTGTCGTCGCATTTATCGTGATCTACATGGTCCCTGGAAATCCCTTTCAAGCCGAACGCGCTTTATCGCCAGAGGCGCGAGCAGAACTGGAAGCCAAGTATGGATTTGACCAACCTCCGTATGTCCAATTGTGCATCTATCTCGTGAATCTTATGCAAGGAGATCTCGGGATGTCGTTTATGTACAATCGAAGTGTCGTGGAGATCATCGCGATTGGATTTCCCGTCACGTTGATCTTGGCAACGGTAGCCTTGGCATGGGCGCTCTTGTTGGGTGTCACGGCTGGCATCATTGGTGCCGTACGCCAGAATACGGTTTGGGATTATGGGGCGATGACCGCAGCCATGTTGGGTATCAGTATTCCGACGTTCGTGCTTGGTCCTCTATTGGTGTTGTTGTTTTCCCTGTCGCTTTACTGGTTTCCGCCCGCCGGTTGGGGTAGTTGGAAACATATTCTGCTGCCCGGTATCACGCTGGGTACCATCCGAGCTTCGTATATTGCTCGACTGACGAGGGCCGGCATGTTGGAGGTGGTTCGATCCGACTTCGTCCGCACCGCACAAGCGAAAGGACTTCCGGAAAAACTGATCATCTGGCGACACATGTTGCGAGGTGGCTTGTTGCCAGTCGTTTCCTATCTCGGACCAGCGATTGCTTTCATGATGGTCGGTAGCGTCGTGGTCGAAAAGATCTTTAACACTCCTGGTATCGGTCCCTATTTTGTTGATGCCGCGGTCAACCGCGATCGTTTTTTGGTAATGGGGATCGTGCTGTTAGAGTCTGTGTTTTTGTTGTCCATGAATTTGTTGGTAGACCTTGTTATCGGCTGGCTCGATCCACGTATTACTTATGACTAGAGGTTTTGGGATTTGTGTCTACATTGACTTCACACGATGACTCACTGGTTGCCGGTACGTCTTTATGGCAGGATGCCTGGCGACGTTTGCGCAAAAATCGCATGGCCTTCGCCGCTGGAATTGTCGTGGCCGGTTTGACGATCGCTGCTGTCGTTGGGCCGGTGCTGATTGAGTGGACTTGGGGTTACAAGCTGGAAACGCAGGACCTGTCGTACGGGGCTCAACCTCCGTCCAAAGACCACTGGTTTGGTACTGATTTTTTAGGACGAGATTTGTTCATACGGGTCCTACATGGGACCCGTATGAGCTTAGAGATTGGGCTTTTGGCAGCGTTCGTATCTGCCACGATTGGCACCGTTTATGGTGCTGTTTCGGGTTATGTTGGCGGGCGCGTCGACGCCTTCATGATGCGTGTTGTCGATGTTCTATACGTACTCCCCTACATGTTTCTCGTCATCATCCTCGTGACGATATTTAACCGTAGCTTGCTGTTGGTGTTTGTGGCGCTCGGCTTCGTTGGTTGGCTTATGACTGCTCGTATCGTACGCGGTCAGGTGCTTAGTTTGAAACAACGGGACTTCGTGCGTGCGGCTCGTAGTTCAGGGTCAGGAAGTTGGGATATTGTCTTTCGCCATTTGATTCCCAATACTCTGGGACCGATTGTGGTTTACTTCACCCTCACTGTTCCCAGTATGATTTTGCAAGAAGCTTTTCTGTCGTTTCTTGGTTTGGGAGTGCAGGAGCCGCAAGCCAGCTTGGGAGCGTTGATCAATGAAGGTGCCAACCAGATGCTCGTGTTCTGGTGGATCGTAGTTTTTCCTGGCACCACGATGGGGTTGCTTCTGTTTTCGCTGAATTTTATGGGTGATGGTTTACGTGATGCACTCGATCCACAGATGAAAACATAAACCGTTCATGATGACTCAACCTATTCTTTCCATCCGTGACTTGCGTACCTACTTCCGCACCGACGATTGTGTGGTTAAAGCTGTGGATGGGGTCTCCTTGGATTTGGCGGAGGGAGAGACTTTGGGTATCGTGGGAGAAAGTGGTTCCGGGAAAACGGTGACTTGTCTGTCTGCAATGAACCTGATTCCTCAGCCCCCCGGGTACTTTCCCAGCGGTGAAATTCTGTTCGGTGGACAAGACGTGTTGCGCATGTCACGCCGTGAATTGGAAGCCATGCGAGGGGATCGAGTGTCGATGATTTTTCAAGATCCCATGACTTCGCTCAATCCATACTTGACCGTCGAACGGCAACTAACCGAAGTGCTGGAAGTCCACCAGCGTGTGAGCCGCGTTGCGGCGCGACAGCGCAGTATAGAAATGCTGGGTCGTGTCGGCATTCCTGATCCAGAAACCAGGATTGGGCAATACCCCCATCAGTTTTCTGGCGGAATGAGACAGCGTGTGATGATTGCCATGGCGCTGCTGTGCGAACCTCAACTGTTGATAGCCGACGAGCCGACAACGGCTTTGGATGTCACGATTCAGGCGCAGATCCTGGACCTGATCCGTGAACTCAAACAAGAATTCAACACCAGTGTGGTTTTGATTACTCATGATTTGGGAGTCGTGGCTGGTGTGACGGATCAATTGATTGTGATGTATGCCGGAAAAATCGTCGAACAGGGACCGACCGAGCAGGTATTTGCCCGACCATCGCATCCGTATACACGAGGCTTGTTGAACAGCATTCCTCGTTTGGACGAAGCGATTCACGAAGAATTGGAAGCTATCCCAGGTCTACCGCCAGATTTGGCTCATCTACCTGCCGGCTGCCCGTTCCATCCTCGTTGTGAGCTGGCAGACGAGCGTTGTTCTCAGGAATTTCCAGAACGAGTCGATGTGGCGACAGACCATTGGACCACCTGCTGGCAAACCGAATTCCCCACATGACACGATGACCGACGTTCTCCTAAAACTGGCCGATCTGAAAGTTCACTTTCCCGTGAAGCAACGTGACTTTTTGCGCCAACCGTTGAATCCTGTGCGTGCCGTCGATGGCGTCTCTTTAGAAATACGCCGCGGCGAGACTTTGGGACTGGTGGGAGAGAGTGGTTGCGGCAAGTCAACCACTGGTAACGCCATCTTACAGCTGTTGCGTCCCACAGCCGGTGAAGTCTACTTTGACGGCGAGGAACTCACCAGCCATTGGGTATCCCGCCGAGGAGCTTGGACTTGGGATGCGCGCCTTCGTCAGCTGCGGAAGCACATGCAAATGATCTTTCAGGATCCCTACGCCAGTTTGAATCCGCGTATGACGGTAGAGGCCATCGTTGGAGAGCCGTTGAGGGCATTCGGAATTGCGCGTGGTACGGAGCTCCGTCGGCAGGTTCAGGACTTGATGGTGCATGTGGGAATGGAACCCCGATACATTCGTAGATTTCCGCATGAGTTTTCCGGAGGACAGCGTCAACGAATCGGAATTGCCAGGTCACTTGCGTTACAACCTGAATTCATTGTTGCAGACGAACCCATCAGTGCGCTCGACGTGTCGATCCAAGCTCAAATCCTGAATCTATTGCAGGAGCTTCAAGATCGTTTCGGCTTGACATATTTGTTCATCGCGCACGATTTGTCAGCAGTGCGTCACATTAGTGATCGGATCGCGGTGATGTATTTGGGCAAGGTTGTCGAGCTGGCAGATCGGGACAAGCTGTACCAGCAACCCCAACATCCCTACACGCAAGCGCTGATTTCGGCTGTGCCGATACCAGATCCGTTGGTAGAACGCCGTCGTCAACGAGTCGTTTTAAGCGGAGATGTACCCAGTCCCATGAATCCTCCTACCGGCTGCCCGTTTCATACTCGCTGTCCACTCCGAGAGGAACGTTGTGAGCAGCAGGTACCCGCTTTGCGCCAAGTTGCCGAGGGGCATTGGGCGGCATGCCATTTGGCGTGATTTGACGGCGTTTTCGTTTGCGCTCAGCCGCCAGCGCCGGCAGGTTATCAGCGCCTGCGGTTGGACGATAGAAAAATCACCTACCGTGCAGCGACACACTCAAGGCAGGCGTTGATGGCGCAAATAGTAATTGAAGACGGCTAGAACCGATTCACGCTCGTTTTTTACATAGAGGTGTACTGCGCGTATGCTGGTCCAAGGATTTAGTTCAGTGTCGCGCATCAACACAACAAAGTCACCGTTTTCTTCAAAGCGGACAAAGTACGACCAGGGTATCAAAACCTGTTGCCACAGGACTCGCTGTGTGATGCCGGCCGGTCCCAATTCGTAGTGAATCGGAATCCAAAAACGCCAAGCCGCTATCCATAACACGAGCAGACAAATCAATCCGAGAAGGGGGCTTTCAGTCACTGTGGTTGTCAACAAGCCAATGCCTAACGAAACCAAAAGAATCGAGCATGCCGTGCGCGGCTCGTGGCGCAGGGGCCATTGAGCCAATCGCACTGGGTTGGGTACGACAGACGGATCTGTGACGATTGTAAATTCAGCCGAGTCTGATGGCATCTGTTATCAAGGAGAGTTATTGGTTGCTTTGTTGTAGGAACTGGCTGACCGCCGATTCTAGTGTGGGCCAGGGTGAGTGTGGGCATAACGAACGCCAACGACTCGAATCAAGAGACACGTCATGGGGGCGCGGTTCCGGGAATTCCAGGTCTGCCTGTAGAGTGGCCACCAAATGATTTGTATTGGCTCCAACGGCATGAGCTATCCGCATTCCCATGTCGTAGCGATTCATCCGTTCGGGACCTCCCAGATGAACCGTGCCGGTGTGTGGAGAATTTGCTAAGCCCAACAGGCCTTGCGCCGCCGTTGCATAGCTCAACGGTGTTCGCCATTCATCGGTGAACAGCGAACAAGATCCTTGTCCACTCATCGCACGCAGCTGTTGGTCAAAGAAAGCAGGTCGGCCGTTTAACGCTGGCCCATACAACAAGCTCAACCGAGCAATCAAATGATGAGGATATTGAGCTACCACCTGTTCGGCGGCAAACTTGGTTTTGCCATAGATCGACAAGGGGGCTGGTGTATCCTGCTCTTGGTATTCACCCTTCTGACCATCGAAAACAAGATCCGTAGAGACAAAAACAAATCTGGCATTGTTCGTTGAGGCAAGTTCCAACAGCTGTTTTGTCGCGTGGGTATTGATCCGATGAGTTCGTTCGGGATGCTTATATGCTGCAGCAGTTGTGGTAACAGCAGCCGCGTGCAGGATTACATCGGGTGAAGCTCGATGATAGGCGGCCTCTACCACAGATGGGTCCGTAGCTAAATCGACAGGAGTCAAGGATTTGTCGAAGACTTCATCCTCCCGGTTCCTGCTCCAAGCGCAAAACTCAATAGCACTTCCTCGAAGTTCCTGCAACAAGTAATGGCCCAATTGGCCTGATGCACCGGTTAACAAAAGTTTCATCGTTTCGACTGGTAGGAAACAAATCCATGGATACGGTGGATTACTTGTTCCATTGTAAACCACCTGTTGGTTCACTTGGACGGGGTGTGCCAGATAGTCCGACAATCGTTTGGCTCGTATTGTATCTCGATTCTCGGAGAACGTGTCGCTTCATAAAGGGAAATCCTCTTGGGGCGAATGGCACATTCGTTCATCGAGGGTGAAGCGAAAAGATTTCTGTTGATTGTTTGTGTGGGTGCGTTGTTGTTTCATGTCATGAGTGCCGCACGGTATTTTCTCGTTGACCGTTCCCTGTAAGAGGTCATTGCAGACGTAGGGTTATCCACGCTGAAATCGCTCCATGATGCCTCAGCCTAAACGAGGCAGCCGTTCATTTAATGTTGGAAATGGCCTCGCTGTACACATCCTTGATCGTTCGTTTGTTGATCAAGGGTGCTTGCGCGGTGGATTGATTGAAATGCTCGCGACTTTTTCGGTACAAAGGGTCTTGGGCGAGAATGCCTGTCCAGAATGGCCACTCTTAAGCGATAACATCGTGCAGGATATTGCCTGCGACGTCTGTCAGACGGAAGTCCCGGCCCTGGAACCGGTATGTCAATTTAAGGTGGTCCAGGCCTAGCAGATGGAGCATCGTTGCATGGAAGTCGTGGACGGAAACCACGCGGTCGACTGCGTGGTAGCCAAGTTCATCCGTGTCACCGTAAGACGTACCGGGTCGGATACCGCCTCCGGCCATAAATAACGAGAACCCTTTGATGTGGTGATCTCGGCCATTGCCTTGCGCCATGGGGGTCCTCCCAAACTCGCCAGCAAAAACGATCAGTGTGTCCTCGAGCATGCCTCGACGTCGTAGATCTGTAATCAACGCGGCTGTACCCTGATCGACCAATTTAGCCGTGGTAGCGACACCTTCCTTGATACTACCGTGATGGTCCCAGCCGCGGTGATAGAGCTGGATAAACCGCACGCCTCGTTCGGCCAGCCGGCGCGCCAGAAGGCAGTTGCCAGCAAACGAACCATCGGCACCTGAGGTACCGTACAAATCGAGTGTTTCTTGAGGCTCGTCAGAAACGTCCATCAAATAAGGGACGCTGGATTGCATTCGAAACGCCAACTCATACTGGCTGATCCTGGTAACGATTTCCGGGTCATTCAAGAACTTGTTTTGTAGTTGGTTCAATTTACCGACAGCCTGCACCACGTCATGTTGACGTTGTCGGTCCACGCCTGCGGGACTTCGAACGTACAACACCGGATCGCCCGATGAATGAAATTGGACACCTTGCAATCGGCTGGGCAAGAAACCACTATGCCATTGCCTCGCCGCGATGGGTTGGCTTTGTCCGCCACCTTCTGACGTCAAGACAACAAACCCTGGTAGATCTTCTGAGCCTCGACCCAAGCCGTACAACACCCAAGATCCCATTGCAGGTCGGCCGCTGATCGTCGTTCCGGTGTTCATGAATGTATGGGCCGGATCATGGTTGATCGCTTCTGTCTTCAAAGATCGGATGACACAAAGCTCATCAGCGACCTGATGCAGGTGAGGGAATACCGAACTAATCTCTTGTCCAGATTCACCGCATTTTTCAAAAGTATGTTGAGGAGCTAGACAGGTTAATTTCCGATTTTGCAGTTGTGCGATTGGCTGTCCTTTGGTGAACGATTCGGGCATGGATTGTCCGTTCATTTCAGCCAGTTTGGGTTTGTTGTCGAACGTTTCCAAGTGAGACATCCCTCCTGCCATACACAGGAAGATGACGCGTTTGGCACGCGACGTTGGCAGGGCGATCGTGGCCTTGGCCGTTGATGAGTCAGCGGCATGCAGATGTTTCGACCTGGCCTGCGATTCCAGCAACGAAGCCAAGGCCATCGCACCCACTCCGCGTGTGGTTTGTCCCAAAAAAGTGCGCCGCAATATTTCGTTGGTGTGTGTCATCGTGCTACTTTCATGGACCCGGTTCTTCCATGTCAGCCAGGCCATTGCTAGGTCCGAGTAATGGATTCGTGTAAGTTCAGGAGGACGCGCGTTACCGAAGTCCATGCGGCCGTGTCGGCCGGATCCAGGTCGGTTGGAACGGGTGACTTGCCAGTGGAGATCAAGGCTTTGGCGGCTTCGACATCCTGCTGGTATTGCTGTTGGTGTAAGTGAAAGATCTCTTTTAATGTGACCAGCTCTTCCTCTCCAGGTTCGCGCGAAAGCGCGCGACGCATGGCCCACGTCAAACGTTCATCAAAACTACTACCTCCTTCGCGCAGCACTCGTTCGGCAAAGACTCTCGCAGCCTCGACGTAGGTGTCATCATTCAGCAATACCAAAGCCTGTAATGGAGTGTTGGAACGTGGGCGTTCGACGGTACACTCTTCACGACTGGGCGCGTCAAATGCGACCATGGCAGGATGTAGAAACATGCGTTGCCACCAAGTGTACAGTCCGCGTCGATACAACTGAGCACCTGCGTCCAATTGCCAGCTGCGCTTCGGAAAGTTCATGTGACGCCAATACCCGGCAGGTTGATAGGGGCGAACACTCCTGCCGCCAATCTGGCGCACCAGCAGTCCACTGATCGCCAAAGCATTGTCTCGCACCATTTCGGCATCTAAGCGGAATCGAGCTTGGCGTGCGTATAACTCATTGTAGGGATCCTGTTGTTGGGCGATCTGCGTGACCGACGATGATTGTCGATAGGTTGAGGACATGACCATCAGTTTCACCATGTGTTTCACGTCCCAACCACTTTCCATAAACTCGATGGCCAACCAATCCAACAGTTCAGGATGTGTCGGCGCAGTGCCTTGCGCCCCCAGGTCATCCAACGGAGTTGCCAAACCTCGGCCAAAGAAAAGTTTCCAGAGCCGATTTGTGAACACGCGCGCGGTGAGTGGGTTGTCAGAGGCGACCATCCAACGTGCTAAATCGATCCGTGTAGCTAGGCGGTCGCCAACATCGAGAGAATTCAAACCACTCGGAACTCGAGGTCCCACTTCTTGGCCCGAATCGTCCAGCCAATTTCCGCGTGGTAGTACGCGGATCTTGCGAGGTGAAGTAGCCACCGTCATGAGCGTGCGTTTCGCATTGGGAGCGTACTGCAGCTGATACTTCTTTCTTTGGAGATCTGCACGAGTACGGCGAAGCGGCAACAAATCTGGAGTAATGCTTAGAAAAAAATTGTCGAGTGACGTAACCTGTTCTTCGTTTCGTTCAGAGGTGGGTCGACGTACAATCTCAGCCACATTGTCAGGAAGCTTATGCGGAGTTAGTCCAAAATAGAACTCGATATTATTTTTTCCCGTGACCAATTTTAAGAGCAGTTGGTTCTCACCCTCTCGCAACATGACACTGGCTGTGTGTTCATCCGGCTTGGCGGGGTTAGCCGATCGGTCTTCGAATACCCGGGCTCCATTCAGCCACGCTCCCAGATGGTCTCTGGCGCCGAGGCTCAATTCGGTGACCAGTGTCCGTTCAGCGTAGATTCGTCGGAACAAATAAGCTGTACCTGGGCCTCCCGGAAGTGTGTGCACTTTTCCGTCTTCGAATTGTTCGACCTGTTGCCAACTTCCTGATGAGTACGTTTTGGTTGGGTTGAATTCAAGTTCCGGTGGAAACACGAATTCGAACAGTCGATTTCGATTTCGATTACCTTGTGGTTGAGGAATCGTGCCAAACTGATACCAAGGTTCCAAGATGATGGATGAGGCGGTCGTCTCTTGATTGTCAGCCAGCCATGTTGACTCCCAGCTCTTTCGAGATTCAACCAATTCGGGAGTCATCTGGTTGAGTTGCTGTTCTATTTTCTGATCGCGTTGGTTGATATCGGCAAGTTGTTGTTCTTGATCCGCTGATAAGATGAGGTGCGTGGGTGGATTCCCAACCCCTTTTTCCTGGATGTCGGCGAAAAACGCTCCCATGCTATAGAAATCATGCGTGCTAAAAGGGTCGAATTTATGGTCGTGACATTCGGCACAGCCGAGCGTGACTCCGAGGAAGATGGACGACGTGTTCCGCACCCGATCCGCCATGTATTTTGCTAAATACTCCTTGGCTTGAGCCCCCCCTTCGTTGGTAGTCTGCAACAACATGTTAAAACCGGAAGCAACCTTTTGGTCCATGCCGGCTTCGGGTAGTAAGTCTCCAGCCAATTGCTCGATGACGAATTCGTTGAATGGTTTGTTTTGGTGAAACGCTTGGATGACATAGTCACGAAAAGGTGCTATTTCGCGAGGTTCGTCCGAATGGTAGCCGTTGCTGTCGGCGAAACGTGCCACGTCCAGCCAGTACATTGCCATGCGTTCGCCAAAGTGCGGCGATTCCAATAGACGATCTACGACAGCTTCATAAGCAACGTCGCTAGGATCGCTGGTGTATTCGGAAACTTCTTCGATCGAAGGAGGAAGGCCTAGCAGGTCAAAGCATAACCGTCGAACCAACACGATAGGGTCTGCTGGATCGGCAGGTTGTAAACCGGCCGCTCGTACACGCTGTAATACAAAATGATCAATGGCGTTGAGACGGTTGCCTTGGTCGTCAGACACATCGGGTACCGAGGAACGCGTCGGAGGAATAAATGCCCAATGTTGCTGCCACGTGGCTCCACTTGCGATCCACTGACGGACCTTGTCAATTTGTTCCTCCGTAAGTGTCTTTTCAAAGTCGGCTGGCGGCATGCGCAGGTCAGGATCGGTGGAACTGATGCGTAGAAAAAGTTCGCTCTTCTCTGGCTGGCCTGGCACAATCAATCTCTGGTGCGAGTCGCCGTGGTGATCCTGCTCTCGATCGAGACGTAAATCGGCTTCGCGCGTCCCAGCGTCCGGACCATGGCATTCGAAACAGTTTTCGGACAAGATGGGACGAATGTCGCGATTGAATTGAATCGTTTCTTGAGCGAAACCCGTGGTCCAAACACAAGAGGCAAGCAGACCAACCGCGACGCGGGTCAAATGTAGTTTGTATGGCATAGGATGTTTTTGGGAATCCGTTAGAATTGAACCGTTGCCGGTTTTGTCAACTTCTTAGCGCATAGCATATTGCAATTATAAGTTAGTATTGGGGTGATGAGAATATCTTGCACACCACTACAAACTGACAATTTTCGAATGTCAGGTATAAGGAATACGGCATGCAATTCGGAATCGGGGTAATTGGAGCCACTGGATTCATTGGTACTCCATATCGGCATGAAATCCGAGACAGCCAGGGGGGACACAAAATTGTAGCACTTTGTGCCCGTCGATTGGATCGGCTACAGGAGGCTGCTGCTGAGGATGGTGCCCAGGTCGTTTCTAGTGAGTGGCAGGAAGTCGTTAACCATCCGGACGTGAATCTGGTGCTGGTGCTCACGCCAGACGCGTTGCACTATGAGCCGGCGATGGCTTGTGCTGAGTTGGGGAAGCACCTGCTCTGTGAGAAGCCTGTCGGGATAAACCAGCAACAGGCGGCCGATATTTGCGAGGCGTATCGCGATTCGGGACTCGGTCATTTCGTTCCCTACTGGACTCGGTATTTCCCAGTGTTTGAGCGAGCCAAGCAACTGGTTGACTCTGGAGAATTGGGAACAATCCGCACGGTGGTTTACCGTTGGCACAATCCACGGCCGCTGGCCATGCCTTTTACGTGGCGTGACGACGCACAACTATCGGCAGCCGGATCGTTAGCAGATGTTGGTTCTCATGCTTACGATACGCTCCGCTGGATCCTTGGCGCTGAAGCGCAGCGTGTGTGGGCTAAGTCCGATGCCGTCATGCCGCCAAAACCAGATTTGGGACCGATCGATTTGGGTGAAGCCATCACATGGGGTGACGTGCGCGATGCATCGTCGCAAGAAGCAGCCGAGCCCAGACAGGCATTATCCACACCAGACCATGTTCAGTTGTCGATGGAGTTTCCCGGCCAAATGTTGGTCACTATGGTGTTGTCTCACGCGAGCTACGTTCGAAAAGGGTTTGCACCGGAATTGGAATTGCATGGCACGAAAGCCTCGTTATCGGTGAATCGTATTACGTCGGAATTGTGGATAGCCAACAGCCCCGATCCGGCGACACGATTGGAGACCATCGCTGATAACAGCTTGGGAAATCGATTTGCGGATTATGTCTTTCCCTCGATACAGAGACAGATTGCAGGACAAGAGAGTGATCACCCCGACCTGGAAGATGGTTGGCAAGTCCAGCGGTGGGTCGAGGCGGCACAGCGTTCTGCAGAAACAGGGGGCTGGGTCGAACTGGACTAGAATCGCAACCAACGCCGCAGTCGTTGGTTCACGTTGTCGAACCACGAATCATCAGATGTTTCGTCTTCAGGGCTTGACTGGAGGTCCGGTAGCGGAACGATCTGCGGTTGAGCTGCCAACCGGGTGGCTGGCAGCTCGACGTTTTCTTCAAGAAAGCGTATCCAATAACCATCCAGTACTTGCTGGCACTTACCATAGTCACCTTTGTTGAGGTGTCGGGATGCCAAACCGATGATGGCCAGAAGACCTCGACGTTCGTTGATGGAAAACGGAGCCAAAATCGACGTCTGAATGTGATCGATTAGCACATCGCCTTCTCCGAAGACATCCATGCGCAAACGCATGTCGCCCAAACCGTTGAGAGGCAAGTCGTCGGCTTGCAGCAAGTGCTTTTCCCATTGCTCCGCTAATGGCCGGTCGGTTTCCGCACCCACGACCGATGTGCGGTAGGTGATGGGTTGGTCGTCGATGATCACTTCTAGGGCCAGACTGATTCTCGGTTGACGTCGTGCATTCGGTGCGCGCAGGTACAGTTCCGCCTGGAATCTTCCCGTGGATGGTGGTTGAAACGGATCGCTGCGCACGGAGACAGTCCTACCAGTCCCCTGTCCAGTCAGCTTCAAGCAATACCTTCCGACATTTGCTTCGTCGGACTGCCAGTTGACGACTTGCTTCGAACCTTGAAGCGTTTCCCAGCCTCTTACGCTATCGACGTCGATAGGGTTGTGCTCGAAGCTTGGATTGGCGAGTAAGTCGATCTTAGGTTCTCGTTCTAGTTGCTCTAAGCGATCTTTCAGCAATTGGATTCGTTGTTCGAGTTGAGTGCGGAATTGCTCGGAAACGGTTCTTTCGATCGACACAAAATCAACCTGTGGAACGTCTAGCCAAGTGGCTATCAATCCGTACGGCTCAAGCGTCACGTTCCAGGAAGCCCGATTGCCTTGACGCACCATTGCAGACGGGTTGTCGACACCAATCGGCCTAGGAACAGGGATGTTCCTGGCAGCTTCCAACTCCATCTGCAACTGCACGGGCCAGGCGGATTCGTTGACCATATAGATGCATGTACGTTTTCCGTCTTGCCAAGTACGAATGATTGCCGGTTCCGTTGTCACTTCCAGGCTAACATCGGTAAACGGTGCGATCGGAAGTTGCCGAAAGACGTTGGCGAATTCCTGGCTGGACGCATCCTGGCTTAGCGGCAGCATCGTGCCTCCATCAATCACAACTTGTGAATCGTTTCGCGCCAAGGTTGTGGCCAAACGATGGCGGTTCGACATTTCCGGCAAAGACAGGACCATGCGTTCGTCGGCCGTTTTAGCTCCACGTAGCTCGCTCATCCAATCATGGGAATTGAGTGGCACGGGGGTGTGAAATAACAAATCGGCAGTTAAAGAACTACCTCCAAAATAGATGTCAGCATAAGGGAGCTGATCGAGTCGCAACTCGTTTCGATGGTTTCCAGGAAGGTCGCCAGGAAACACATGACGGGGCTGGACCAGCACCACTTGGTCATCCCGTTGGTAAGCTCGAGGGTCGAGTCCCAGGCCGAGCAAGGCTTGCGAAAAATGCATGTCTCCCTGAGGTGGTAGTGTGGGAGTCAGTGTTTGGCGGATGCTTTGGCTGTTGAATATCTCAGAGCTAAGAAGGAATAATTTCGCCGTTTCCTTTTGCGAAGATGTGATGGACTGCACGCGGTGATGCAAAGCGGCAAGTTGACCGGATCGCCAATACAACCATTGATCGCGGACGACTGGGTTCTGTTGTAGGTGCTGAGCACGAGTGCGGTGTCTTAGCGCACCTTCGCCTGGCAAGGTGATGCGCGTGTCCATGGCAAATCGAGAAACGGTGTGGTCATCCAAGCCCCAGTATGGCCCTGGCAAAGCGGCATAGCCCTGAGGCGTAACATCGAGAGCCAGTCCACCGAACGACGGATGGTGGGCGTAACGGTTGACGACTTCCTGGACCGCTTTCAACATTACGGCCTGAACTTGCGGATGAAGGGGGTTGTAATGTGGTGCGGCGCCATTACGTTCATCTTGCGGAGCAGAAGAGGTCCACGGTGAACCATCCGGGCCGATCAAACGCACCCCTTTTTTTCTGTGGGCCATGCGTTCGAGTCGTGGCAAGGTGGCGTCGAATCGCAGCGTGGGGACGAGTGTTAAGCCTTCACGGTCAAAGATACGTAACAGCATTTCCAAGATGTCTTTGCGGACGGGATCTTGGCCCATGAGCTGGAATGTACCCGTGTCATATTGGTGGTTGGGATCGAGCAGCAGGCTTGGGTAAAGTGTGCTGCCCCCACCGTACACGCTCAAAAGTACGCCGCTGTATCCTGTGTGCTTTAAATATTCGGCTAAGCGTGTTCCGCCTTCGTAAAAAGTTCGCCAGTCGTTCAACTGGTTAGGTGGAATGTTACTAGCGACACTCGTCGCTGAAAAACTTTTGGTAAACCAAGGTTTTTCGAGATACGTTAATATTTGCCTTGAGTTTCCTGCCATCTTGTCTGGCGTCGGAATTGGTAGTCCCGATGTCCATTCCTCAACATGAATCGTGCCAAATGAGGCAGGAAGCTCCGGATGTTGATTGGTCAAAACGATCTGGATGTCTTCTGTGTTAGGCCAACAGAACATCCGGTACCGACGCAACTGATTCGCCTCTCCGACGTTGGACTTGCCGACATGCACGCCACTGTGGTGCGGTAATGCAGAGTTTCGATTCGCGTTTTCTCCTTCGACCACGCTGATGGTAAAGGTCTGTTCTACATCTGCCGGATAAGTGACCTCAATAATGTGTGGCACCCCCGGTTGGGAGATCGATACTGGATACGCGTGCCATCCAGTTGGCTCCAATTGCACGAATGCTTCGTTGCCGAGTTGCCAAATCCGAGATGGCCTGTTCCCCGTTGGTAGATTGTTTTCCAGACCAGGGAGGCTACCAAAACGCTGCGATAGGAAGGTCTTCCAGCGAGGCTCGGTAGGTTCAATGCGTACCACTTCGCGTGGAGTTAATGCACCAGGCCTGAGTGTTTGGCGAGGGTCAATCACCACCAATTGCATTTTGCGACGAGCCAGTGTGAGCGATTTCTGTCGTGTCAGTCGACGTCGACGAGGTTCGCTCAGTTGAATGTCTAAATCGTAGACTCCTTCCGCATCCGGAAGTGGAAACTGAATGGGTTTAAGACCTGCAAACTGACCTCGTAAGTCAGCTCTGAATTCTTGATTCAATGGCTTCGCTACCTGCGATCCCTCCTGGTCATAGAGTGTCGCGCTCAGGCGGAAGGTGGCGTCTTCTCTGAGGGCAGGAAGATTGGGGGTTACCGACAGATTGAGCGACTCACCGGGGGTAAAGACCAAGTGCTTGCGGTCAAACTGAATGACCAGTTGGTCTCCAGGCGTGCGCTGTAGTAGCAGGCGATTGTTTTTGTCATCGAGTACGATCTCACGATAGCCAGTGAGTAGGTCTTTGAGGGGCACTTGCTGCTGAAAAGGTGTGGGCAAGTCGCTACGTTGCAACTCAATGAACAATGTCGCAGTTTCCGGTGCGCCAACGGCAAACACGTCAAATTCGTCAAAGGGACGCGGTCGCGGTTGAACGATGCGTACGGCTTTCCCGTCAAGAAAAATGGAGCCGGGTGCGTCTGCCGAGCTCACAATCGAGTGTGGATCATGTAGCTGACCTTGGTCCAGCCACAAACGGCCAGTCCACTGCCAAGATCCTGCGCCGCCCCAGGCAATGCGCAGGCCGAGTGGTGAGTCGCTAGGTTGCCCGATTGCGTTCTGGACGCTTGTGAGCAACAGCAAGCTACCGATTAGGTACCGATGTGACAGCCCGCAAAGAATACGAAGGATTCTTCGACAGGTTGGGTACGGACTTCCTTGTCCGATCATCCCACACCAATGCGACTAGGATAAACAGGAAATTGGGAAAACGCGGGCGGATTATAGACACGGGGCCGTCCACCAAGCCACCCCGAATACGACGCGGTGCTAGCGAAGACATCACTTGGTTTTAACAGCAGTCTGTGTCACAGCACGAATTCGGATTAGGGAGCGTCGTGAGCTGGTAATCCAGGCCTTTCGTTTTTTGAGGAGGCCTCACTTCGTTCCGTCGACAGTCCAACGGTTTGGCTTCTTCTACCGAAACTTCGCTGTAAGGTGGTACCGGAATCACATGGTCTGTGTATGGGGCTCGCGTGTAGATGTCAAACGTCTTGCCACATACGGCTGTGCGTTCTCCACGACGCAAAGTATGCCCGTCGTCGTCCTGGACGCTTTTCCAGGGTCCCCGATAGATAACGGCCTGGTGGTGGTCCAAACAGGGACCCTCTTTGCCTTTGAACGCACGAATTGTCACGCTACGAAACTCGATACCCTCCAAAACGGTCCAGGGTTCTTCTTGGCGGGCTACCATTTCCATGCCATAAAACCCTGCTTGTGAAAATGCTGCCAGCAATTCGTCCTCGACAAAGGCGCCACTGATGCAACCACTCCATAATGTGGCATCTCGCTTAAGCCGATCTGGTACTGGTTCATCACTGACGATGTCGCTGATGATGGCTCGTCCTCCTCGACGGAGTACTCTCATCATTTCGGAAAACAATTGTTGACGGTCAGCGGTTGTCACAAGATTTAGGACGCAATTGGAGACGATCACATCGATGGAATCGTTGGCGATCATCGGTTGCTCTCTCCGCCAACCATCCGCTTCAGCCTGAGTCGCCCACCATTGGTCAGAAGAGCTTACCGGATGAGCTTGCAAGTATTGTTCGAATTTCTCGACATCGAGCGCCAAATCCTGAATCCGCGCTTTGTGAAACTGCACATTGTGGAAGCCTAGTTTGTTGCCGATGGGTTGTTGGTATTTTCGAGCGAGCGCCAGCATGTCATCGTTCATGTCGACGCCGATGACTTTTCCTGATTCACCTACTACCTGGGCAGCGATATAACAGATTTTGCCGCCGCCAGACCCTAGATCGAGTACGGTTTCACCAGGATACACGTACCTTGATGGATCTCCGCAGCCGTAGTCACGTTCGATCAGTTCTGCGGGTAACACATCCAAGAATTGAGGTTGATAGTCGACAGGACAGCACAAAGCCGATTCGGCTTGCTGAGAAGCGGCCGAGTAACGATCACGGACCGCCTGTTCGACGTCTAATTGTTTGCTTGGATCCGCTTTGAGTACCTGCTTATCCAGCGAAGTCATCCTGTCCTCCCGAAGCTAGTGTGTTTCCTGCGAACAACCATTTCCCAAAACTGCGTAATATTACGTCTTAAGATGCGAATGACCAGATGGCTGTTTTGCCCATTTGGGCAGACCAGTCCCAGGAAAAGACAATTCCAGACGAATTCGGTTGGAGTTGGCGACGGTTCCAGAAGGGATTTGAGTGGTGTAAATCGTTCAGCGTTGACACTTTTCAGCTCAAGGCCAAATTCGTACACTTGAGGCAGGAGGGGTGGAAGATGGCCTCGAACGCACTCCGGTCGCTACCCGGACATCCTGGCAACGCGCAATCTCACGTCATTCTATTGTCTCGGCATGGAGGGACTGTATCGCGTCATACAATACCTGCTGTCTGGCTCTTCTTGTTTTGCCTGCTGCTTCTCGGGTGTGGTGGTTGTGGGAAGGGTTTGGCTCCACGCGATCCAAACGATCCCGAAAAGGAAAGGAAAGAAGAGGAAAAAAAAGAAGATTTCGAGATCAATCGCCCTACGATCCAACCTTCTGACGGCACCTCAAAGATTTATCATGTCAAGCCTGGCCATTGGACGAGCGTCGTCCAGACCATGAAGGCCAACAACGATGATTTTCATGGTGAAATTGATTCGTTTCCTACCGATCAACGAAATGCTGCGTTGCCCATTGATCGCACGGCCTATCGCATGTTATCGACACGACCTGCGGCCATGCCCAAAGGGCAAACCAAGCATTTCGAACTGTTCTATTATGTCCCGGGCCAATCTAACCGAAATCCGTTTTTGCACAGTTCGTTGAGGCGTCGTCACGGCGGTGGTATTGTGCAAGCCAATACCGAACTGGCCTCGTTAATGAAACCACACCAGTTCTTTTTTGTGGTGCTTAGCCGCGTACCCGAGGCTTACGGCTTTTTAAAACAAGCCGATTCTTTACACCCACCGTATGAGTCCTGGGACCAATCAGGGCGTCGA
This sequence comes from Pirellulaceae bacterium, assembly GCA_022448645.1. The sequence continues at coordinate 101,742 of JAKVBZ010000007.1, forward strand.
ATCTATTACCACGTATTGCTCCCCGAAGTGGACCGGCGTGTTCCCTTGCCGGAGTCAGCTTTGGCCTGGACAAATATTGCTTTCATTCTATGGGATGATGTTGACACCTCGACATTGACGCCGGATCAGGAGCAGGCGATGGTCGATTGGCTGCACTGGGGCGGTCAGTTAATTGTCAGTGGGCCCCGTTCGCTGGATAGTCTTAAGAGCAGTTTCCTGATGCCCTATCTTCCAGCCACCAGTGATGTCACGGTTCGATTGGATGCTGCAGCGATGGCTCCCATCAATGATTATTGGTCGCTGCCTGACGGCAAAGGTGGGAAGTTGTCATGGAACGTGTTGCCGGACAGCTCCCTGGCTGGAATCGAGTTGAAAGAAGTGACACCTGGTAAGTTCATGAAGAATACTGGAGAACTCGTAGCCGAACGGCGTGTGGGACGCGGTCGCTTGGTGGTCACCTCATTCCCCATCGCTCACCCTCAAATAAACACATGGCGCTGTTTTGATGGATTTATCAATGGATGTTTGTTGAGACATCCTCGGCGGACGTATTCAACAACGGAGTCAGGCGAATGGATGGTGACCTGGTCGGACTTCCCGTCGATGCGTGAAGATCCAGGTTTGCTGAGCAATGTGCGTTATTTCAGCCGGGATGCGGCTACTGGTCATCAATTAGCTTCTAAATCAATCAGCTTCCGGCCCGATCCGGGATATGAGTCACACGAACGTTCGGGGATTGCTGGCTGGAACGATTTCAGCACCGTGTCGAATGCGGCTCGTCAAGCTTTAAAGAAGGCAGCTGGGATCTCGATTCCGGACGCAGGATTTGTGATCCTGATGCTGACGGCCTATCTGGTGTTGTTGGTGCCAGTCAATTGGGGATTGTTTCACGCGATTGGACGTGTGGAATGGGCCTGGATTGCCGCACCGTTGATAGCCATCGGTTACGCAGTGATGATCGTCCGCATGGCGCAACTCGACATTGGTTTCGCGCGCAGTCGAACCGAAATCGCCATGCTGGAATTACATAGCGACTATGAACGTGGACATCTGACCCGGTACACGGCACTATACAGTTCGCTCGCTTCGACTTACGAAGTTGAATTTGATGATGCTGCCGCCTTAGCACAGCCGTTTGCTACCGCCGAAGATTACCGCATGGTAACGGGGCAAAGTTATCGCACGGTTAGATTTCACCGTGGCAGCTCATCGCGGCTGACGGGGTTTCGAGTTGATTCTAATTCAACCGGCATGCTGCATAGTGAATATTTTTTGGATGCGGGTGGTCCTATGCGGCTCAAAAAAGATGACCGTGACCGCTGGGTGGTTACCAATGGCACTGATTTGCAATTACACGGAGTTGGTGTGATCCACCGTCGCCTGGATGGTGGCTTGGAGGCCGATTGGGTCAACGAATTTGAGCCGCAGGTTGCCCAGCGGCTCTCTTTCCGGCAGGTGTCCAAAGACGAGTCCTTGCTTTCGCAATGGGACCAAGATTCGGTGATGCCGTTCCAATCCGAGGAAGAAATGAGTTTGCGACCATTGATCGATGTGGCTCGAAGCCGCAGTCACCTGCGTCCAGGTGACATGCGTTTGATCGGCTGGACCGATGGCGAGTTGCCGGGCATGACGATTCAGCCCCAATCCTCGCAGTCCGTGCTGCGGACATTGGTCGTTGTTCATCTGAAACAGGGCCCACTTCCCGATCCCAAGCCGGACCGTAACGTGCGCCCCCAAGTCTCCTCTTTGATCGAAGAAGAGTTTTCCGGCGATAAGGATGAGGAGCTACCGGAAGGGAAATCTTTTTAACCATGATTGAATTGATCGATTTCGGCAAAGATTACGGTGATTTTACCGCCGTACAACAACTGAACTTAAAGATACCCGCTGGTGAAATGTTCGGTTTCATCGGACCTAATGGTGCCGGAAAAAGTACCACGATTCGCTTCCTTACGACGTTGCTGAAAGCGAGCCGTGGCGAAGGAATGGTGAATGGGCACAGCGTGACGCGTGATCCTATGGGTGTCCGGCAAAGCGTGGGATACATGCCCGACAATTTTGGGGTCTACGACGGAATGAAAGTGTGGGAATTTCTCGATTTCTTTGCCGTTGCCTATCGTATTCCTCGCCGGCAGCGCAAACAGGTGATCGCGGACGTCCTTGAGTTGCTGGATTTGGCTCATAAGCGTGATGACTATGTCAATGGTCTGTCGCGCGGGATGAAACAGCGACTATGTCTGGCAAAGACATTGGTCCATGATCCGCCCGTTTTAATCTTGGACGAACCGGCCAGCGGATTGGATCCAAGGGCGCGGCTGGAAGTAAAAGCATTGCTGAAAGAGCTGCGGAAGATGGGAAAAACAATTCTTATCTCCAGTCATATTCTTACCGAACTAGCGGATTGTTGCACCTCCATTGGCATTATCGAACGAGGCCAGTTGTTGATGCATGGTCCGATCGAAGAAGTCTATCGTCGTATTCGAGGCAATCGGGTCGTGGAGGTTCGGTTTACTTCCAACATGGATGTTGGGCTGTCGGTGCTACGCAGCAACCCGCAAACGCGAGATGTGGTCGTCGAAGACCACTTAGCGACGGTTGAACTGGAGTCGGATGACCAAGGAGTTGCCAAACTGTTGGATGAGCTGGTTGCCAATAAAGTTGGTCTGAGGAGTTTTGGTGAGAAAGAGCCAACTCTGGAAGATGTTTTCATGATGGTGACCAAGGGTTTGGTTACCTAGCGATGTTTTAGGGGTAGGGCACGAGCTTCCTGGTTTAACTCGAAAGGACCCCGCAGGGCGTACGTCCTGCCGCTATAAAAGTACTCAACGAGACCGTCTCTTGAGAAATCAATCGCCGTCGAGCATGCGTCCCAAGCCGCCCAAGATGGAACCTTTGTCGCGATCATTTTCTCCGATGGAAGGAGCGTTAGCGATTATCCGATCCGCCAGCTGACTGAATGGCATACTTTGTAACCAGACGGTTCCCGAACGTTACTTGAGCGTATCTCTCAACTTGACATCTCTCTCAAGGGTGCAGCCGGCGGGTGGAAGCTCGCAGGTTCAGAGAGCGATTCAACATGACCCTACTACAGGCTACTCTGCCAATATGCTACGCTGCTCTGTTGGTTTGAGCGTCAACTAAGCTCGCAAGTGTGTATGATTTTTTGCGGAGTATTGCCGACATGAGTGCTGATAGTAAATTGACTGACCTGAATTTAGAGTTACCTCCGGCTCCGAAACCAGCAGGAGTCTATAAGCCACTGGTGATCTCCGGTGACATGGTTTATGTCTCTGGTCACGGACCATTGCAGTCGAATGGTAGCCTGATTTCTGGGCGCGTGGGTGATGAAGTGAACCAGCAAGCCGGATACGATGCAGCGAGGCAAACCGGGCTGGCCATTTTGGCCACACTTAAGGCAAACCTGGGCAGCCTTGACCGAATCCGTCGCGTTGTCAAGGTTTTGGGGATGGTCAATTGTACTCCTGATTTTGGCGAGCATCCGTCCGTGATCAATGGTTGTAGTGAGCTTTTTGGAGAGGTGTTCGGCGAAGATCGAGGAATTGGTGCTCGCAGTGCCGTCGGTATGGGGTCTTTGCCTGGCAACATTACCGTCGAAATTGAAGCTATTTTCGAGCTGGAAACGGGCCAATAGCTTGCTGTTGCTCACGGGCGACCAGTGTTGAATTATAATGGTAATCTGATCAGGTTGGTCTGGTCGCTGCCTTGGTCAGATTGACTTCACGCATGATACTCATTTTTGAAGGCTGCACATGTCGGAAAAAGCTCCTTGGATAACCTATCGTCCTGAACTCAAAGTCCTCGACTGCACCATTCGTGATGGAGGACTCATCAACAGTCATCAATTTACCGACGAGGTCGTGCGAGCCGTTTATGATGCTTGTATTTTGGCGGGCATTGACTACATGGAGATCGGTTATAAGAATTCCGTGCGAACATTTCCCAAGGTCGATTTCGGAGATTGGCGCCATTGTGATGAGGAAGATATGCGTCGCGTGGTGGGGGACCACGACGCGAAACAGACGGGATTGAAGTTGTCTGCTATGGCCGACGCTGGCAAAAGTGATTGGCAAACAAAGATCGGCCCGTGTGACCAGAGTGTGTTGGATATGATTCGCGTCGCGTTCTACGCGCATCAAGTATCCGAAGCAGTTGAAATGTTGCACCATTGTCATGAGATGGGATATGAGACGATGGCTAATTTGATGGCGGTTTCCAATATCAAGGAATCCGAAATCGACACGGTCCTGGAGCAGATCGCACCATCACCTGCCGGTACCATGGTCATTGTCGATAGTTTTGGATACCTATACCGTGAACAAATCGGAAGGCTTTACGAGCGTTACAGCGCTGCGATGGAAGGAACCGGCAAGGATATCGGTATCCATGCGCATAATAATTTGCAACTCGCATTTGCGAACACAATTGAAGCCATCATCTTAGGTGCCAACCGAGCGGACGCGACCATGGCCGGTTTGGGGCGTGGTGCCGGAAATTGTCCTATGGAGTTGCTGCTGGGTTTCCTGAGGAATCCGAAGTTCAAATTGCGCCCCGTGTTGCAGTTGCTGCAACAACACATTGACGGGCTGCGTGAGTCGGTAGAATGGGGGCCGCTGGTTCCCTACAACATCACGGGTCAGTTGAATCTACATCCTCGTGCGGCGATGGAATTTCGTGCCAGTGAAGATAAAGACGACTACGTCAAGTTTTATGACAAATTGATGGCCGATATTTGATTTCGTCTCGCTACGGCTTACTAAATCGGAATAGGTAGAGTGGCTTTGTTAGTTTTTGCCTGTTTTTCTTCTTGCTTGCGAGCAGTTTTGTTGACAGGTTTTTCGTGCGTTGCTAGCTTGAAGACAGTCGTTGAATAGTTCACGTATTAGGACGACCATTCAGGAGGGCTACCATGCAAGATCCACCCTATGAAGCCTCAGGAGGAGTGGCTCACTCCTCCGGCACCGTGAATTTTTAAACGAATCGTTTTACCTCTAGCCAAAACTTTGCTCCTTACCAAAGTTTGATGTTTGCCAGTTTCGTTGTCAGCGCGAAATCACAGATGATCGGTTACCTGCCAGCTCATTGGCTGTGAAGCAGGGCTGTCATTCGGCGAAGGCCAGTCGACACGCGAAACGAAACCAGAGGACGTCGGACTGTTGGAAAATTATGTTGCCCGCTTCGTGAGTACCACTTGCGAAGCGGTTTTTTTGTGCAGTCGTTAAAGATAACTGAAGATCGTTACCGCGACATAGACGCCCAACAATACGAAACCGAACTGCCGTGACAAGCGGTTGTCCTGCGCAGTCCAGATGCCGATGCGGAACACAAAGAGGATTACCAACATGCCGGGGAATTGCAGGCGGAAAAAGTCGGGTTCTGCAAACAGTCCTGTAGGCGTCACCGAGGCCGCGGCACCTGCTACGAACAAGACATTCAAGATGTCGGCTCCGATCACGTTTCCTACAGCCAGTTCACCCTGATTCTTCCACGCAGCGGTCAAAGCGACGATCAATTCTGGTGTTGAGGTTCCAAAAGCGACGATGGTCGCAGCAATAATACCTGGTGGTATCTGCCAGCGATCTGCCAATACGGTTGCTGCTGAAATCAAGAATTGAGAGGCGACCACGACAATCACTACTGCACAGAACAATTGAGCCAGCAGTGGGACGAATCCTTCAGGTGCGTGTTCATCATTCGATGCGGTTTTTTCGCCCAGTGCCTGACGGGCGATTTTGACGGACCAGATCATGTACAGCATCAAGAGCCCCAGGAAAATCCAGCCCACGTACTGTGGGAGTGTTCCGCCACCCTTCACAGGATCAAGAACGGTGTTCAAGGAGAGCCAAGGGATACAGCACAACACTAGCAATATGCCACACGCGAATTGAATCCAACCCTGCCGGTTTACCATCGGGAGATGAAACGCCAAAGGTCGGATGAGGCAGGCCAGTCCTAAAATGAGACCGGTATCACAAATGATCGATCCGACGGCATTGCCCAACGCTAGTTGGCTGTCGCCTTGTACGGCTGCCAAAACAGACACGGCTGCCTCTGGTGCTGTCGTCCCTAGACTGACGGCGGTTGCTCCGACGACGACTCGTGGGACACCTGATCGCAGAGACAGTTCCACCGCGTCTTCGACTAACCAATCTGCTCCTTTTCCCAAAGCAATGATGGCGCACACCATAATGAGAAGGAGCACCAGACTGTGATGCTGTTCCATGATGGTTGCCAGCCATTTGTGTGGGTCGAACCCGTCATGTTTCTCTGGTTGGTGCTGGTCGATCGCACCGTCCGTCTCTTGGTCTCCTGCTTGTTCCTGGTTTGTCTGATTTTGCTGAGTGTGTCCTTCGGAAACGTCCTGTGGCTGTGACACCCACATAGTGAACGTGGCGAGGAACGCGATGATCAGAATCGTATAGAGCAGGCGTTTCATCATGAGATTCGTGATGTCAGGACTTTGAAGCCAACATGGTTACAATTTCAACATGGCCAAAAATCCAGGAACAGAAAATGGAGGAACAGAAAATCGAGGAACATAGGATAGGGCACTCTGGCAAATCCAAGGAAATCGTCAGAGGTGAAGGGTATCGCTTGGCCCTTGATATCCGTAGGCAGTGCCGGTAGGAAGGACAAGCTTACGCAATTCGAGACTGGATCATGACCGATACTCAGAAAGGCGCCTACCCCGTATTTTTCCTGTTGGGACATAACTCAATCCCAATCTTTGCTTTTGCGGTTTGTCAGGTGAACATGTCCAATGACTTGGTGTTTCCTGAAAGAAGACACAGCGGTACCGAGAAGGTTTCGCTTGCAGATTTCACCTTGGTCGGATCTAGGTCACGCGAGTTGTTGGCAGAACATCGCAAATGCTTTGATTGGGAAATGAACACTATGCTCAAATCACAAGTCACAAAAAAACCAAAGTTTCAGCCTGCAATCTCATAGAACATCCAGGCTGGCAAGCGTCAAAAGTAAGGCGTTGGCCGCAAGAGAGAATCCATGGAAGACGCCGTGTTGCACTGGAGCGTTCGGCTGGCAGTGTTTTGCTACGGTGCACGGGTGTGGACAGAGATGAGCATGATTCATCACGATCAGTCGGCGAGTTTGGTTCGCCGTGCACGGCTTTGGTGGACCGCCGGCGGTGTAATGTTTGCTCTGCACGTGATATGTGCTTTTGCTTTCGTGCACACTTGGAGCCATTCTCAGGCTTATCGTTACACTGCTAATACGACGGAGACCATGATTGGCTTGTCGTGGGGGGGAGGCCTTTATTTCAACTACGCCTTCACTTTTTTTTGGCTGGCGGATTTGGCCGCGTGGTGGCTATTCGATGCACGATTTCCGTATCAGTCTTCTCGATACTTCTTTGCGTTACATGCATTTTTTGTCTTCATGGTTTTCCAGGCAACCGTGGTATTTGGTCCCATGGGTTGGAAGTGGATGTTTTGTTTTGTCGTTATAGCGGGAGCCACCAAACTGTATCTTGTTCGTTACAAATGAGCTCCACAGAATTTGCAATGGATGGCATCATAGTCATGGCCTTCTTGACTACAGTTTGTGCATGCCTTGGTCGACACCTGTTGTTTGTGAGCCATGATGATTTCTACCGAAAAGATGCCTGTAGGAACAATGATGATGCTGTAGCCCAATAACATGGCTACCGTTGCCAAACCTTGTCCCAACGCGGTTTGTGGAGCGATATCTCCATAGCCAACGGTGGTCATGGTGACCACGGCCCAGTAGACGCTTTTAGGAATACTTGTAAAGCGAGTATCTTTCTGACTGCCCTCGATCAAGTACATGGCCGAGCCAAGAATCATGACCAAGGTTGCCACCACCAGGATGAATACAGCGATCTTTTTGCGGGTAGCGTGTAAGGCCACCAACAAAGCACGTGACTCATTGACATACTGGTGCAGTTTGAATATCCGAAAGACTCGCACCAGGCGTAGCGTACGAATGACCAACAGCACCTGGGTGCCTCGCGTTACGACACTCAGATAAGTCGGTACGATAGACAATAAATCAACCAGACCGAAGAAGCTGATCGCATAACGCCACGGTCTTCGTACACAGTACAACCGCAGCAGGTACTCGAAGGTAAATAGAATGGTAAAGAACCATTCGATGGCGATGAGTTGTGGCCCCCAGTGCTTGCTGATTTCTGCGACGCTCTCCAACATGACGGCGGACACGCTGAGCACGATCGCGAGCAACAAAGCGACATCGAATGCTTTGCCGGCAATGGTATCTGCTTCAAAAATGATCTCGTGCAGCTTGGTAGCCAGCCATGACTGGCCTGGCTGCAGATAAGGCTCCTGGTGGACATCTCCGGGAGCACTCGTGGACGACTTCGATACAATGTCCGTTGTGTCGTCGTCCGTTGTGTCGTCAGAATCGTTCGCACCGCCGTTGTTCTTCACGCCTTGTCCTCAACCGGCGCAGCCTACCCTGGAAAGCCTGCTCCAGCACCGTGCTACAATAAATTTATCTACGACGAACTTGTCGTAGTTGTTGCACCCAGGTTGTTAGGTAAGCCCGGCGACGGAGATCTCAACGCTGAAAAATTGTATGCGGAGAGAGGAGGAGTTGGAACACCAGTTGGAGGACTTTACAGCGGAATTTGATGTTCTTGTTCTAGGTCGTCGTCACTGATGAGAGCGAAATCGTCGTCAAAATCATCGTCAAAGTCCGACAGGTCGAATTCATTCTCTTCATGAATAAATTGTACGGCTTCTCGGCCCGTATTGTGACGGTAGCTGTCTTCTAGGTCTTCTTGATCGTAGGATGTCGAAGTGTCATTTTCCGTCTGGCATTGCTGCTCGTCGGATTGGTTGCTTTCGATCATAGTTTACTCCTTAAGAATTCCAGCACCGGCTGCGGTTCCATTCGGCCCATTCCGACATCGCAGCCAAACCTGCCACCAAATAGCCATACTTGGTGACGAAACAGTGCGACCGATTGCCAAGGTGTTCGGATTTTTTCGAACACGATTGGTGTGGGCACGCGGACCGCGAGGATCAGCTCGTGCAAACCGTGTATCTGGCCGCGATTGGGTCTCCTACCAAATCCCCTCCACTAGAGTAAATTTCGAAGGCGACTCGCACAAAGAGCGTCTAAGGCAGCTCACCCAGATCGGCTGGTCAAACTGGCCAGAGAAAAGATCAAGGTTTAAACTAACAGCGATGAGTTCCAGAAGAAAATGGGTACCCCTGGTCCATCCAATCGTCCAAAAGCGGCAAGTAGAAAATCTATCTCTTACCCCTACCATAGATGCTCTACAGCTTAATCCTATCGCCTTTACTACAGAAGTCAATGGTAGGCAGTTTTAAGGCTTATGGGACAGATGTTCGGAGGGTAGCACTCCACTCGATTTCATTGGAAATTCACGTCATCCTCAGGTAGAATAACAGCTTAGATTGTGTGGGAGTCGAACGACAATGAGAAGAGGTGATCAGCAGGATACAGGCAACGAACAGTTTCCCATGTTTGCCACTTGGGTTCGCTGGTCAATATGGACCGCGTACCTGTCAGCAATCGGGTGGCTGTTCCACTTTCCATCTGTAGCCGCCGCTGCGGTAAATGACCTGATTCTGAACGAATACAATGCTGTGGCAGGCAACGTGTATCTCGATGCGGAAACGTCCACCAAGCAGGACGAATTCTTTGGGCGACTAGAAGGGAATGGACAAGATTGGCTTGAGTTTCTTGTCGTCACAGATCATCTGGACTTGCGAGGTTTTCAGCTGGATTGGAACTACGAAGACTCTCAAAACTCACAGGGGTCAGGCACCCTGACGTTTAGCCAAGACTCTATTTGGAGTGATCTTCGCCAAGGTTCTCTGGTCACGATCACCGAATGGCAAGAATCGTGGTACAACGATCAGAATACGGTGAACACCAATTTTTCTCATTCGGGAGGTGTGAACGGGCTCGGTGACGACCGTGGCACGAAGTACGATCCATCAAGGCACGAGCTGTTTTTCGACTTTAGCACGGACACGGCGTGGAGTCCTGAAACTGGCGATTTTACGATCAATATTCAGGCTGGAGAACGTGATCCGGCGACAGGTATGTTTCGCTATTTTGATGTGACAGGGACTGTCACGGACGTTGCCAACAATGAGGTGTTTCAGGCCGGAGTCGACAACGATGCCGATTTGTTCGTCGTCAACAATGAGTCGTGGGATCTGACCATCAAGGATAGCTCGTCGGCAGTCGTTCAGGGACCGATCGGAGAAGTGCAGGGTTTAAATCTGGGTGTCAATTCGAGAGAGGTTGGCAAATTTGAAGGAGCCTTCGACAACACACTCATTGGAAATACTGGGTCGGTGGCGCAGTACCAGGCTACCACGGTCAACGAGTACTTCGACGGCGAGACCAGCACGTTTGGTGCGCGCAATCTGAGTAATTCTTTTGAACAGGGGTTGAGTGGTTTACGTACGTGGTTCCAAGTTGCGGATATTATTCAGCGGGGAACGACGACGAACGGCTTGGCCTTCAACAACAACTCTGCTTGGTTGGGTGGGGCCACGCCGTCCACAAATCAGGAAGCCGTTTTTGATCAGGGAAGTGAAACTGCATACACCGTTTTGCTGGGCACCAACGATGACGTTCATAGATTGTTCGTTCGCAATGATCGAGTCGATTTGGATCTTAACGGAAACACACTCAACATGAACGCCACACCTCTCTACGAAGCGTCTGTCATCGGACAGAGTAGCGGTGACGTTGGTGAGTTGACGTTGCGTGGCGGAGGAACACTAGCTGCCACGGCGATGCATGTGGGTGAAGCGGCAGGTAGCCAAGGGACTTTGACGGTCACTGGAACCGGGACTAGTTTGGCGCTGGCCTCAGCATTGATTGTGGGCGGACGGGGGAGCACACCTGGAGGGAGCGGTACCGTTACCGTTGATTCGGACGCGACAGTTGTAATTAGTTCGGCAGATGCCAATGTGCGCGAAACGCTAAAGATCCTTCCAGATTCTACGGTGTCTATTTCAGGAGGCGCTGTGACGGTGGGATCTGGGGCAGTCGAAACCGTCGCGGGTGCCTTGCGTGTACATGCCGATGGCACACTGGATGTTCGGGGAGGCTCTATGGTTGCCAGCAGCATCCAACTGGGTGGTGGAGCTATCAGCGGATATGGTGTTTTGACGCCTCCGATTTTTGCCAGCGGCAGCAATAATCTGTTTGTACCCCAGTTTGATGATGGGCTGGACGGTTATTTGGTTCTGTCTGGCAGCTTGTCAGGGGCCGGTGCATCGTTCACCAAACGTGGAGGAGGTACCCTGATTCTTTCAGGATCGAATTCGTATTCGGGTTCGACGACGATACTCGACGGAATCGTACAGGCCAACATGGCGGCTGGATTGCCCGCGAGCAGTACGATTCGTATTCGCGGTGGGCGTTTGCAAGGCAATGGAAGTTTCCAGCGTGCACTTGGTACGGGTGCCGGAGAAGTCAATTGGTCTGACGGAACCGATAGTGGTGGTGGAGGTTTTTCTGCGTTAGGAGGAAATTTGACTGTCAACATGGGGGGTGGTGGTGCGACTGTGACGTGGGACCAAGGAGGCTTCGTGCCTCAGGATGAAGTATTGCATTTCAGCTCGAATGATGCCGATGCGCAGATTGAGTTTGTGAATGCCATCGACCTTGGCGCCTCGGGTACCAACATTCGTGAGATTCGGGTGGCCAACAATGGCGCGGCCGTGAACGATCAGGCACTCCTTTCGGGTAATTTATTCAATAGCGGTGGGTCACAAGGCATCAATAAGACTGGAGAGGGAGTGTTGGTTCTGACGGGCACCAACACGTACACCGGTTCGACCACGATCGACAACGGTGAATTGAGTGCCAACGATGGAGTGGGACTACCTAGTGCTAGTACGTTGAGATTTCGAGGAGGGATGTTGTTGTCTCAGGGATCTTTCTCACGAAATGTGGGATCGTCGAATGGGCAAGTCAACTGGGGTGATACCACCGACAATGGAGATGGTGGGTTTGCGGCACGCGGTGGCAGTCTCGACATCACACTAAACGGTGGAGCGAGCGTGATTTGGGGATTAAATGGTTTCGTTCCAACCGGTCGAGACTTGTTGTTTGGATTCGAATCTGCCGACGATACTGTGACGTTTCACAACGACATGGACATAGGCGGATTTCTGCGAACCGTTCGAGTCTTTGACAACACTTTGTCCTCTACCGATCGCGCAGTGATGACAGGCGTCATTTCGGGTACAGGTGGTTTGATGAAGGAAGGAGCTGGTGACTTGGAACTGTCTGCGGTAAACGCTTATACCGGATTAACCATTGTGGACAACGGGCGGTTAACGTTGACCGGAAGCTTGGCGGCACCCGCAACGGTTGGCCAATTCGCCGGCATTTCAGGAAACGGGACTGTGATGGGTGACTTTGTTAACGCGGGGAATCATGACATTCGGGCGGTCGAAACATTACGCATCACCGAAACGGCTACGCTACAAGCCACCAGCCAGATTGCCGTGACGGAATCGTTTTCCCCAACGCGTGGTACAGAAACCGGCAACTTTCAATTGCTGGTTGCTGGGACCGTGGTTGGACAGTTTGCTACCCCACCCGCGGCAGGCACTGCTTCGCATGTTGGAAATGGCCACTTTCTGAGAACAATTCAATACAGCCCGACCGATGTGACCGTCAATATTTTGGCTGCACTACCAGGAGATACAGATGGAAATCGCAACATCGACATCACCGATTTCAACGTTCTCTCAACAAATTTCAGCCCTACAGGAAGTAGTGGTACATTGAATTGGACACACGCCAATTTCGATGGCGACGAGGATGTTGATATTACCGACTTCAACAGTCTGTCCGCCAATTTTGTACCCTCAGGATATACCTCGCAACAACAGTTCGTTCCCGAACCTGTCAGCTCGTTGCTTTGGATCATTGCCGGGATGGTTGTGGCCAGTATGGCACGGCCCAGAGGTGGCTGGACCTAAACCTGCCGTGGGCGCTTCGCTAGACACTCTGTTTTGCCTGATACCGGACGGTTTGTGCCATTCCCTATTTCATGAAGTGTTACTGGGTATTGGATGGCTAGCATGCTTGCACTTCAGATCAGCTTAATTGCGGGACGGAGCCCATCCGATACCTAGGACAGTGACCATTTGAACCCGCCCGCAACAACACATAGGGTGAACGCGACGGAATTCCAAGAAATTTCTCGCCTCCGCAACCCTCCAAGGACTCGCTCCGTTGCACCAAGTGGTGACCCTTTTGGATGTTACCGCCCGATAGCCTCACCTGAATCCCCCACCCGTTTTGATGACCTGCCAAGCGACTTGACTGCCCATTCTTGGCACGGTGTGTCCTACTTCAGAATCCCCTTCGTACCAGGAGACCATGATGGTTTCGGTCTCAAGTTCTGTATTTCGACAGACTACACTGTCGCGATTGATAGCAGTAGCCTTATCGGGCAGCCTGTTGTTAATTCATAGCTCGATAGGGAACGCGTCGGAGTACCCGCAACTTGTACGCCCTCCAAGCTCTATCAGACAACCGGAATTGACGTCGACGCATGTCGTTCTTGATGATTTTTGGCCGCGGGCGAAACGGAGATCGATCGCCGATAGGCGTGGTTCGATTTTAAGGTTTAGTAATCGTTCGATGCGCGAACAACGGTTTCCGAAAGCATTCCGAGGTATGATTCCAGAATGTCAGTTGCCACCATTACCGTTGGAGGATTGTCGTCTCGACACCGTCGGGAAATCTGCGCGACACGCCGCGTCTCAGGTTCGGCAAGAACGAATCGGTGTGGCACGACGTCCTGAACGAGTTTCTGAATTAGTGCGTCCGTCGATTGCCCCAGCAAAACTTCGTGAACTCTATGAGGTGGTGCTGAAGCAGACGAGCCAGTCTGTCAAGGATGACAACAGCACCAGTGGCTGTGACCAATTCGATTGCGATGCCGGTCCGGACGACGTAGAGAACCACATTTCGGAGGCTGCATTACAGGCGGGTCAGTTGCGAGCTAAATCGCTCCAGCGGGGTCAAAGGCTTTACTTCCGCCATCGTTCAACGTTAGGAAGATGATATGCTAGCCTGTGGCTGGTGACTCCCATGGAAGATAGACGACGGGTTTTTGAAATCGGTGGTAACCGGTTTCTTGCGTTTTGAGCAAACTTATCCAGAGTAGACTTATCGTTGAACCCGAGGAACCTCAGGTGCCTCACGAGACTCCTAATTCTATCGACACAGATGTCTCCGCGTCGCAGCAGCTTGTTCACGGCCAGGTACCGTTCACGATTTACAAGCTTAGCGTACTGATGCCGGTTTACAACGAGCGATGGACGGTAGAAACCGTTGTCCACCGCGTCTTATCAACTGGACTTCCATTGGAGATCGAGCTCATTGTGGTAGACGACGGTTCGTCGGACGGCTCTGCCGAAGTGTTACGGAGGTTGGCCAGCGAAGATCGCCGGATCCAAGTCATTGCTCACTCGCGCAACCGAGGTAAGGGTGCGGCCTTGCGCACCGCGCTCCAGTATGCCACCGGAGACGTAGCAGTGGTTCAAGATGCGGACTTGGAATACAACCCGGCAGAATACATTGATTTGTTGCGTCCCATTTTAGATGGTAAGGCAGACGCTGTTTATGGTTCGCGGTTCGTGGGCCATCCTCGTCGCGTCTTGTTCTTTTGGCATAGTCTTGCGAATCGTTTGTTAACATTAATCTCAAACATGATGAACGATCTCAACCTGACGGACATGGAAACGTGTTACAAAATGATTCGTACTGACATTTTGCGACGTCTGCGTCTTCAGGCGAATACATTTAATATCGAACCAGAGATCACTTGTCGCCTGGCACAGTGGGGTGCGAGGATCTATGAAGTACCGATCAGTTATAGTGGTCGGACGTACGAGGAAGGTAAAAAGATTCGGGCGAGCGACGGATTGCGGGCGTTGTGGGAGATGATCCGCTGTCGCGTGTTCGATACACAGTTTACCGATCATTCAGGCTTTTACATCTTGCTTTCCGTCGCACGGGCCACCCGTTACAACAACTGGATTCTTGACCAAGTTTCTCCCTTTTTGGGTCAGCGGTTGCTCGAGGCGGGGGCCGGGATTGGTAATCTGAGCCAGATGCTATTGCATCGTGAACGACTGATTCTTGTCGACTACGAGCAGGAGTATGTCAACATGTTGGCAGACCGCTTCGGTTGGCGACC
This sequence comes from Pirellulaceae bacterium, assembly GCA_022448645.1. The sequence continues at coordinate 116,977 of JAKVBZ010000007.1, forward strand.
CAATATCCGTGTGGAACAGGGAGACTTGACGGAAACCGAGCTATACGATTCTTTTTTGGACGAACATGTCGACACGATTCTCTGTTCCAACGTATTGGAGCATCTAAGAGCGGACCGTCTTGTCCTACAAAACATGCATCGAACATTACAACCTGGTGGGAATTGCGTTATTCTCGTACCGGCCGAACCTGGGCTCTACAATGGTCTTGATGAAGAGTTAGGACACGTACGCCGTTATCGGCGGGATGAACTGCGAGAAAAAATGCAGACGGCCGGATTCGAAGTTGTGTTTGAAAGACAATTCAGCCGTTTGGCTGCAGCTTTGTGGTTGTGTTCGGGTAAGATTTTGGGCCGCAGGCACCTAAGTCCTAGTCAGATGATTTGGTTCGACCGCATCGTGCCGGTGGCTAAACTATTGGACTATTGCCTGCCATTTCCAGGTATGTCATTGATTATGGTAGGTCGCAAGAAGCGACAAAGAACCTCCATATGAGTATTTAGTGGTTTGTCCAAATCAGTTAAAATAGTTACGCACCATAAGTCATGCTTACTTTGGATGCGTATCCATGCGGCCCAACCTAATACATATTCTATCAGCGTCCAACGGACGAACTAAGCGTAGCGGCGCATTCAATATCATGAGCCGGAACGTGGTCGTGGCCGGTGCTCTCGAAATCCCAGTGACTATTAGTCTTCTACAGTCGGGTGTTGGAACCGTTTGTAAGCTGTGGATGATCGTGTGTCTCTCATCGTTTGGGTTGGTGGGGTTGAACATCGGCCCTGTGGCGTTGAGCCAAGCTGCCGAAACGGGATTGTCGTTGGGCGAAGTGGCCAAAGGCCTTGTTGGTCCATCAAAGAACTCCGGTTCGGACGACCGCTCACATGGTGGCCAGCGCCATTGGAGTTTTTGCAACGATATTGAGCCTATTCTCAGCAAATATGGCTGTAATGGATCTGCATGCCATGGTAAGGCCGAAGGGCAAAATGGATTTCGGCTGACAGTTTTCGGATTTGACGCTGAAGCTGATTTTATCCAGATCACCAAGGATACGATGGGGCGCCGAGTCAATACGGTTGCTCCAGAACAGAGCCTTCTCTTACTCAAGGCAACCTCCTCTGTCGGTCACGGTGGTGGTGGACGTTTGCACCCGGATCAGGAAGAGTATGAGGTTTTAAAGGATTGGATTGCTGCAGGTGCTCCCTGGGGCCATCCCGATGATCCCACTTTGATTTCGATTGATGTTCAGCCTGACGAGGCGGTATTGGCTGTCCAGGCCACGCAATCGCTGCAGGTGATGGCCCATTGGAGCGACGGTCACCAATCGGATGTGACTCGACTGGCGCTGTATCAATCGAATCGACCCGGGCTCGCCCAAGTTGACGAGGGTGGCATGGTCAAGACTGGTACAGCTCCGGGGGTGGCAGCGATCATGGCCAGTTATTTGGGCCAGGTAGATTTGTTTCAGGCGGTCATTCCTCGGCCGACCGAATTGGACGAAGATCCGAAAGCCGATTTTGAACGAGAATCTCTTCAGGAAATTGATCGTTTGGTTGCGCGCCGCCTAAAGCTATTGCGCATACGTCCGTCTTCGCCAGTCTCGGACGAAACCTTCGTACGGCGGGTTTATTTAGATATCCTAGGCACCTTGCCTACGGCCAAGGAAGCTCGCGCGCACTTGACTGATCCTCGGCCCGATCGGCGAGCGCAGCTGGTGGATGACTTGTTGCAACGGCCCGAATATGGAGACTACTGGGCGCAAAAGTGGTCGGATCTATTACGAGTTGACCGAAAGGCTCTGGGACACCAGCGAGCTTACGAATACTACCGCTGGATTCAAGATAGTTTTGCCACGAATAAACCGTTGGATGTCTTTGCGCGAGAGATCGTGCAAGCGACCGGTCCAGTGGACGAAGTGCCTGCCGCGCATTTCTATCACGCTGTTTCACAGCCCAACGAAATGGCCAGTACGTTATCTCAGACTTTTTTAGGGGTTCGCATCACTTGTGCGGAGTGCCACCATCATCCCTACGATCGTTGGGGACAAATCGATTATTTCGGTATGCAGGCATTTTTTACACAGGTTCAATTTCAACCTTCCGCAATTGGTGAAATCATCGTTGATTCGGGTACTTCGACAACGAAGCATCCTCGTACCGATGAAGAAATCTATGCGCATGCTTTGGGTGAACCGATGCCTTCGGAAATGCTGTCCGGAGACCGGCGTCAGGTGTTTGCCGACTGGCTGACTTCTCCAGACAACCCGTGGTTTGCCCGGAATTTGGCCAATCGATTGTGGGCTCATTTTATGGGCCGTGGGTTGGTAGAACCGGTCGATGATGTGCGGTTGACAAATCCACCGACCAATCCGGAGCTCTTGGATTTGCTGGCCGAAACACTGATCGAGCACGAATTCGATCAGCATGACATGATACGAGTCATCGTTTTGTCCGATGCTTACCAGCGGTCCTGTGGCATTAACGAGACGAATGAAGATGATCGGTGGAACTATTCACGGTTTCCCTTCAAACGCTTGGAAGCAGAAGTTCTGTTGGACGCCGTTTGTCAAGTTACGGGGATTCCCGAAAAGTATGCCGGCATGCCGCTGGGGACACGTGCCGTCCAATTGTGGGATAGCCAGGTGACCAACGAATTCTTGGGACTATTCGGTCGACCGGTTCGCACCACAGTCTGTTCTTGTGAGCGAACAATACAACCGACGGTAAGCCAGGTACTCCATTTGATGAATTCACCTCGGTTGCACAACAAGCTTTCCAACAGGACGAACGTTCTGACGTCACTTGTCAATTCGTTGCCCGACAATGAGGCAATATTAGATGAGTTGTATTTGACGCTGTTCTGTCGTTTTCCTAATGACGAGGAGATTCAGTTTGGTAGTCAGTTTTTGGTGCATGCAGACGATCGCCGGCAGGCAATCGAAGATTTGGCATGGGGAATGATGAATTCACTCGAATTTGCCTTTAACCATTGAGATGACAATTGTGATTAGCGACAGAAAATATTGTGACGGAATGATACGCCGCGATGCGTTGCGGGTGGGAGCGGCAAGTCTGTTTGGTACTTCGTTTTCTCTGCCGCAGTTGTTGGCTGGCCAAGCAAAGTCACCGGCAATGACTCGCTACGCAAGTGCCCAGTCACTCATCATTGTTTTTTTGGAAGGTGGTTTGTCGACGATTGATACCTGGGATATGAAACCACAGGCTCCTTCGGAATATCGTGGCGAGTTCCAGCCGATCAGCACAAGTGTTCCTGGAGTACAGATCTGTGAACACTTACCACAACTATCAACGCAAATGGACAAATTCGCATTGGTGCGATCGTTTGGGCATAGTGACTCAGGCCATGTTTCGGCCGACCATTTTATGTTGACGGGGTATCGAACCGAGGGTGGGTTCAATGGTAACAACCGACCGAATAACCAAAAGCCTTCGTATGGTGCTTCGTTATCCCGTAGTTTGGGCCCAGCCGGATCGGTGCCACCTTATGTCTGCTTGCCAAAGATGCATCGAAGCAGTGGGGCTTCGCACCTGGGAACCTCGTACGCACCGTTCGTCATCGCAGCAGATCCTAATGCACCCGACTTTGAAGTACCCGATCTGATGCCGCCGCTCGAAGTGGCATCATCTAGGCTTGGTAGACGGAAACAGGTATTAGAAGCTGTCAATCGGTATAGCCGTCGAGTTGAGTCGATGGCGAATCGAAACGCTCATGCGTTTGATTTGTATCAACACAACGCCTTTTCACTCATGACGAGCCAAGCCACGAAAGAGGCATTTGATATTAACTGCGAGGCAGACGAGATGCGGGACGCCTATGGACGAAATTCCTTGGGACAGTCTTGTTTGATGGCACGCCGATTGGTGGAAGCCGGCGTGCGGTGCGTTATGATCGATCACAGCAATTGGGATACCCACTTCAATAACTTTGAAGTGCTCAAAACAGACCTGTTGCCAAAACTGGATGCGGCGATGTCAACATTGTTTCGCGACCTGCACTACCGTGGCATGTTGGAATCGACTCTGGTTTTGGTTACCGGAGAGTTCGGACGTACACCTAAAGTCAACAAAAATGCAGGACGAGACCATTGGGGGCCGAGTACAACGATTGCAATTGGTGGAGGGGGAGTGCAGGGGGGACGATTGTGGGAGCCTCCGACGAACACGCTGCGAGACCAGCCACCAGCCCTTATGGACCCACCGATTTGGCAGCTACAGTCTTTCACTGCTTTGGCATTGATCTCAAAACAGAGTTTCACACGGCTGAGGGACGTCCGATTGCACTGGTGCCAAACGAAGGACGAGTGATTCGGGAGTTGTTTTAGTGGTGAAGAGCCATTTGGGAAACGATGGCATGCGTATCATGTCCCGACTGCCTTGTGTACGACTTGGCCAGAGGAGCCAGTGCTTTCGGCTGAACGGTAAACAGGAATGTAACAATGACTTCCACTTGTACAGATGCGAGAACCAAAATAGCACTGTCCAAAGAATCCAATGGAATAGCAATGCGTGAACAGACTCTTGACGATGTTGTGATGTCAGCGTGGTTGCCGTTGATCGTGTTTACCATTCTGTTTCTGAGCGCAGCGCAAGGGGATGAACCTGCTGTGGATTACATTTTCCCCGCCGGAGGCCAACGAGGCACAAGCGTCGAATTTCGTGTCGGTGGATACAATCTGCATGACCGGTGTAGCTTTGAGATGTGGGGTGACGGGGTTGCAGCATCGGATCACTTGGTGCGTGCCCCCCAGACAGTTTGGTTCGAGGGTCCCTTGTTGCGGTTACCTCAATCACAGGGACGGCAAGATTACCCGAAGGATCAGATAGGGAGGGTCCAAATCGACGCCGATGCGGCCTTGGGTTGGAAACGTTGGCGAGTCTGGACGTCTCAAGGTGCTACTCCATCTCGACCATTTGTTGTGGGTGAATTGCCAGAGATGGTTGAGGTGGAAATTGACGGCCGGCCAGTTCCCACAGAGATTCATCTGCCCGTTACCATAAACGGACGCATCTTTCCGCGACAAGATACTGATATCTGGACTTTTTCGGCTCAAGCTGGCGAGACGTATTATTGCGAAGTCCTTGCTGAACGAATTGGCTCTCCGCTCGATTCTCGTCTCGTTGTAATAGGGCCCGACGGAGAAACCGTCGCCGAAAACCTTGATCATTTTGGTAATGATTCGTCGGTTTGGTTTACGGCGTCGACCACTGGTAACTACGCCGTAGAGATTCAGGATGTGCGTTTTGATGGGGAACAGCATTTCGTCTACCGTTTGACGATTCGTAACGGACCTTATGTACAGAGTGCTTTTCCTTTAGGTGGTCAACGTGGCACGGCCATTGAGTTTCAATTGTATGGTGGTGGTGTCCCCGACACGCCAATGTTATTGGATTTACCTCTGCAATCCCCTGCGCCGTTTGCGATGGGCGTCGAGATAGAGGGGCGGCTCACTAACCGGTTTCGTTTGCAGCTGAGTGATGTGCCGGAAACGGTCGAGCGGGAGCCAAACAACCATACAGAAAACGCTCTGCCAGTTTCTGTTCCCGGCGTCGGCAATGGATGCATTTCTCGTCCAGGTGATACGGATTGGTGGAGCGTGTCACTCAAACAGGGAGAGATCGTCGAGTTCGATTTGGATGCTGCGAGTTTGGGATCACGATTAACCGGCGTGCTCAAAATCAGCGATTTGGCAGGAACCGTGTTGGCGACGGTTGGCGACAGTTCGGAAATAGATCCACGGTTGTCGTTTACGGCTCCGAACGACGGAACCTACTTTGTTACTGTCCAAGATCGATTCGGTCATCGTGGTAATCGAGGATTCACTTATCGTCTTGACGTTCATGTGCCTGCCAAGGACTATCCAGATTATGAACTGAGGCTCAGCAACGACTCACTCACATTGCCGCGAGGCGGTGAACTCAAGTACAAGATACACGCGGAGCGGATGGGTGGAATGAATGCACCTATCGAAATCGTTGTGGAGGGATTACCAGCTGGGGTATCTGTCGAAGGGGATACCATGGCTGCTGATAAGAACGAAGTCGAATTGACTTTTCGAGCCAGCGAAGAGGCATCCATCCAAACCGCCAAATTTGCTGTATTGGGTCGTGCTCGCTGGGAAGATACCACTATCGAGCGTACTGCGATCCGACCGGCAACGGTTGCGCAGGACTTAGACGTCAACCATGTATTGCTGTCCGTCGCACTGCCCACGCCATTCAAAGTGGTGGGTACGTTTGAGTCCCCGTATGTGGAGCGAGGTTCTACCCACATCCGCCATTATCGACTGGAACGCGGAGGATTTGAGGGACCATTGACGATAAAAATGGGGGACCGCCAAGCTCGATACCTGCAGGGCATTACAGGATCTACGATGACGATTCCACCCGGGGTCGATGAATTTGACTATCCCATTCAGCTGTCACCGTGGATGGAGGTCGGCCGGACCACGCGTACGGTTGTCATGGCAGTGGGACAGATGAAAGAAGCGGACGGAACGACTCATACCGTTAGCTATACGTCGCTGAGTCATTTCGATCAAATCATCGCTTTTGTGGAGCCCAGCCAATTGGCCTTGCTCGCGAACCCTCGTTCGTTACTCGTGCGTGATCCGGCATCTGTCTACGAGGTACAGATTAGCTTGAAGCGTGGAGCGGGAATCAACGGGCCAGTTGTCGTCGAACTGATCGTCCCCGATCATATCCAGGGCATTTTTGCCGAACCGATCACCGTAGCAAAGGATTCTAACGAAGGGACGCTTCGCGTGAAGTTGACGAATGGACCTAAGGGTCCGTTCAATATGCCACTGTTGATCCGCGCCACCGCGCAAGTAAAAGGGTTTCCCTACCTTGCCGAGGAACATCTTGACGTGGTCTCGGCGACAGACGTCGCCCTGCGCAATTAGTCGAGTGATTTTCCCAGGCCACGTGCTGGGTCTAATACTGTGGCGGCATCCCTGCAGACATCGTAGCTGGTCGCGACAGTTCAGGTTCCAATGTCATCTGTCCTCACTAAAACATAAAGGCAGACGCTTTTTAGGAAATTCTGTATCGAATCAGTGGTGTAGTATTACCATTTTCGCCGGTTACCAGCGGAATGGTGGAACCACACGACGGAGGTGTCATTCTTAGCAAGCGTAGCGCCCGAAAAATTTCGATGCAAGGATCCATCTTGGTCATTCATCGCTACGCTCAGAATGACCAACAAGTTGTATCACATTGTACAGGTAGAGCTGTATTTTGTTCTTTTTTTTGCCACGGATGTTGCTGTGGAAGAGGTCCGTTCATCAATCCTTCCTGAAAATCGCCGTGGATGGTTTTGTACCGTCCAATATGAGGCGATGGATCTTGGTCTACGGAGGTCGTAACATGATCTTTCGGGCACTCTGATATGTCAGACCGATACCAGGTCCAATACGGTGGCAGGTCCGCGTGGGCGGTTTCGCGAGTGAGTCAGCCGTTTTCCTTTGCACCTTGTTGCAGAAACGCATGGTAGCAAAAAATCGTAGTGGTTAGACTCAATGCACTGATCACGGTTTGTGGTGTCCAGCAAACGAAGATTCCCAGTAGCACATGATCAAATTCGACCTGTTGAGGCAACTTGTTGCCGATGCCGATCGCGGCCCCAATAAACAGTAGAGTTAACGGAACGATCATGACCACACGTTGTTGCCAGACCATCTTGGCGGGCATGAGTGTTAGGGTGACCAGTACCAATGGTCCAATCAAATAAATGATTGCCAACATTTCTGGACGAGCTGCCAGTGAAGATCGCCACAGTGCTGACAAAATAGCCACAACGGCCATGCTGGCCAGCAAGCCTCGCAATGAGAACTGGACCGGCGCAGTTCGATGGTGTGGCTGCCGATTCATGGTAGCTTCGATACGCTCGCCAATTCGATTCAGGCGCCCGCTGAGAGCAATGCACAAACATCCCAAAACGAATCCCAGTAGGAGGCCGGCTGCTAGATTGCCGGTAACGGCTGCGTAATCGACGAAAAATCCGCCGTACGCGTTTCCTCTTTCCCACAGTTTCCAAGGAAAACCCAATGCCTCGTGCCGATCAGAATGCGTACCCAGCAGGTTCCCCAGTCCGTCGGATCGACCAAAATAAGAAAGTGCATTGATCGTACCACCGATTAGAATCGCTACGGCGAATCCACGCACAAACCATTTCCACCTTGGCGCTACAATGACGTGGTTCACTACCGGCATGATGCTTTGATTCTCGTATGGCGTTCTCGTTCCAACGGTAACTTTACCAGGATTCCCAGTCGACCATCGGTCCGGATATGTCCAATTACGAGTCGGCGGCGACTGATTCTGGGAAGTCGAAAACGATCCAAATTTTGTGTGTCCATGGGACTAGCGGTTCCATGCAGGCTGTTTGACCACATGCGACTCATAGCCATTCACCAACAGGGCACGATGTCGGAGCCCGGAAGCTTGATTTCGTTTAGTTGTTGCCCGACGGTGTCCATTTGGTTGACGCTCCATTGCGGCTCATCGATTCGAAGTGCACTAGCGGGCGAAAGCGTTTGTATCTCGTGGGCAATCGTAGGTGTCTGTTAGGAAACACCGATAGCAATGTACCCTAGGATGGATGACTTCCAGGGAAGTTGTTTCATGTTTCTTTTCTTCAATTTGGTAGAAAACAATACAGCGCTACCTTGAACATACACCATTCGGCGATCACTTTTCCAGATTGTTTCCGTCTGGACGATGCAGGATTGAACTCACTACACTAAATAAATCGCTTCGATCCATAATGATTCGTTCGCGACCAAGCGGTACCCTGATTCAGAATCAAGGAGGTGGATATGGGAATCGAAGCCGTTGATCTACGTGTAGCGACCATCGAGGATGTTCGGAACGCCCGAAAAATTATTCGACAGCATATTTCCTCCGTTCCATTGCTTCGCTCATATGCGTTGGAGCAGGAGTTGAACTTCGCAGAAGATCGTCGTATTTGGCTACAAGACTATGGCTGGACGCCTGTGGGCTCCTTTAAATTGATGGGTGCGTTGAATTGGATGGCAAG
>JAKVBZ010000070.1 GCA_022448645.1 Pirellulaceae bacterium
GCACTATCTGCACCTATGGGTCCTACTTACCACGAAAGTGAAGCGATACCCAAAAAGAGGAAAACTGCCTAACGCCCACCAAGAACAGATGTCAGCCGGGTTACCATTGTAGATGAAGTTACTTTTCAATTCACCACAATACTGTCACTGCGTGACGGAATGCGGCAAGAATCCAGCGCAGGCGACCAGGGAAAGTTTCCGCGGAAAATATATTACACCCCTTCCGCAACAGTCATCCGGTTCCTGTCACACGACCGATCTAATGGCCATTCCCGAATTCGAGATCGGCCCAGCAGGGCTTCGGCGCGGTGAACTGAACTGGCTCCTTGGTGATCGGATGGCGAAATTCTAACTGCCATGCGTGAAGACACATGGGTGGTGCCTGGCAATCCAGCGTCTGCATGCGTCCCAGCTCACCACCCGTTCTATAGACAGGATCACCTAGAACCGAAAAACCTAAAGACCACAAATGGATTCGAATCTGATTCGTACGACCAGTGATCGGCCGTGCCAGAATCAGCGACTCTCGTTCCAAAGAACAGCTTTCTAACAGCTCAAACTTTGTCAGCGCCGGCCGTCCCTGCGGATCGATCGTCCGTGCCCCAGCTTGCTGAGGCTTTTCACTAATAGCAGTATCACATGCAAACGCTTTCTCGCGCGGACACCCATGCACACGTGCCAAGTACTGTTTTTTGACTGTCCCTTCCTGAAACTGAGGTTGTAAACACGACGCGATCCGACGCGTCTTGGAAAAAACAACGACTCCTGATGTGTTGGCATCCAGGCGATGAGCATTCCTGGGACAGATTGGATGATAAACGGTCCGTAAAATGTGCTGCAGTGTATTACGATGGAAACGGCCACTGGGGTGCATGGGCAAAGGCGCTGGTTTGTTCACGACAATGATGGCTTCGTCTTCAAACAGTATCTCCACAGCAACATTGACATCAGGTTCGACGGTTTCCGGAAGAATCCGCTCGTATCGCTCTGCGGTGTGCACCATGTGGTCCGCCGTAACCGGCTCACCATTTCTCACCAGCTGGCCCGCTGCGCACACCTTGGCCCAAGTCTGTCGACCGACATGCGGATGAGAGGCATCCAAAAAATCGACCAGAGAATAGCTATCAAAACGAGCGGGCACATTGATGGGTAGACGATTCTCATACGGCTCGCTTCCGGGCAGTGGATCTGTTGCCAACCGAATCGCTCGCTGCCGCGACACCAGCCGTTCGCGCTGTTGTTGTTCCTGAGGAATAAAGCAATGGGGGCATGATTGCCCTAAGACATAATATGGTGACTGTTGATCGTCAGAGCTGAGAGGCGCTTGACAAGCAAAACATTGCTCCGTGGCAGTTTCGTTTAACTGAGCATCTACGGCAACCCGTTGGTCAAACACAAAGCATTCGCCTTGATAGTGGTCACCACCGCACTCCTCGAAGTACTTCAGTATCCCGCCGTCTAGCTGCAACACGTCTTCGACCCCCGCTTGTTGCAATACGGGCGCGGCCTTTTCACAGCGAATACCGCCGGTGCAAAACATCACTACCGGCTGCCCTTTCAGCTGAGAGTTCAATTGCTGGACTGCTTGTGGAAAATCACGAAAATGAGAAATTCCCGCAGGTATGGCACCTTCGAATGTCCCCAAAGCAATCTCATAGTCGTTGCGAACATCCAGCAATGAGAACACCCGGCCCTCGTCCAACCACCGCTTTAGCTCCGTGGCAGTAATCTTTGGTGCCGCATTCTTCTCGGGAACAATATCAGGCAACCCACATGGAATGATTTCACGTTTGATCCGCACAAGCATGCGGTGAAACGGCTGCCGGTCACTGAGGCTACGCTTGACCTCGATTTCCGCAAAACGAGTATCCTGAGTCAGATCGTGCAAGAACGCGTCTGCATCATCGGCCTCGCCGGCCACGAAGAAATTGATCCCTTCGGGCGCTATCAGAATCGTGCCTCGTAGCCGGTGAGAACGACTCAGGTCACGCAGTTCCTTGCGCAGTTGTTCCAAGTCGTCCAGAGCGACGAAGCGATAGGCTGCCAGATTGACAATATGGTCCACGGACATGAAGGAGACACGGCGCCGTCACTTGTTGGCTTCACGACGTTGCTTGTAGTCAACCACGTGCCAAGCCAAACCGAGACGTCTCATCAATCGTATCACCAAAAACGTCGTGTCGATTTCCCACCAGCGGTGACCATGCATGGCCATACTCGGGTACGCATGATGGTTGTTATGCCAGCCTTCGCCGTAGGTCAACAAAGCGACCCACCATAAGTTACGGCTGTTGTCTTTGGTGACGTAATTACGATAACCCCACATGTGACTGGCCGAATTGACAAGCCAAGTACTATGCATCACGAAAGCCAGACGTACGAAAACTCCCCAAACAAGAAACGAAGTAGCCATCGCTGTCCCGCCCAGCCAATAACCGATCCCAAACAACATCACACTGAAAATAAAGTTCAGCGGCAGGAACCCATATACCAAAGAAGCCAAGACGCGATCATTCAGAATATCACGCGCCCACCGCTGGATATGCTGAGTCCGTACTGGGCCTGGAGTTGTCCAGGCAATCCAAAAGATATGACTCCACCAAGCTCCGTCATTGGGAGAATGCGGGTCGCCGTCTTCGTCGCTGTGCGCATGATGCTTGCGATGATTGGCAACCCAATCAGCTGGGGATCCTTCGCCACCCAAACATCCCACCGCCCCTAACAACCAACGCACGGGCGCATACGTTTTGAAGCTGCCATGTGTCAACAAACGATGGTATCCCAGACAAATGCCAATACCACCTGTCAACCAATGCAATCCCAGGGTCAGCACCAAAGCTTGCCACGTAAAAGTAAACGGGGCCGCCAGTAAGCCAACATGAATCAGAACGAGCCAGCCTACGATGGGCCAACACAATCCGTTTGCCAGCTTTACCTTTCGAGCATTCGCTGGTTGTTCCATCTTCGAGGTCGACACCACCTGCCCAGCACTTGCTAGTGCAACATCGGAATGCGAAAAAGACTCAGGATCAGCATTCTTGGTGCTTTTCTTGATCTTTTGTCCGGACGGATTATCTTTTGTATCTGGCTCGATGACGGTAGCCACATTCAGCTCCTTGGAAGAATTTTGGATTGCTCATTACCCACTGCTAACGTTTCGCCAGAAATTGTATGTGATATCGGTACTCCCGTTGTTAGGAAGACGTCACGATGGTGTAAAAGTTATGTAATTGTTGGTAAACCAGGCAGTGGACCAAGAATGGGCTTGAATCGAGGTTTTTCCACGAAAAACTTACATCAAGGCCGGTCATCATCTGGATAACCAGGTGGAATGCGCAACCTAGACACCCTTTGAGGCCACAAAGTCCGGGCATTCAGAAAGGAGCTGCACTCACCTCGATGAAGACAGCGCCAAATCCCTCGAGGGCCCGATTTTCGCTTGGTAAGCAGCACGGTCTCGCCGGCCCAAGCATCAACAGAATACGTCCTACAAATTCTGCTGAGGGCAAATTGAAGACCTGCCCTAGGTGACTGCCCTTATTCTCGATCGGCTTGCAGAAAGATCAAAAACTTCTCGTTACCTGCATCGGTCAAACTCAGTTCGACTTCGTCACGCAACGTGCTTACGAACGTATCACTGTCGCACCGCTCAACCGCTTTGCAAAACCAATCCCCAGCGTCTTCCACTTGCCAACTCGGCATCACCTGATCAATGATTGCCGCTAAGAGCAACGCCATGTTTTGGTCTTCAAAGCTACCAGCAACCATGACTGATTCAACTTCAGCATCGGGGCCTCGGATCGTAATCTCAATACCGGCAATCTCCGCCTTCATCTCTTCCAGGTCTCCGGTGAACTGATCCCTTTCATAAAAGGTTGCATCGACATACTCTTGAATGGCATGCACCAGTTGTCCACGTTCTACCCCCAGGCCGGGCGGCAAAGGCTCCACAGCATTTTTCACCGCCTCATTCACAGATTCCTGCATCGTCGTTTGTAAAACTTCCTGGACTGCGGAATGCACGATGCCCTCTATCTTTTCTGAAGCTATCCTAGAAGCTCTCATTTCGCTGGAGACCGAAACCACTTGTTCGTGGGGCGTCACAGCCTGCAACTCCAACGTTTCATCGTCCGCTACAACCATCAATTTCATGTCACTGACACCGTTACGAACAAATCGGGTAAGTTCCTGATCTAACGTCAGCAGCCACCCTGGCATCCGATATCCGTAGACGACTTCTGGTAGAAGTTTTGGTTTGAAGATCAGAGCAGCGCTCGCCCCAACAAAGATCAGAAACGCGCACCAAACAATCCTTTGTCTCCATTTGGCCCTTTTGCGACGGCTATTGGAATCGTCGCTTGGAACTTGAATAGGCGCCAGACAATAGGGGCAAGCTACGGTTTGGCCGGCCAGCTGAGAAACAGGTCCAATGGGACCGTGACAGTGTTCACATTTCCATTGCTTCATGACATCACTTTCCCGTTTGGGATGCCACCTTCGACTACGTTTATCGAGCCTGGCAGTTTCCTCTCGATTCCAATGCTTTTTTTGCGCATAGTGACACGCAGTCACCTGTATCGGTTGTAACGCTTTTACCGCATGAGCCTGATTTGTCGGCTAGCCATCAATCTGCCGCCTGGCACTAGCAAAGACAGCATCCAGCATGGATTCCGTCAGTCGACCGGTGAATGTGTTTTGTTGGCTCGGGTGATAACTCCCTAGCAACCACCGGGACTCCGTTAAAGCAACTTCAGCTCCATGGCCAAACCGCGGGCGTTTGCCCGTGATCCAGCCTTCTTTCAGACTGTACTTGACAACCGTTTGCCAGGCGATCTGCCCCAGCGCCACAATGACCTTGGCGGGAACCAGCGACAAGGTCTCGTGGAACCAGTGTGCGCAATGGTCTAGTTCGGTTGCCAGTGGTCGGTTTCCTGGAGGCGCACAATGGCAGACGGCAGTAATGGCACAATGATGCAGTCGGAGGCCATCATCCAGCGAGGCGGACTCGGCTTGGTTCGCAAAACCGGCTCGATGTAGCGCTCGATAGAGCCAGTCGCCGCTTCGATCTCCCGTAAACATCCGTCCGGTACGATTCGCACCGTGAGCCCCGGGAGCCAAACCCACTAACAACAACCGGGCCTGAGGATCACCGAAATTCGGAACCGGACGCCCCCAGTAATCCCAATCTATGTAGGCTCGGCGTTTCACTCGAGCGACCTCTTGGCAGTGTTCGATCAAACGTGGACATTGCTGGCACGCAATCACGTTGTCGTTGAGCTCCTGCCAGGTAGACATCGTTCACCCTTTTGCCAATTTTCGCAAGTCATCAAAAAAACCAGGATAAGTTTTGGCAGTGCAACCAGGATCGTTGATTGCGACGCCCGATTGGCAAAGTCCGGCAATCGCGAAGCTCATCGCCATACGGTGGTCGTTGTACGTGTCAATCACTGCCGGTTTCATGGTTCCCGGGATGACCTGCAAACCATCCTCCAGCTCATGCACCTTGGCCCCCAGTTTTCGCAGTTCACGGGCCAGATCGCCAATGCGATCGGTTTCTTTATGTCGGATGTGTCCTACTCCGCGAATGGTCGTCGGTCCTTCGGCGAACAACGCGACGACCGCCAGGGTCAACACGGTGTCGCTGATGTCATTCATGTCGACAACGATACCCTTGAGACGACTTCCGGTGACTTGAATACCGGTGGGAAGATACTTTACCTGACAACCCATTTGTGCCAGGCAATCACAAAACCGCACGTCCCCTTGGAGGGCGTCGGCCGTGAGTCCCTCCACCAGGACCTTCCCCTGCGTCACGGCGGCTGCAGCCCAGAAGTAACTGGCCGCCGAAGCATCTGGTTCGATGTCGTATTGGGTGGCACGATATGCGACGCCTGACGGAAAACGGAACTCGTGAAGGCTGTCCTGGGATACCGTCACGCCAAAATCACGCATCACTTCCAAGGTCATGGCTACATACGGAGTCGACACAAGCGGACCTTCCACGTGCACGACGGTCTCGGATTTCGTAAAAGGGCATACCATGAGCATCGCGCTCAGGTATTGGCTGGAGATGTCACCCGCCACCGTGGTCGTACCTCCCGGCAAACCAGCAGCCTGCACCACAACAGGTGGACATTCGGTGTCCAACTCACTTCGGGCATTCGCCCCCAGACCGTTCAGCGCCCGTAGCAAGTGGACAATCGGTCGCTCCCTCATTCGAGGGATTCCGTCCAGCCGAAAATGGCCTTGTCCCAAAGTCACCAGGGCAGTGAGAAATCGAACGGTCGTACCGCTGTTGGCCACGAACAGGTCTGCGGATTCACACGGCACACGCCCTCCACATCCTGTCACTTCACACACACCTGCATCCACGTTGTGGCTCAACGAAAAACCGAGACGCCGCAAAGATTCGACCATCACGGCAGTGTCCTCACTGGCAAGGACACCGGACAGACGAGATGTCCCGTCAGCCAACGCCGCACAGACAAGCGCACGGTTGGTAATACTCTTGGACCCTGGAGGACGGATGCTACCTACCACAGGACCTCTTGGCTCGATCATCTCACACATGCCAGGCTCAGGATCAGAGGCGTTCACAAAAAACTCGTATGGTGAAAACTAAAGGAATTGGAATCAATGTTTTAAGGCGTTGGCAGCCGCAAATGTTCGCCTCGGGTATGACAGCGGGACGAATTCTATACTGTGATTTGCCTGTGGCTAGCGCCCCATATTGCTCTTTTTGGTATCCGATCCGTTATCTCTTCTAGCAGACTGGCATTGGGCCAGCGCCGACGATTTGCCAGCAATTAGCCCGATCCAATTCACACAGGTGCTCCCCACGCACGCATCCATCCGTCACGACCATACCAATCGACAAGAGCAAGCCAACCCTCATCTATCTTATACTGGCGGCACTCTCCGCGAAATCCAGCTAGTTCTCGTCATCACAACTGCTATCTCCGGCATTTCTGTCCGGCGGTGGTGCGCCCGTGTGGAGCCGAACACGAATATTGATTCTAGGCAACCGATTCGTGCGGTTTCGGCTTGGCAACGTGCTAAATTTATATTACGTCCACGGGTTTTCCGCGTTGAAAAAACTCTACGGACATCGTCCACGACAGGCAACTTCCCGCCATCTGGGAAACGATTGATGACAAAATTCGGCAAACACGAAGAGCCTACACTCACCGGCCATTGGGGTCTGAAGGGTCGTTTGCGTCCCGAAGACGACATCCAGTATCGTCGGATCGCAGTCAGCCCATTCATCATCGGGCGTCAAGCAGATGTGTCTCTCTGCCTACCATTTAATACCGTGTCTGGGCAACATGCCGAAATCGTCATCGACCCGGATCAACTCATATTACGAGACTTAGGCAGCACCAATGGCACCTATGTCAACGGCGCCCCCGTCTGCTCCGATGTAGTGCTGAGGGAAGGCGACCTGATTCAATTCGCCGACATAGCTTTCCGCATTTGCCAAGAAACAGTTGATTTGCAGCGTCATGCGACCGTCTCCAGCACCGGCGTCTGCGACTTAGCATTTTCATTGATGCAATTCGATCGTCTAATGGAACGAGAAGCCGTCATTCCGTACTTCCAGCCACTGGTGACACTTCCCACTCGCAAGACAATCGGCTACGAAGTTCTAGGGCGCAGCAACCTCTACGGCCTGGAAACTCCCAAAGACATGTTTCTGGCTGCCAGCCAGTTGAACCTCGAAGCCGAACTGAGCCGCCTGTTCCGGATGCACGGAATTGCCAATAGCCGCGGGTTTCCTGAGACTCTCAACCTGTTTGTGAATACACACCCGATAGAGGTAGTGGACTCCGGATTACTGGAATCGTTAAGAGAACTGCGACAGCTGTTTCCCAAACCGCTCATCACGCTGGAGATACACGAATCGGCCGTGACAGACCAGAAACAAATGGCAGAACTCCGCGTCGCTCTCGACGTACTCAATATGCAATTGGCATATGACGATTTTGGAGCGGGCCAGTCGAGACTCTCGGAACTCGTAACCGTTCGCCCTGACTATTTAAAGTTCGACATGCACATGATACGGAACATTGACAAAGCACCAGCTCCTAACCAACGTATGCTCAAGGGCTTGGTAGACATCGCTTTGGACCTGGAAATCGTCCCGTTGGCTGAAGGCATCGAAACCGAAGGAGAACACGAGACGTGTTGCCAAATCGGCTTCCAAATGGCGCAAGGTTACTTCTATGGCCGGCCGGTATCCGCTCGGTCGGTCGAACAAGAATCCTGGAACCGAATTCTTGTTTAGCCAGCCTGAGGATGAGCAACGTAGCCTAGAACAAGCACGGAAGTGCGGTTCTCAGTTCGAGGTTCTGTGTTTCTCTTCCATGAGGACGACGGCTACCCCTATTGTGCACCCCTAATCTTTGTTCCGACAAGGCAAGCGATCTTGATCCGGCCTCAAGTTCCCAGCTGCGGCCGACAGCCAGTAAAGAGTGGACTTCGAGCTACTGTCCCGCAATCAACTGGACTAATTCCATTTTCGCCGCAGTTGCTCTGCGAGATCTTGCATGGTCTCTGGCGGGTGCTCCGCCACGATCACCGGTCCCTTCTCTGGAGACGGACGCAATCCATGACTACCTTGAACCAGACTCGGATCAAGAGGAACGACATCCATGCGATAGCGAAAACCAATGCGTTTCTGCAGCAAACGTGCTGCGGCGCGCCATCGCGAAGTCATGAATAGTTCGCATGGGTCGTAGCCCGGCTTACGATGAATATCGACGGTGCGAGCAAAATCGGGTGCCTGAGAAGCGTCCAGCCAGTAGTAGTATGCGAACCATGCATCTTGCTCAGCCAAAGCGACAAGATTCCCCGCACGGGGATGATCCAGTTCCACTTCTCCCGGATCTACCACAGCATCCACACCGGGCACGTTCTCCAAGAGCGACCTCACCTCTTGCAGATCGACACCGTTCACATACACATGCGCCAATTGGTGATCGGCAACAGCAAACGCCTGGGAATCGAGCGGCATTAACATCTCACCAAAAGGTCCCGAGCGCACCGTCAGTAAACCAGCCTCTCGCAACACTTGGTTAATCATGATGGGCTTGGACACCGGAACCAGACCGTATTCCGATACCACGATCACTTCAGCGCCAATGTCCTCAGCGGCATCTATCACCCAACCGGCACATTCATCCACTTCCACAATGCGATCGGGCAAATGCTCGGCACACCTCTGAAAGTCATAGTCCAGATGGGGTAAGTAGACCAGCGTCAACTCCGGCCTGTGTTTACGCATCACGACCTGACTGGCACGGGCGATCCAACGTGAAGATTCGATCCCGGATAGCGGCCCCCAAAATGCCTGAAACGGAAAGGGGCCCAACTGTTCTTGAAGCTGACAGCCAGAACGGTCCAGGATGTCGAACACCTTTGATCCGTCACAACCGTAGTGCGGCTTGGGAGTCACCGACCATTCCACGTCCGCCCCCTGGTTAAACCACCAGAACATTTTGGCAGTTCGCACGTTGTCGTACACCTTTTCGCCAGCCAACAGCGCATTAGACTGTTGCCAAAAGCGAATCTCTCCCGTGGAGCGAGAATACCATCCATTACCCACAATTCCATGCTTGGCTGGTGACAGCCCGGTAAGCATGGTCGCTTGAGACGTACAAGTGACGGCCGGCAGCGGGCTGCGGAACGGCCGGGGAGAGGAGATCTGCGAAATGCGTGGCGCGAATTTCACCCCGTGAGGTGTCAAACCTGCCACATTGATCAAACAGACCTTCTTCATCGAGAATGCGGGTCACCCCCGTATCACCATGTTGTCAGTGATTAATTCGCACGCGGCTCCAGCGGATGCCACATCGCTTCTCTTCCACACACCAATGCGTTGTCAAAATCGTCGTCTCGTCGAGCAGTATTCCCATTGGATACCCAAATTTAAAATTTGGAATCTCATCATTACTGCTCGTATCGGCTGTTAGGTTAAACTCGGACTGAGCATCCCACAACATGTCCTCGAAATCTATGGTCCACTCCGACTCGTTTGCCCGCACCAAACACATCCGTACGCCTTGCTGTCCCACTCGGCGATTATAAAGGATGCAGAATCGGTCGTCGCCCAGCCAGACAGGCGTCATGGTTTGTCCTTGGACACCGGTCGCCAACGGCTCACTCCAAGACCGACCCCCGTCACTTGAAAAGCTAATCGCGTTGTCCAGATCGACGTCCGCTTGATAGTCCTGTCGCCAAGCGATGGCCAACAAACGGTTGGGTTGGCATTCGATCACTTTCTGTTCAAGAAAACCAACTCGCTTTCCGGGATGCTCGAAGATGGTGTGTAACGAGGGCCACGTGCGGCCCTCGTCTGACGTCTCGTGTAACACTACCAATTCACCATACAGGCCATCATGATAGGTAGCAGCAGGCCCCAGCCAACGCCCGTCCGACACAACGACCAACGGATTAGAAACTTCGTAGGGACCAGGAATGGGGCTGGGGATCACCGCGGGCTCCGACCATGTTTGGCCTTCGTCGTCCGATCGGCAAAAAACAATTTCGGGATTCACCCGCTGCAATTCTCCATCCCGCAACTCTTTTCCGTCGCGCTGCCCATACGCCAGGATTGCACCTTCGGTGGTTCGGCTCAAACGCAGATGATTGAAGCGAGGTGGATCGTCGACGCCAGCGAGAACCACACTTCGATACTGCCAGGTTTGACCGCCATCACGCGAAATGGAGCAATGCGTGCCACCCATTGCATGAGCCCCACCTCCCGCGCTATACCCACACAGGACATCGCCGCTGTCTAACAATACGGGCGTTGCGAAAGCCGATTCACTGCGATCCACATGGCCCGAATCCAAAACTTCTAACGACGGCGACGTGGACATGGTAATCTCCGATGGATACCTTTGGAAACTCGCTTCAAATCTATCGCTAAGCCATCGTTTGCCACAAGGGGACACCATCTAATCGCTTGGAAGCAGTGTTCAAGGAACCACCCGCCGCTCCTCCGCTGGCGTCTTCTCCACCGCCCCTCGAGACCACAAAGTGGCGGATCCTGAGAACCCAATCAAAAAAAGTGCGGTATCCTGCCTGTGCCACCTGGTGACTGTCGCGCTTGACTTTCCCGGGGGTAAATCAAAGACGGAACAGACAAACGCCGTGAAAGGGCAGTAAAGAGAAAGATTGGCAGCGACGATCCCTTTAACCAACTGAATGGATCGGCATCTACACCACGAACAAGCCTCGTCAAGTAACCACTGACCCAGACTGCGGGTCGACGGCGATACCTCGGCAAAGATCCGCCAAGTGTTCCAGAACGATGAGCAGCGCACCCGGATCCAGGAACTCTTCCTCTTCGTCATCGCTTCCTATAAAACTCAGTTTTTCGAAGTGATAGACATCTAACCGGGCAGTGCAACCGGGTAACTGCCGAACCAGCTGTCGCTCTTCGTCGGTTGTGGCTGAGCGTTTCATATCATCGATCATCTCGTTGATCTGCTCGACGACTTCGTCTCCTTCGATGTAGGTAATATCCATGGCCGCGTTGTCGTCTGGCGAAAACAGCGTCAACGATTCCAACTGACCTGTTTCATTGGTCCGCGGATCACCTAATTCATACCGTCGGTTCACTTGTTTGAGAGCCGCACGAACATCTTCGGCCATGGGCCGAGAATCCGGCGTCATCATGACGAAGTAAGTCTCTCGCCAACGATATTCGTCGTTTTCGAATAGCGACATGATATTTCATTTCCTCGCATCAAAAGTTTACTCAACCCCAATCCTCGTCACCGGCAGCAGTTCCTCCTTGCCAAATCTCCAAGGCTGTGAGTGTGGCGTCCCGCTCCTCACGATTTCCCCATACCGACTCACCTTGCTCTAATCGGATTTCGTATCGCCCCTCCTGTTCGCACTCCGGGTTCCCACAAAAATGTGGCACCTCGGAGACCCAAATAACACGAAAGAGCGGTACGTGTTTATCGTCGATCTTACAAAAATTATCCGCCATGACGAACCCCCGCAAGGAAAACAAAACGTTGAAGTTGGTGGGAATCTCCAAGACGCATCGCAAGAACAACCCGGGCTGTTCGAATCAACTGTGAGTATCTGGACACAATCATATTTTCAGTTCGTTCCACGTCCCAACTCAACGGACCTCTCGGTAGCCGACTGAACGGCCCCCATGACGATTTCATGCAGTTTTCGCTCTTGCAAAACCTGCAGTCCGGCCAGCGTTGTGCCACCCGGACTGGTAACATCCCTCGTCAAGTCGGCTGGATCACGTCCCGACTGAATGACCATTTCTGCAGCGCCCAAAACGGTATGTGCGGCCAACAAGGACGCTGCGTCATCTGATAGCCCCATTTGCACACCCCCGTCGCGCAGGGCCATGATCACTTGGTAAACAAACGCTGGGCCAGAACCAGACAACCCTGTAACAGCGTCCAGCAACGATTCCTCTAGGGCAATCGCAACACCCACCGAATCAAGTAACTGATGAACGAGCTGAATTTCTTCATCGTTGACGCCCGGTGCACTCGCATAGGCCGCCGCACACCGGCCGACAAGGCAGGGAGTATTGGGCATGATGCGAATGCAGCGATCAGTGCCCAAGCCGCGAGTCAAACGTTCTAAGGTGATGCCTGCGGCAATGGACAAAAATAACTTATCTGGTGTGACCACTTCTCGCAGCGATTCCATCACGGAGTCCATTTGCTGCGGCTTGACAGAAAGTACCACGACACTGGCTTGCTGCACGACTTCCCGATTGTCAGCAACCGTTTGGACACCAGGAACCGTTTGGACGAATCCCAGCCTGGCTTCTTCAACAGGGTCGGCGGCCCAGATCGAAGCTGGCTCGATCAGACCATTCCGGCAGAATCCACCAGCCAATGCACGCGCCATACGGCCGGCACCGATAAATCCGAAACGCCTGTCTTTTGTATCTTTACTGACCACGCCCACATCATACGACGGCCCTCTATTTCGGGCAAGCACTCCGGATCCTTTAAGTAACTCTCACTGCGGACCAGAGCTAGGAAGTGCATGCCCTCACCGCCAGATGCGGAAACCGCTGCAATGTGTATTGTGCTGCCTTGAGGACTTGATGGTACTCCAGCGTTACTTCCCGCGTATCACGTACTCAATATGGGAACTCACCAAGCAGCAAAAGACGTCTCAGGCAATAGAAAAAACCGTTCTCCCAACCTGCAACCAGAACGAACAGATAAGATACCTACTGCACACCCGTTCCATTTCAAGCCAACTCAGTCGCCATGGGATGCCACCAGGCAGGCAACCACCTCCCCGTTCTGCTGCTTGACATTGTGACTCAGCTGCCAAAGTCGAGGTCCCGGGACATTTCGGCCCTCGGTCAGCACCAGCGATTCAGACCAGGCCATACAGGACGGAACGACAAATCTCAGGCCGTTTGACCGTGATCTCCTACGCCGCTGCTTGAAGCCGCTGCCCTTCGTAGTCGCATTTTGGTATGATGGTGCACCATTTGTTTCAACTTATCGACCCGAACGAACTAGCAACGTCATCGTTCCCTGCAGTGAAGGCTTCATCATGACTCAAATCAATGACCACTTCCTCAAATTGAAAGCTGGTTATTTATTTCCCGAGATTGGCCGGCGTGTGCGTTCGTTCTGCGAAGCGAACCCAGACGCAGACGTGATTCGCTTGGGAATAGGGGATGTCACGGAACCACTTCCGTCTGCGATTGTCACTGCACTCCACACGGCAGTCGACGAGATGAGCACTCACGATTCGTTTCGCGGATACGGCCCGGAACAGGGATATGACTTTTTGCGCGAAGCCATCGCTGCCCATGACTATCAAAATCGAGGAATCGACATTTCCGCCGATGAAATATTCGTGTCGGATGGCTCGAAATGCGATTCTGGCAATATCCTCGACATTTTTGGAACTGACAATGTCGTCGCGATCACGGACCCGGTCTATCCCGTATACGTCGACACCAATGTGATGGTAGGGCGCACGGGTGCGGCCGATGACGGAGGCCGTTACGAGGGGTTAATTTACCTACCTGTAACAGCCGAAAACGACTTCGTTCCTGCGATCCCAACCACACACGTCGACTTAATTTACCTCTGCTATCCCAACAATCCTACTGGCACCGTGGTGTCTAAAGATGTTCTGAAAGCATGGGTAGCCTATGCTCGCGAACATCGAGCCATCATCCTCTACGATGCGGCCTATGAAGCTTACATTAGCGACGATCACATCGCCCGCTCGATTTACGAGATCGATGGTGCTAAAGAAGTGGCCATCGAATTCCGCAGCTTCAGCAAAAACGCGGGATTCACCGGAGTCCGCTGTGCGACCACCATCGTCCCCAAATCACTCATGGGATATACCTCCTCTGGTGAACCACAAGACTTACACAGCCTTTGGAATCGACGCCAAAGCACCAAATTCAATAGCGTCTCGTACATCGTGCAACGAGCGGCCGAAGCCGTCTATTCGGACGAT
This sequence comes from Pirellulaceae bacterium, assembly GCA_022448645.1. The sequence continues at coordinate 14,491 of JAKVBZ010000070.1, forward strand.
GGCCAAAAACAAGTCCGCGACTTAGTTGCTTTCTACCTAGAAAACGCTCGCCTACTTCGCGAAGGCTTAACCGCCGTGGGCGTTACCGTGTACGGAGGCGTTCACGCACCCTACGTCTGGTTACAGACTCCTGGCGGAAAATCCAGCTGGGATTTCTTCGATACGTTGCTCGAAAAATCGCACCTTGTCGGCACTCCTGGAAGCGGATTTGGCGCCAGCGGTGAAGGGTATTTTCGCTTAAGTGCCTTCAACAGTCGTGCGAATATCGAACAAGCAGTGGAACGTTTTCAAGAACTGGTCAGCTGAAACGACAGCATTGATGCAAAATCTAAAGGAGCACCTGCGGGAACGCAGGCCGGGCTAAACCAATGCGTGCATGGCCGCACGCTTATCTGGTGATCGTCCATTCGACCTGGAACATGGCATTGCTGCGATCACACAGACTTGACCCTGTGCCCGCAACGAACCCTATGAACCCAAGGCGTCACCTGAGCTGCTGCTTGATCCAGCTCTGTGGAAATACTCCCGGAAGTAACCCACTATGAATGCGCAACCTGCTGGATGCCCATCGGGGGGTGGTCACCTGTCATCCTGTCCAAGAACCGACACGCATCCACGACGCAACACGATCCAATCAACCGCAACCAGGATCATGTACCGAATTCGGGTCGCCGGCGACCTAACTGACCCTGCAGGCGATTCACGATGCTACTATGCATCTGGCTCACGCGGCTTTCACTCAGATCCAGCGTGGCGCCAATTTCCTTCATGGTCAGTTCTTCATAATAGTAGAGAATGATAATCAGCCGTTCATTACGATTAAGACCTTTCGTCACCAACCGCATCAAATCGTTCTTTTGCACTCGACGAGTGGGGTCTTCGCCCTTTTTGTCTTCAAGGATGTCGATTTCACGCACATCCTTGTAGCTATCCGTCTCGTACCATTTCTTGTTCAAGCTGATCAGATTCACAGCATTGGCGTCCAGAATCATCTTCTCCAACTCTTTGACGCTCAATTCCATATGCGATGCCAGCTCCTGCTCTGTTGGGCGCCGACCCAGGCGTGCCTCCAAAGTTTTGGTAGCCTCGCCCAGTTTACTCGCCTTGGAACGTACAAGACGAGGAACCCAGTCCATCGTGCGAAGCTCGTCAAGCATAGCGCCACGAATACGTGGTACACAATAGGTTTCAAACTTAACACCTCGTGACAAGTCGAACGCGTCGATGGCGTCCATCAAGCCAAATACGCCTGCTGAGATCAGGTCATCTAATTCGACGCCTTCCGGCAGCCGCGCCCAGATCCGTTCGCCGTTATATTTCACCAGCGGCAGGTATTCTTCCATCAGACGGTTTCGAAGAAGCTGATTCGTTTGATCCTTTTTATATTCAAGCCAGATCGGATCCATCTCCGCCTTAGGTGTCCTTTTCGGTGCCAGCGTCAGCGCCATGCCATCCTCCGTGATATCAGTACTACTTCGGTAGCAAACGACAGACTGAGTCTCCATCAGGGACCCAGCCTGTGACTACGACGTCCCTGTAAGGGTCACGTCATTGTCGACCGTTTCAACATCCTGTTGAGTCGGTAAGTCGACGGGCTGTTAACGATATCCAGCTCGTCGACTAACGGACTTGTCATTGTGGTTGTGGAGGCCCTGTAGTCTCCCGTGTTCTGGTGGATAAAGGGTTCATGTCATCAGAGCGAGAACGCAACTGCGAACGGAGCGAATCCCCAATGTTCCATTCCGCGGTTCGGCCAAGCAATAATCCGATGACGGCAAATAAGATGAGGTTAATCACGGCAAATTTGATTGTTGATTCCGTGCCACCCCCGTGGATTAAACCGCGCGTCACCGTGGTTAAGAATGCAACCAGGCCCAGAATGCCAGCGTAATTTCCACCCATCCTGGACCATTCCCTTGGTGACGACGTCGGTGTTCCTCGCACCACGTTCGCATACATGGCACGACGACGCTGCTTCATGGGTATCGGTCAAACTGTCGGCCGAAGTTAAATAAAATCGATGTGACGGCATAGTTTCACAATAGGTACCCCAATTTTCCCGACCGAAACATCCAGCTAGTTTACCTACGACAGCTCCCAGATACCGCTGTGGCGTAATCCCAAGGACCAGCTGGTAACGTTTTTTAAAATGCCTGTCGTGTCTCGTGCCACTCATCATAAGGAGGCCCTTTGCTCGCGGGGCAAGCTGTGTGGTTGTGGAGGCTGTTTTTCTTTGGAAGCATCGAATCGTTCGGTCGAACGCGTCGCTTGCTGCCCCTTTTCATAGTCTGCCGCGAGCGCATTTGCCAAAAGCTCAACCGCACGTGCCGCCCGACTAACGGGAGCCTTCGTCATCAGCGAAACGCCTAACTCAGCTGCCGCGCCAACCTGTTCATCCAGAGGCACAATCGTGGCGGGCTTCACCGGAAAACGCAAAAATCGTTCACAGGAAGTGGCAATCCGAGACTGGACGTCCTGGCTCACCGATTCGCTCGCAGATTGGTTAATAACAAGCTGAAGGGTCGGTGCGAAGCTTTCACGAATCAATGTCTTGATAGTGGCATAGGCATCCATCACTGAAATGGTTTCCGGACTAGTGACCAGCAAAACCGTCTGGGCAGCTTGACACAGACTGTTCAACAGCGGTCCTGACTGATTGCCCGCATCCACAATGATCCAATCGGCATAGGGCCCAAGAGTAAGCAAGCGAGACACCAGCCGCTGCTTGCTATAGGCAGACAGTTCCGTTGAGTCTGCCGCTCCCCAAGTACCGGGAAGGACCTGAACTCCCAACGGCCCGGGCTCCAATACTTCATGAATATCACGTCGTGCGGCCAACAAGTCAAACACCCCATATTGCTCACGAATCCGGCACATGGGCGCAATGTCGGAACGCCCTAAGTGCGCATCGACCAAAACGACCCGATGCCCAAGTTGTGCCAAGGCGACAGACGTATTGACAGACAAAGTTGTAGTACCGACGCCGCCGCGAGCTCCCAACAACACAGCCATGCAAGGCGGACTGCCCACAGAATCAGTCCACTTGGCGACAGTGCCGCTCACCAAGCTGCGCAATTCGGATGCCTGGTCTCTCATGGGTGACCTGCCTTCGATTCCACAGGAAGGATTGACTTGACGATCCGCTGCGACTCAGCTGCTTCAATATCATCCGGCACGTCCTGACCGTTCGTAAGGTAGCTAAGCGGCAGTTGACCGTTGTGCAACAAGGGCAGTAAATGCCCCATCCCCATCGACTCATCCAGTTTGGTAAGCAATAAAGCAGTCGTTCCGACAACACTAAATCGCTCCATGGATTGCAGCAAACTGCTGGCACTTCCGGTGCTACTCAACACCAAGTGAACTTCGTCCGGTTCAGCTTCGGAAAGAATCGCTTTCAGTTCTTGGATTTTTATATCATCGCGAGGGCTTCGCCCAGCAGTATCCATTAAGATGAGCTCCAGACCCTGTAACCGCTCCATCGCAGCCCGCATCTCATGAGGCGTAGCTACTACCTCCATGGGCAAGTCGATAATTTCGGCATAGGTCCTCAATTGGTCGACTGCCGCGATACGATAGGTATCCACAGTTACCAAACCGACCTTGACGTTTTCGCGCAGGTGGTAATTCGCAGCCAATTTGGCAATCGTTGTCGTTTTCCCCACGCCGGTTGGCCCCACAAGAGCAACCAAACGAGTTTCCCCAGAACCAGCAACGAGTGGACCCGTGACACGAATACCCGCTTCGATTTTCTGCCCCGCCCGGACGGCAACCTCCTGCTCGCCATGGAGCTCACCCGGATCCATTTCAGCCTGCAACTCGTCGATAAATGTTCGCGCCAAAGACTCGTCGATACCTGCCTCGATCAATCGAGTAAACAACCTGAAGGTCGAATCCGGCATGACCCGCGAGACTTGAGACTGATCGCGCTGACAGAGCTGTTCAACAAGAGACTGCAGGTCGTTTAACTGACACTTGACGTCGTCACGGTATTGCAACCGATAGTCCTGCACCTCGACACCCGGCACCCTAGCCCCAGAGGCAGGCAAAGCCGAATTCGACTCTGGCATTCTCCGAGGCACCTTCACCTCGGTCGAGGCCACCACCTCAATCTCCCTGGAACCTGTCAGCCAAGGCAGGATACCGCTAGGAACCTGGCGCGTATGCAATAAAGCTGCGTCCGGCCCCAGCTCTTGCCGGACCATAGCCAGTGCTGCCTGCATCGTTTTGGCTCGAAATGTCTTTACTTCCATGCTTTTGTCCAATCCCTATTCACTCAACTGCCAACCATTTCTGGCATGACATCACTCACCATCCCGACCGATTCGATCTGTGTGTCGCGTGTCATTTCGTTGTAGCTCAACACCACCACCTTAGGCAGCTTAGCTGAAATGAGTTGCCGGAATCCGGGCCGAATCTGAGGACTAACAAGCACGACCGGCCGATGTCCCGCTTGCACCAAGTTTTCCAATTCGGCAAATACTTGATCACACGTCACATCAATGGCCTGTGGAGACATCCGGATGAACAGCCCTCGCTCCGTGTGCTCAATACCTGCACTAATCCGATCTTCCAAAGCTGGATCCAATGTCACAACGTAAACACGATCCTGTTCGTCGCGATACTGCGTACAAATAGTGCGCGCCAAACGGTGCCTGACATATTCCACCAACCAAATCGGGTCCTTCGTCTTGCCCGCGTAATCGGCTAACGTCTCCAAGATAATCCCCAACTGCCTAATGGACACCGCCTCATTCAGCAACATTTGCAGCACCTGCTGCACTTCACCTAATTTCATGGTTCCCGGGATAAGCTCTTCCACCACGGCAGGCGAGCTCTTCTTCAGTTCATCCAAAAGATGTCGTGTGGCATCTCGCGTCAACAGTTCTCCGGCGTGCTGCCTCACGACCTCCTGCAAATGAGTCGCCAACACGGCTGCGGCTTCAACGGGCGTATACCCCAGCATTTCCGCACGGTCTTGCTCGACCGCCTGGATCCACATAGCCGGCTGATGGAAGGCAGGATCCCGGGTCGGAATGCCATTCAACTGACCGCGAGTCATACCGGAATCCATAGCGAGCAAATAGCCTGCCAGGGCCTCTCCATTGGCCACCATATTATTGGCGATCTTAATACGATATTCGTTTTCCCCGATCCCCATGTTGTCACGAATCCGAACCTTGGGAAGAATAACGCCCAATTCGGCGGCGACATTCCTCCTCACACCAGTGATCCGCTGCAACAGATCACCACCTTTTTCCGGATCAGCCATAGAAATCAGCCCCACACCCAACTCAACCTCCATCGGATCGATCACAAGGAAGTCTTCGATCCGCTCTTCGACATGCGTGGCCTGCTGCATTTCAGCCTCCCGCACCGCCTCAGCCCGCAAACCTTCACGACGCCTCTCTTGCCGAACCAGCATGGCCAAAGCCACACAGCTTCCACCGATGACCAACAAAGGGACGGCAGGCAGCCTAGTAAACACCAGGACAGCCAAGAAACCACCAGCAACCAACAAAGCCTGTGGACGAGAAAAGAGCTGCCCAAGAAACTCTGTCGGCAAGTCCATCCGCTTGGTACTGCGAGTTACAAGCAAACCAGCAGCTAGAGATATGAGAAAAGCTGGAACCTGAGTAACCAACCCATCTCCAATCGTCAGCTTCGTGAATTGCGAGGCGGCGTCAACGAAGGACATTTGCGCCTCAAAAACCCCAATGAACAGTCCGCCACCAATATTGATCAATGTGATAATGATCCCGGCAATCGCATCCCCTCGAACGAACTTGCTGGCACCATCCATGGCCCCGTAAAAGTCTGCCTGCTCTGTAATCTCGGCGCGACGCCGTTGAGCTTCCTTTTCATCAATGATCCCAGCATTCAAATCTGCATCGATGGCCATCTGCCGGCCCGGCATACCATCCAAGGCAAATCGAGCTGCAACTTCACTGATTCGAGTAGCACCTTTCGTGATCACCACAAACTGAATCACGATAATGATGATGAAAATAATGAGTCCGACGACAATCAAGTCCCCCGCGACGAACTCGCCAAAAGCTTGTATCACACCACCAGCAGCTGCCAACCCATCCGATTCTGCTCTAGTCAGGATCAGTCGCGTCGACGCGACATTCAGAACCAACCTCCCTAACGTCGAAGCCAACAACACTGACGGAAACACACTGAACTCAAGCGGAGTTCGTACGTATATGGTGGTGAGCAGGACAATCACCGCCAGAGTGATATTGGCGGCCAAGAACAGATCCATCAAAATCGTCGGCAGTGGGATCAATATCACCAGCACACTGGTGATGATCGCCACCGGCAATATGAGGCTTCGTGATTGCGCAAACGTATTCATAGCGCACTATCAAAAGGCACTGGGAGCGCGGAATATTGGCCGAACAAAAAGGAAAACAAGAACGTTCTTGTTGAGAAGAGGGCCGGAGGTTAGTGAATCAGTCTGGAAGTGTCCAGCCCGAATATTTCACCGTTGCTGCATGCGATCACCGCAGGCACCGCAGGCAACACGAGAACGCTAGAACCGAAAGATGGTTTTCGAACATCGGTCTCAGCTATCATCAAGATCGCTGCGAGGAACTGCCGTCAAAAATGTGCCCAGCAGATAGCTGCAGGACGAGCCAGGGCCCGTCCTGCGCGTCTCACTCAACAAGACCAGGGCTTTCTCGGCTCGGACAAGAAGAGCAAGTTCGCTTAGCCCTCGCTCCCACACAAAACGCGAGAACAAAAAAACAACCAGGCCCCCTGAGTGCAACCTTCGCCAGCACTGATACGCCAGCAGTCATTTCACTACCAAGGCCAAAGGAGCGTGAAGACCATTGAAACTTCGTCTTTGTGCCCACCGCTCTCGACAAGCCTACCTTTCACAAATTGTTTTTTTTCATAAGATGGCTACCCCTTTCCAGCCTCAGACTGATCTGCTGGCCAGGAGCGTGAGCTATCCGGAGTGAGGACTTGCATCAGACCACGCCCTTTGTCCGGGATTCCGGTGGGAAGCACCCGATCGAATGCACTGATGCGGTCTATGCTTACCAATAACAAAGCGTCCCATAAGGCCTAGATATCACAGGCCTTGCCATGGCGAACGGGAACGGAAAGATCTATTTTCAGAACAACGCTCGATATCAGGAACTCCTTTTCGGGCAATGTGGGTCCCATGTAAAGCAAAGACATAACTTCTACGATTCGTTAGACTATATATTGTGTTCATTCTCGTTGGCTAGCGGTCGCCAGTGCCAAATCGAGTCAACATGCTTCCCGTTGAACGTTTGTGTTGGCTTGATTAGACTCGGGCGGTCATCCGCAATTCCAGGGGATAACTCTGGTTTGGGCCGGCAACCTGCTTTCGCTATTTTTCCACAAGGCCTCATGCATCAGCACGTCTATCACGTGCGTGCTGATGCGAGCAAAACGACGCATGGGTGTCATTCGTTTTCAGTTACCGGAACGGAAATCGGCTCCCGAGTCGATGCTCGATCGAACCTACATGGCTGGCACGGATGGTGTGCCGTGGCCCTGCCAAACACATTTGGAAGGGGATTTGCTGGTCCTGTCGCGCGACATTCAAGAGTCTGGTAACTTCTATGCTCCGTGGATGGTTGAAGGGTTTGGCGAGTTGATGCTGTCGACCGGAAGCTTGATGGAACGGAAAGGCACATACGATCTGCCTGTGGAACTGGCGCGCGGGACGCTCAACCGGCTCCGTAATCAACTTGCCGCCTGGATGTCTTCTGGGTTGAAGATGAACGATACGATTCAAGATGGGGTGACAGCTGCCATCGACACACTCTCAAAAACAGTGACCGGAACTTGCGGGATTGACCAACGCACAGAGAATGCTGGATTGGCCACCCGCCTGTCCGTGCAAACCATGGAATCGCTGGTCGATCAATACACCCGACAGGCTCTTCGGGTGAGACACGCGCAGGTGACGCGATTTCCAACATTGTTCGGCGCCAACCTGGGCAATCAATCCATCCATAGCTCTTGGAACAGTAATCTCTGTGCGACGTCGAACGCCGCCGTTGTGCCAATGACATGGAACCAAATCGAGTCATCGACCGGTCAACATGCCTGGGAAACCACCGACGAGCAAATGGAATGGTGTACAGCAAACGGAATCCGGATCATCGGCGGACCGCTGATAAACATCGACGGTAGTGGTCTTCCAGATTGGTTGATCCTGTGGGAAGACGACTTCGACGAATTGCAGTCTTATGTCACCAGTTACGTACAACACGTGGTCCAGCGTTATCGGAACAAAATCAGCTTATGGAATTGCGCCGGCCGACTCACCGCGGCTGGATCTTTGGGTATCACCGAAGAACAAAAACTACAATTAACGGTCCGAATCATCGAACAAATAAGGCGCAGTGATTCTCGGGCGACTCCCATCATCGTCACATTCGATCAGCCATGGGCAGAGCAAATAGCCCAAAATCCCGTCGAGCTAACTCCGCTTCATTTTGCAAGCGACCTAGCCCGAGCTGGATTGGGACTGTCCGGCTTTGGTCTGGAACTTAACTTGGGCTATTGGCCAGGTGGCTGTAATGCTCGCGATCTTGTAGAAATTAGCCACCAATTGGACCGCTGGAGTTTCTTCGGTCTCCCCTTGGTCGTCTACCTTACCGTTCCCAGTAGTTTAGAAGAAGATGCACAGGCCCGTCACGGCATCCAACCGCGCTCATGCCTCAATAAGGTAGTATCAGCCGAAACTCAAAACAGCTTTGTCGAACGTTTGATCCCGATGTTGTTAGCCAAACCATTTGTCCACGGAGTGATTTGGAATCAAGTGAGCGACGAATCCCCTCATGAATTCCCCCATGGAGGACTCATCGACGCCAGTGGCGCAGCCAAGCCTATCTTGCAAACGATGGCGCGGATTCGGGAGGAACATCTTGTTTGATTCACTCCGAGAACGCAGTGGCTTGCTGACGGCTCTCCTAACCATCGTTTTCCCTGCCTGCCGAAGCACCTCAGGCCTTCATCCCTTGAACTTCTCGACGTAAGCACTCCATGACAATACCCTCCCCAGCATCCATCGACGAGCTTCAACGGGCAGTCCGTGAGTCTCCATCCGTTAAGGTCGTCGGCGGCGGTACCAAAACAGCCCTCTCCGCAGGTGCAAATCTGTCGACACGCGCCCTGTGCGGAGTGCTCCAGTACGAACCGACGGAATACACCTTTACCGCCTTGGCTGGCACACCGGTCCGCGACATTGTCGACATGTTGGCGGAACATCGGCAGTTTTTGCCATTCGACCCTCCTCTCGTAGAAGCTGGAGCCACGATTGGTGGTACGGTTGCGGCCGGCATGTCCGGCGCAGGACGTTTCCGTTTCGGAGGTGTCCGTGATTTTCTTTTGGGAGTTCGACTGATTACGGGAGACGCTCGTGTCGTGTTCGGCGGCGGAAAAGTCGTCAAGAACGCTGCAGGTTTCGACTTGCCTAAACTGATGGTAGGAGCCCTGGGACGGTGGGGAGTCTTGGCAGAATTAACATTCAAGGTCTTTCCAGCACCCGAAGCATGCCGCACACTGAGAGTTCATGTCGACGGTATCACTCAGGCGACAGACGTCATGACACGGCTCTCCATGTCTCAATTCGACCTCACTTGTTTGGATTGGGAACCACCACATCACATCTGGTTACGTATCGCTGGTCTGTCCGATTCTATGGACCAACGCACCCAACACCTATCCGAAACCGTCAATTCCGACGTGGAAATCCTGGAAAGTGAGACGGAAGATCAATCCTGGCGCGATGCGCGAGAATTCACCTGGGTCCCGGCCGACCACACCTTGATCAAAATGCCACTCGTATCTAAACAAATCGAAAAAGTTGAACAGCACCTCGCCATGCAACCTTTGCCCATCCTTCGACGATACAGCGTAGGAGGCAACCTAGCCTGGATTGCTTGGCCCGACGCCGAAAATGAATCTCCAGACATATGGGAGGATCTGCCGTTTCCGTACTTGCCGTTACGTGGTAATCATCCCTCCCATCGTGCCATCCCTGCATCCATCAGCACTCCGTTTGCTCAGAGGCTGCTTACCATCTTCGACCCGAATGCCAAGTGTGCTTCCTGAACTAATATGAGACATAACATTCCGATTGGCGACTTGGGACCTTTGGCCGAACCGATGGCGGAAGCAGTGCAAACATGCGTGCATTGTGGTTTCTGCTTGCCGGTCTGCCCAACGTATCAGCTCCTCGGCGAAGAAATGGATTCCCCTCGAGGGCGCATTTTCCTCATGAAGGAAGTGCTCGAGGGAAATATTGAACTCGACGAAACCACACCGTACACCGACCGTTGTTTGGGCTGTGTCGGATGTGTCACCGCCTGCCCTTCGGGAGTGCAGTACGGAGACCTGCTGACCAGTTTTCGTGCCCACTCGGAATCAACTCGCCAACGTTCTTTATTAGATCGTTGGATGCGGCGCTTCGTACTAGAAACGCTACCTTATCCCAGCCGTTTTCGTTGGGGGATTCGTCTGGGCAGCCTGGCAAAACCATTCCGCCGTCTCCTGCCAGGTCGATTAGCCGACATGCTTGATTTGCTTCCTAACCGTCTCGAAGCAAGCCAGCCGTTGCCCGAAATCTATCCGGCCGAAAAACAACGTCGAGCGCGAGTCGCGTTACTTGCGGGCTGTGCCCAACAGGTTCTCGCACCGGACATCAACTGGGCAACGATACGCGTGTTATCCGCTCAGGGCGTGGAAGTGGTCATTCCTCGCCACCAAGTTTGTTGTGGTGCTTTGGCGGCTCATACTGGGGCGGCACAACAAGCTCAACAATTCGCACGGCAAAATCTGCTCGCCTTTCCGGACGACGTCGATGCTATTCTCACCAACGCCGCCGGATGTGGCAGTGGCATGCATGAATATGGGCTCTGGTTGCGTGGCGAGCCCGAACAGGAGGCAGCGGAACGCTTCGCCCAAAAGGTCGTCGACGTAAGCGTCTTTCTCACTCAACTGGGTACCACAGCACCGCCACCCCTACCACAGCCCATGCGTGTAGCTTACCACGACGCCTGCCATCTGGCACACGCGCAAAAAGTCAAGGATCCACCCCGCCAATTATTGGCTAGCATTCCTAACCTCGAATTGGCCGAAGTCCCCGCAGGTGATATCTGCTGTGGGTCGGCAGGGACGTATAATATAGAACAACCGAAATTGGCCGCCGAGTTAGGTCGCCGCAAATGCACGGCGATCTTGTCCACCAAGCCGGACGCGGTCGCTGCAGGAAACATCGGTTGCCTAACACAAATCGAATCTCATTTACGTCGTGAACAACAGACCATCCCAGTCCTGCACACCATGCAGATCCTGGACCGCTGTTACCGAGGGGTGACAGTTTGACTCAACCAACCATCGGCAACTTTCTTCGCTGGACTTCGACCGTCGGATTTTCGTGTGAATCATTCCCCATCCAATTCTGACTCGATCCCGACCACAAAGACCAACACGGCTGTTCCCAAACCGTCTAAGCCTCGGTCTCGACGACGGTTGGTCTTGGCCGCCATCCTGTTGGGAGGAAGCGGTGTGGCGGCATGGGCTTTGGCGCGGGAACGAGCACCGGTTGTTCTGCACTACGAGATTGTCAATGAATATCCACATGACCCCCAAGCTTTTTGCCAAGGCCTCGTCTTTGACAACGGATTTCTTTACGAGGGTACTGGCCAATACGGTAAGTCCTCTCTACGGCAGGTCGATTTAGAGTCTGGGAAAGTCCTGCACAAGATCAACTTAAATCGCAGAATATTTGGCGAAGGCATCACAGTATTCAACGGCCAAATTATTCAACTCACTTGGAAATCTCGTATCGGAATCGTCTATGATCAAGAAACTTTCACCCACAAAAAACAGTTTCCAATAGAAGGCCAAGGCTGGGGAATCACTCACGACACGCAACACCTCATCGTCAGTGACGGATCGTCTACATTACGGTTCTTGGATCCCAACACCTATCAGGTCGTTCGAAAAATCCCGGTGAGCAGCCAAGGCCGTTTCGTAAAAGACTTGAACGAACTGGAATTCATTGATGGAGAAATATGGGCCAACGTCTGGACCACGGATGTGATTGCACGTATCGATCCACAGTCGGGCCAAGTCAAGAGCTGGATCAATCTGAGCGGTTTAAAGCCTCGTGCCGTGCGACGAAACCGTGATGCCGTGCTGAACGGCATTGCTTACGACGCAGATCAACAGAGGATATTTGTTACCGGAAAGAATTGGCCCACGCTCTTTGAGATTCGTGTCGCAAAATAGTCTAAGTGCACAAGCCAGGGATAAAGTTTCTCAACTCGGTCGTGGCTCAAGGACTCCCAATCTTCAACAAATGAGATTCTGTGCGAACGAGTATGGAATCACCGATCACAGCTGGTGAGGCCATAATGCGTTCGGCCAGATCGTGTTCGGCAATTTTCTCGTATTCGTCACCCGTTCGAAAGATTGTCACCACACCGTCTTCGGAAAACGCGTGGATTCGATCACCCGACACCACCAACGACGCAGAAAAATTTCCTCTCAATCTTTTCCGCCAGACCACCTCACCGTTAACCGCTTGCACACAACTAACCATACCCCGCTCCGTCACCGTGTAGATACGAGCATCCACAATCACAGCAGAAGGCCGCGTGGACGCCACATCAGGCTGGTTCCAGACGACGTGTGAATCAGTTACATCGTCATGTCCATCGGTACGAATGGCAAATAGGCCTTGGCCCGAAAATCCCGAATAGAAATAGACAACACCGTCATCTTCTACGGGACGAGGTACCAACGAAAACCCTTTGCCATGTCGCATTCGCCACAGCTCCTTGCCCGACGGAGGATCATACGCTGCAACCCATTGCGCTCCTGGCGAAAAAAGCTGCTGTCCATTCGCAGTTTCAATCAGTAGTGGAGTTGTAAACGACTTCAACGTTTCTGTGTCATCGCCTTCCAGTGGTGGGCGATTCGTACGCCAGACAATCTCACCAGTCGCCTTGTCCAGCCCTACCATGTACTGCTCCTCCAATCCATCGCAGGTCAGAATGAGCAGCGGTCCGGCCAAAATCGGTGAACTTCCTGGGCCAACACTGTGAGTTTCTTTGAGTTGATTGCGCCAGACTATTCGTCCGGATGCCATCTCCACGCAAAAGACACCAAACCGGCCAAAATGACAATAGAGTCGACCAGCCTCTAATACTGGAGTCGGAGACGCGTACGAATTCAAGCTGTGAATCGGAACTGGCTCGCCGAGTTCGACCAAATGGACGTTGTAAAGTTGTGTGCCGCTATGCAAGTCAATGCCCACAGCATGCAGCATTACAGACTGCGACACTTCCTTAGAACCTGCAAATCTGTCGCCCTCTAACTGCTGCGCACGAAGCTCCGCTGATGCTTCCATCTCGATACCGGTGGTGAGCCACACCTGTCCATCCATCACGACAGGAGACGACCAGCCTCGACCAGGCACCTTGGTTTTCCAAAGCAGATAGTCCGAATGTGTCCAGTCGTCTGGCAGATTCGCCGCACCCGCATCCCCCTGTCCGGACGGACCACGAAACTGAGGCCACGAGTCAGCAGCTCGACAGGTTCCGACTGCCCAAGAACACAAGCACACGAAACAGGCAATCACCCAAACACTACCGTCTGAGCGGATCTTACCAGCCCTAGTAACGATACTTAGCATGTTCGCTCGTCGACAAAACCAAACAGGATCCACCATCACTCATTCCTTTCTGGATGCCAAAATACGGGATGCGTCGCCGAACACCATCGTGCGATCTACCCCTCCTGTCACGGTACCGGGTGGCCCAACGCCACTCACTTCCTCTTCTGCACTCTTCCTGCGGACAGCCTGTTCCGCGCCACGTCATGACACCTCAAATCGATGGTCATCTACTTCATTGCGGAAGGACACAGCTGTCCGGCTACAAAGCACCATTTCGCAACTAGCTTGTGTCGCCCCCCTTTGTCCCTATCCA